>JAZBPO010000434.1:0-11821 GCA_036351675.1 Pseudomonadales bacterium
CGCGCCGGCGCCGCGACGTCGACGCCATCGTCGCGCTTGCCGATCCACTGCACGGCGGCACCCTCAAACCCGCGCTCGACTACTACTTCGCCGGCGACCTGCCGGTCTACGCCTCATCGCAGATCCACGACCCGAACCGTGAGGAGAACGCCAGCGACTCGCCGCTTGCAGGCGTCCGCTTCTGCGACCTGCCGTGGCGGCTGCTGCCTCTCGCCACGCGCAGGCGCATGGACCTGGCATGGCCCGGAACGGCCGCGAGTCTGTCCATCTTCCATGCGATCGGTGTCGATGCCTGGCGCCTGCATGCGCGCCTCGGGAGCCGGAAGGGGCCCGGCAATGCCGCGCCCACGGCGCTGGCGGGTGTCACCGGCGACCTCACGGTGGATCCCTTCGGACGCGTCGATCGCGCATTGAGCTGGGCCGTGATGGCTGCCGACGGGCCCATGGCCCTGCCCCGGGTGGTGGCGGCGCCCTGATCCGGCGGAGTCCCACACAGCGCACCGGCGACGCCGCCGAGACCCGCGCCCTCGGTCATCTCCGCAGTGCCGGCCTGCGGCTCGTGACGCGGAACTGGCACTGCCGCTTCGGCGAGATCGATCTCGTCATGCAGGACGGCGAGTATCTCGTCTTCGTCGAGGTCAGACACCGGCGCCGCCTGTCGTCACGGCATCCATCGGCTGTACAGACCGTAGGGCCACGCAAGCAGGCGCGGCTGCTGCGCACCGCCCGCTGTTATCTGGCGAGCATGAGGGAGCCTCCCGCCTGCCGCTTCGACGTCGTCGCGATCGAGGAGGACGGCGCCGGCGCCGAACGGCTCGAGTGGATACGCGACGCTTTCCACGCCGCCTGAGAGGAGCGATGCACCCAGTGTCACGTCCCGTCCGATTCCAGCTGTCGCACGAAGTCCTGTCCCGGCCGATGCCCGCGCGCGGCCTCCTGCTGCTCCTGCTGCTGGCGCTGCTGGCGAACCTGTGCGGTTGTGCACGCCTCATGGGAGCCGTCAGCGGCGAAGACGGTATCGAGCAGACCCCGACGGATCGCACCATGGGGCGGGTCATCGACGACCAGCTGCTCGAGACGACCGCCCTCGTCAACATCCGCAAGGCGGCGCCCGGCCTCGCCGAGTCGCATCTCGGCGTGACCAGTTTCAACGGCGTGGTGCTCCTCACCGGGCAGGTCAGGGCCGAGGACCTGCGACTCCGCGCGGAGGAGGTCGTGCGCGAACTGCGCAACGTCCGTCGTGTCTACAACGAGCTGGAGGTCGCGGGGCCGACGTCGATGCTGACGCGGACGGGCGACTCCTGGGTCACGAGCAAGGTCAAGACGAAGCTGCTCACCAGCGACGCAGCGCCCGGACGCGACATCAAGGTGGTGACGGAGAACGGGGTGGTCTATCTGCTCGGGCTCGTGGCCCGCGACGACGCGGACACCGCCGCCGAGATCGCGCGCAACACGGGCGGCGTGCGCAAGGTGGTACGCATGTTCGAGTACGTGGACTGAGCCGGCCGCGCGACTACTTCACGATTCGGAGCCCCGGCCTGCCGCCGGACGGCCCCGCCGGCGGCGGTGGGTCGTCGTCGCGCTCGTCGCCGGGCGGTGCTCCGGTCTGCGGGTCCTCGGGCTCGAAGGCCATGCCCGCCCCGTTCTCGCGGGCGTAGATGGCGAGCACGGCGCCGAGGGGCACCGACACCTGGCGGGCGACACCGCCGAAGCGCGCCTCGAAGGTCAAGGACTCCTCGCCGAGGTGAAGATAGCGAACCGCCGTCGGGGAGATGTTGAGGACGACCCGCCCATCCGAGACGGCGCTGTCGGGAACTTCCACGCCGGCCCGCGTGGCGTCCACGAGCACGTGCGGCGTGCAGCCCGAATCGACGATCCACTCGTTCAGCGCCCGCAGGAGATAGGGGCGCTGATCGAGCATGGACGGTGCCGCGTCGTCCCTGCTCACGGTCGGGCGCGGGGCGCGTCCGTCATTCGTGCATCTCCTGCTCCTGCTCGGTCAGGCTCGCCTGGAAGCCGTCCCGCTCGAAGAGGCGCTCCGCGTACTTCTTCAGGGGGCGCGCCTGCTTGTCGGGCAGGTCGATGCCGATCATGTCGAGCCGCCAGAGCACGGGGGCCACGCAGCAGTCGACGAGCGTGAACTCGTCGCTCATGAAGAAGGGCTTCTCCGCGAAGATCGGTGCGACGGCGATGAGACTTTCGCGCAGCGACTTGCGCGCCTTCGTGAGCGTCGTCTCGCGCCCCTTGCCGGCGAGCAGCAGATCGAGGTGCACGCACCAGTCATGCTGGATTCGATGCATCCAGAGACGCGAGAGCGCCCGCGCCACCGGATACACGGGCAGCAGCGGCGGATGCGGGAAGCGCTCGTCGAGGTACTCCATGATCACCACGGACTCGTAGAGCACGAGGTCGCGGTCGAGCAGCGTCGGCAGCGAATTGTAGGGATTCAGCTCACCGAGTTCGTCGGACTTGTTGGCAGGATCGATGTCCACGACGTCGACGGTGACGCCCTTCTCGGCCAGGACCATGCGCACGCGGTGGCTGTAGTGATCCGTCGCGTCCGAGAACAGCGTCATGGACGTACGCTTGCTTACGACACTCATGGAGTTCCTCGCGAAGAGCCGAACGGTGGGAAAGGCCGATCGGACCCGGGTGCCGCGAGCGCCAGGGAGACGCCCGCGTCACGTGCCGGCGCGCGGAGGGGGCCGCGCGCCGGACGGTCGCCCGTGACCGCTGTCCTCAGTGCACTTCCTTGCTGTACTCGCGTCCCAGCAGGTAGGTGAACACGAAGAGGATCACCAGGAAGAGCAGGACGTACACGCCGATGCGCTCCCGGTCGGCCTTGTACGGCTCGCCGGTGTAGTCGAGGTAGTTGACGATGTCGGCCACGGCCCGGTCGAACTCCTCGCCGGTCATGGTGCCCGTCCCCTCCTCGATCTCGATCTCGCAGTGCCCCGCCTCGTCGCAGACCTTGTAGGGCACGCCCTGGAGCTCGATCAGCGCGTGCGGCATGCCGGCATTCGCCAGCACGTCGTTGTTCACGCCCAGCGGGCGGCTCGGGTCGACGTAGAAGTTGCGCAGGTACGTGTAGACCCACTCGGGGCTGCGGACCCGCGTGACCATGGTCAGATCCGGCGGCTGGGCGCCGAACCAGTTCTTCGACCCGTCCTCGGGCATCGCCGAGGTGATGTGGTCGCCGATCTCCGCCTCCGGGTCGAACAGGAGGTTCTCCATGTAGAGATCCTCCGGGATGCCGAGATCCACGGCGGTGCGCTGGTGACGCTGGTACTGCAGACCATGGCAGCCCATGCAGTAGTTGGCGAACAGTGCCGCGCCGCGCTGCAGCGACGGCAGGTTGGCGTGATCCGTCTCGATGCTGTCGAGGTCGAGATCCGCCGAGGCCGCCAGGAGTGACGGCGCGGCGAGCGCGAGCAGGGCCAGAAGGGTGAAGCGACGGATCATGCCTTGCCTCCGGCGACGGCTGCGCTCTCCGGTACGGGGGGAATCGAGCCGTCCGCGTTCGGAACGCGCTCCGGCACCGGCTTGGTGGCCTCGACACGCGTGTACCAGGGCATGAGCACGAAGTAGGCGAAGTATCCTGCCGTTCCGATCTGCGCGAGCAGCGTGTAGAGCGGCGTGGCGGCGACGGTACCGAGCCAGCCGAGCAGCAGGAAGCAGACCACGAAGAGCGCCAGGAACACCTTCGACAACGCGCCCTTGTAGCGCATGGACTTGACCGGGCTGCGGTCGAGCCAGGGCAGCACGGCCGGCAGGGCGATGGCGCCGACCATCACCACGAAGCCCCAGAACTTGGCGTCGATGCCGAGCAGCGGGTAGGTCGCGGCGCGGAGCATCGCGTAGAAGGGCGTGTAGTACCAGACGGGCGCGATGTGCTCGGGCGTCTTCAGAGGATCGGCCTCGGCGAAGTTCGGCGGCTCGAGGAAGTAGCCCCCCATCTCCGGGGCGAAGAAGACGATGCCGAGGAAGACACCGAGGAACACGACGATGGCCGGGAGGTCGTGGCCGATCGTGTAGTAGGGATGGAAGGCGATGGAATCGAGCGGCTTGCCGTTCTCGTCCTTGTACTTCTTGACGTCGATGCCGTCGGGGTTGTTCGAACCGACGTGGTGCAGCGCGACGATGTGCAGGAACACGAGCATCACCAGCATCAGCGGCAGCGCCACGACGTGCAGGGCGAAGAAGCGGTTGAGCGTGATCTCGCTCATGAGGAAGTCACCGCGGACCCAGGTCATGAGATCCGGACCCACGACGGGAATGGCCCCGACGAGAGACACGATGACCTGTGCGCCCCAGTACGACATGTTGCCCCAGGGCAGCAGGTAACCCATGAAGCCCTCGGCCATGAGCACCAGGAAGATGGCCATGCCGAACAGCCAGATGAGCTCGCGCGGCTTCTGGTAGGAGCCGTACATCATGCCGCGGAACATGTGCAGATAGACGACGACGAAGAAGGCCGACGCACCGGTGGAGTGCAGATAGCGCAACAGCCATCCGAACTCGACGTCGCGCATGATGTACTCGACGGACGCGAAGGCTCCGTCGCCGGAGGGCACGTAGCTCATGGTGAGCCAGATGCCCGTCAGCAGCTGGTTGACCAGCACCACGACGGAGAGGACACCGAAGAAGTACCAGAAGTTGAAGTTCTTCGGAGCCCAGTACTGCGACAGGTGGTATTCCCAGGTCTCGATGAGCGGCATCCGCTCGTCGACCCAGTTGATCACGCCCATCACGCCGCCCGAAGCGCCCTTGCCGTCCTGCGGTGCGCTTGCTTCAGCCATCACGCGGTCTCCTCGTCTTGGCCGACGATGATCACGTCGTCGGACTCGAACATGTAGGGCGGCACCTCCAGATTGGAGGGCGCCGGGACGCCCGCGTAGACCCGACCAGCCTGGTCGAACTTGGAACCATGACAGGGGCAGAAGAAGCCGCCCTGCCAGTTGGCGTCGAAGGCCTGCGGCCCGACTTCGCCGTAGTACTTCGGCGAGCAGCCGAGGTGCGTGCAGATGCCGACGAGCACGGAAATGGACTTCTGCTCCTCGCGCGCACGCCAGGGGTTGGCGGCGTAGGCAGGCTGCTGCGAGACGCGCTCGGAGTTCGGATCCGCCAGCGAGAGCTCGGACGCCTCGAGCTTGGCGAGGACGTCGTCGGTGCGGCGGACCACGAAGATGGGTTTGCCACGCCACTCCGGCAGCGGCCCGAGCATCTCGCCCGGTTCCAGCTTGCTCACGTCGATGGAGACCGGGGCACCGGCAGCGCGCGCCTTGGCGCTCGGCGCCCAGGAGGCGAGGAACGGCACCGCCGCTCCGACCACACCGGCGCCGCCGACGACGGCCGTGGCGCCGATCAGGAACCTGCGACGCTCGAGGTTGACTTCCCCGTCGCCCTGGCTTTCGAGGCCGGGGCTCCCTGCGTTGATTGCGCCTTCACTCACGAAGCACACTCCCTGAAGTGAACCACTGCGGATACGCGGGCCACCGACGCATCCGCCCGGAGAACCCGTGTAGAAACCCGCGGCGCCCGCCTGCGGGGGTTCCGATCGAGGGCCGCCGCACGTGAACCGACCGGCTCGCGGCGACGGCGCCGGATTCTAGCACAGCCAGGCGAGGCTCCGGGGGGCCTCGGCGTGCCGGATCAGCGCTTGGAGAACTGCGGGCGCTTGCGCGCCTTGCGCAGACCCACCTTCTTGCGCTCCACCGCCCGCGAATCGCGGGTCACGAAGCCCGCCTGCCGCAGCGGCTGCTTGAGGCCCTCGTCGTAGTCGATGAGGGCACGGGTGATACCGTGACGGATCGCGCCCGCCTGCCCGGAGGGCCCTCCGCCGCGCACCGTGACCCGGACGTCGACGGTGCTGGCCATGTCGGTCAGCTGCAGGGGCTGCATGACCACCATGCGGGAGGTCTCGCGCCCGAAGTACTCGTCGAGGGGCTTGTTGTTGACGAGCACCCGACCCTGGCCGGGACGGATGTAGACGCGTGCGGCGGCGGTCTTGCGACGACCGGTGCCGTAGTTGCTGGCGGTGCTCATGGCTGGGTCGTCCTCAGATGTCCAGGGCCTGCGGCTGCTGTGCCGCGTGCGGATGGTCGGGGCCTGCATAGACCTTGAGCTTGCGGAACACGGAGCGGCCGAGCGGGTTCGAGGGCAGCATGCCACGGACCGCGGCCTCGATGACGCGCGTCGGGTGCCGCTCGAGCTGATCGCGCAGGCTCACGCCCTTGATGCCGCCGGGGTAGCCGGTGTGGCGCCAGTAGGTCTTCTGCGTCAGCTTGTTGCCGGTCACGCGCACCTTCTCCGCATTCACCACGACGATGTAGTCGCCGGTGTCCACATGAGGCGTGTACTCGGGCTTGTGCTTGCCGCGCAGACGAACGGCGATCTCCGTGGCGAGCCGCCCGAGCGTCTTGTCGGCGGCGTCGACCACGAACCAGTCGCGCCGTACGTCGGCGGGACGGGTGCTCTGGGTCGTCATCGATTGCATCCTCAGGGCTCCGGCTGGACGTTTCGAGCGCCTCGTGGCGGCGCCGGCGCCGGGGCCGGGAAAAACGGGACGCGAATCTTAGCCCCGCACCCCGGAACTGACAACCTTCTCGAAGACCCCGGAATCGCTCAGGCGCGGTGGACGCGCGCCAGGTAGGCGTGTGACTGCATCTCCAGCAGCCGCGAGGCCGTCCGCTCGAACTCGAACAGCAGACGCTCGCCGCCGTAGAGCTCCGGGATCGGCACTTCCGCCGACAGGATGAGCTTCACCCCGCGGTCGTAGAACTCGTCCACGAGGGCGATGAAGCGGCGCGCCTGGTCCTCGCGGCGCGTATCGAAGCGCGGCACGCCGGAGACGAGCACGGCGTGATACTCGCGGGCGAGCTCGATGTAGTCGTTCTGGCTGCGGGGGCCGTCGCAGAGTGCCGCGAAGTCGAACCAGGCCACGTCGTCGCACTCGGCCCGCGCCGGAATCGGCCGCCCCTCGATCTCGATGACCACGTCGCGGCGCCCGGTCTCCGGCGCGAGCGCGGCGAAGCTCGCCGCCAGGGAGGTCTCTGCGCCCGCGTCCAGGGGCCAGTGATAGAGCTCGGCCTGTTCCAGCGTCCGCAGGCGATGGTCCGTGCCGCCGTCCATGTGCAGGACCCGGCAATGCCGCTCGATGAGATCGATCGCGGGCAGGAAGCGGCGCCGCTGCAGGCCGTCACGATAGAGGTTCCCGGGCTCGACGTTCGAGGTGGCGACCAGGGTGACGCCCCGGGCGAAGAGCGCGTCGAACAGTTCCGCGAGGATCATCGCGTCGGTGATGTCGGAGACGAAGAACTCGTCGAAGCAGATCACCCGCGCCTCGCTGGCGAGACGCTCCGCCGCAGCCACCAGCGGATCGCTCGTACCCGCGAGGCGGCCGAGCTCCTCGTGCGTACGACGCATGAAGCGGTGGAAGTGCATGCGCAGCTTCTGCTCGAAGGGCAGGCAGTCGAAGAACAGGTCCATCAGATAGGTCTTGCCGCGACCCACGCCCCCCCAGAGATAGAGGCCGCGGACCGGATCGCGACGCGCCGGGCGCCCGAGCAGGCCGCGCAGACGCGCACCGAGGCCCGGCTCCTCCGGGGACGCGAGGAGTCGGCCGTGCAGGTCGTCGAACAGGGCCACGGCCTCGGCCTGCGCCGGATCGCGGCGAAAGCCCTCGCGTTCGAGGTCACTGGCGTAGCGCTCGCCCGGGGTCATGACCGCTCTCTTCATCCCTGCCCTGCACGAGAGGCGGCGGATCCTAAGGGCGCCCCGCCAGCGCTGCAATTCACCGCGCATTCACCGGTACTGCGCGAGGTTAGACTGCGCCCGTCCACGGAGGACCCGATGAATCCCAACCTCGCGCGCTTCCTGCCCGTTCTCGCCGGCATCGCCTTCGGTCTGGTGCTCGGCCTGCTGATCGCCGAGCGCGGCGCGAAGCCCCGGGTGGCGCCGGGGGGCTACGCCGACGCAGTCGCACGCGCCGCCCCGGCGGTGGTCAACATCTACACCTCCAAGATCGTGACCACGTCCGTACACCCCTTCTGCGACCTGCCCGGGCTGCGTCAGTTCTGCGCCCGCATGCCCGAGCGCAGACGCATGCAGAGCAGCCTCGGTTCCGGGATCGTGGTGCGCGCCGACGGCCACGTGCTCACCAACAATCACGTCATCGCCGACGCCGACGAGATCCTCGTCGCCCTCGCGGACGGCAGGGAGGTGCCCGCGATCGTCGTGGGCACGGATCCGGAGACGGATCTGGCGGTACTGCGCGTGCCCGTGCCGACGCCGGAGGTCCTGACCGTCGCAGCAGACGATGCGCTCCGCGTGGGCGACGTGGTCCTCGCCATCGGCAACCCCTTCGGCTTCGGCCAGACCGTCTCCCAGGGCATCGTCAGCGCCCTCGGTCGCTACGGCTTTTCCGACAATCCCTACGAGAACTTCATCCAGACCGACGCCGCCATCAACCCCGGCAACTCGGGCGGCGCCCTCGTCGACGCGCGCGGCGACCTGGTCGGCCTCAATACGCTGATCTTCAGCCGCTCGGGCGGCTCCCAGGGGTTGGGGTTCGCGATCCCCGCGCGTCTCGCGCTCACGGTGCTCGACGACATCATCGCCCGGGGCGAAGTGGTACGCGGCTGGCTCGGCGTCGAGGTGCTCCTCCAGGGGGTGGAGGACAGCGGCCTGCCCGTCACCGCCGTGACGCCGCAGGGACCGGCTGCCCGCGCCGGACTCCGCACGGGGGATCTGATCGTCACCGTCGACGAGATGCCGGTGGGTTCGGCACGGGAGCTGGCGCAGCGTATCGCCATGCTCGAACCCGGGCGCAGCGTCAGCCTGCGCGTGCGACGCGACGGCGTACTGGTCGATCTGGCCGCAGTCGTGGGACGTCGGCCGGCGCTCCAGGGGTGAGCGCCGGGCTCAGCCGCTCGCCGCCTCGTTGTCGTCGTAGCCCGGGACCCTGCGGCCGGCAGAACGCGCATGGGCTCCGAGGCCCTCGCCTTCGGCCAGCACCGCGGCCGCCCGGCCCAGCACTGCCGCGCCCGAGGGGGAGCAACCGATGATCGAACTGCGCTTCTCGAAGTCGTAGACGCCGAGCGGCGAGGAGAAGCGCGCCGTACCGAAGGTCGGCAGCACGTGGCTCGGCCCGGCCACGTAGTCTCCGAGCGCCTCCGGCGTGTGGTAGCCGAGGAACACCGCGCCGGCGTGGCGGATGGCCGGCAGCAGCGCATCCGGATCGGCGACGGCCAGCTCGAGGTGCTCGGGCGCGATGCGATTGATCAACGCCACCGCCTGGTCGAGATCGGCCACACGGATGAGGGCGCCCCGGTCTCCGAGCGAGCGGCGGATCACCTCGGCCCGCGGCTGCGTCGGCAGCAGACGCTCGATGGCCGCGGCGACGGCGTCGAGCACCGCTTCGTCGGCGCTGATCAGGATCGCCTGGGCCGCCTCGTCATGCTCGGCCTGCGAGAAGAGGTCGAGGGCGAGCCACTCCGGATCGGCTCCGGCATCGGCGACCACGAGGATCTCCGAGGGCCCGGCGATCATGTCTATGCCCACGGGCCCGAACACCTGGCGCTTGGCCTCGGCGACGAAGGCGCCACCCGGCCCGACGATCTTGTCCACGCGCGGCACCGTCTCCGTACCGAAGGCGAGCGCTGCCACGGCCTGCGCGCCACCGATCCGGAACACCCGGTGCACGCCCGCGAGATGCGCGGCCGCGAGCACCAGCGGATTGATCTCGCCACCGGGCGTGGGCGCAGTCATGACGATCTCCCGGACGCCGGCCACGCTCGCCGGCACCGCCGTCATGAGCACGCTCGAGGGATAGCTCGCCTTGCCGCCGGGCACGTAGAGGCCGACGCGATCGAGGGGGGTGACGCGCTGGCCGAGGCGATTGCCGAGTTCGTCCTCGTAGTCCCAGGAACCCGAACGTTGACGCTCGTGGTATGCCCGGATGCGCGCCGCGGCGAGTTCGAGCGCCTCGCGCTCCGTCGCGCCGATGGCTCCGTGCGCCTCGGCGAGCACCTCCGCGGACACCTCGAGTTCCGCCAGCGAAGCGGCCTCGAGGGCATCGAAGCGGCGCGTGAAGTCGAGCACGGCCGCATCCCCCTCGCTGCGCACCCGCTCGATGATCGCGCGGACGGTCCGGGTGAGTTCGGCATCCTCCGAAGTGTCCCAGGACAGGAGCTGGTCGAGCGCCGCGGCGAACCCTCCATCGCGCGCATCGAGTCGCCTGGGGAGCTGGGAAGGAGCGCTCATGCCGCCGCTTCCCGCGCCGCCACGGCATCCGCGAGACCCGCCACGAGCGCGCCCACGACCTCCGGCTCGCGCTTCATCGCCGCCTTGTTCACCACCAGTCGCGAGGAGATCTCGGCGATGGTCTCGTAGGGCTCCAGGCCATTGGCCGCGAGCGTGCGTCCCGTATCGACGATGTCCACGATGTGGTCGGCGAGGCCGATCAGAGGCGCGAGTTCCATGGCGCCACCCAGATGGATCAGATCGACCTGATCGCCACGCGCGGCGTAGTAGCGCCGCGCCACGTTCAGGAACTTGGTCGCCACGCGCAGGCGGCCCCGCGCCGGACGGAGATCCGCCTTGCCGACGGGGCCGGCGGTCATGAGCCGACAGCGCGAGATACCGAGATCGAGGGGCTCGTAGAAGCCGTCTCCACCGTACTCGAGCAGCGTGTCCTTGCCGGTGACGCCGACGTCCGCGGCGCCGTGTTCGACGCAGGTCGGAACGTCGCCGCTGCGCACGACGATCACCCGCACCTCCGGGTGGGCGGTGGGAAAGATCAGGCGACGGGAGCTGCGCGGATCCTCGAGCGTGCCGAAGCCGGCACGCTCCAGGAGCGGCAGCACCTCGTCGAGGATACGCCCCTTGTTCAGCGCGAGCGTGATCATGCGGCGCCCTGCTCGCGATCCGCCGCGTCCGCGCCGGCCTCGAGCGCGACGTCGTCGCCACCCTTTCGTTCCGGCAGTCGGTGGACGCGTGCACCGAGGCCGGCGAGCTTCTCCTCGATGCGCTCGTAGCCCCGATCCATGTGATAGATCCGGTCGACGACGGTCTCGCCTTCGGCGGCGAGGCCGGCGATCACGAGACTGAAGGACGCGCGCAGGTCCGTCGCCATGACGGGAGCGGCGCGCAGTCGCTCCACGCCCTCGACGATCGCCGTTCGACTCCCCTCCAGCGAGATGCGCGCACCCATGCGGTTGATCTCGTGGATGTGCATGAAGCGGTTCTCGAAGATGGTCTCGGTGACGCGGCTCGTGCCCTCGGCGACGGCATCGAGAGCCAGCATCTGAGCCTGCATGTCGGTCGGGAATCCCGGATAGGGCGCCGTACGGATGTTCACGGCGCGGGGCCGCCGCCCTTCCATGTCGAGCTCGACCCAGTCATCGCCGGAGCGGATCCGGGCACCGGCCTCCTCGAGCTTGAGAAGCGCCGAGTCGAGCAGCGCCGGATCCGTGCCCGTGGCGCGCACGCGACCCCGCGTCGCGGCCGCCGCGATCAGATAGGTGGCGGTCTCGACCCGGTCGGGCAGCACGCGGTGACGGCAGCCGCCGAGCGAGCGAACGCCCTGGACCTCGATCACGTCGGTCCCGGCACCGTGGACGCTGCCGCCCATGGCGTTGATGCAGTGGGCGAGATCGACGACCTCCGGTTCGCGGGCGGCGTTCTCGAGCAGCGTGGTGCCCTCTGCGAGCGCCGCCGCCATCATCAGATGCTCCGTGGCACCGACGGTGACCACGTCCATCAGGATCCGCGCCCCGCGCAGCCGTCCGCTGGCCTGTGCCTTGACGTAGCCGCCCTCGAC
>JAZBPO010000435.1:0-31978 GCA_036351675.1 Pseudomonadales bacterium
GATGCGGATCTTCTTGCGGATCGACGAGATCAGCCAGGTGCCGTCCAGGGGCATCGCCTGGGTCGCCGGCACCTGGTCGATGCCCGGCAGGAACGCCGGGATCTGCGGAATCTCCTGGGCGCGGGCCGGTGCCGCGAGCGCGAGCGCCAGGCACAGGCCCGCCGCGATCAGGCAGCGATGAGGGGCGGATCGGCTCCGGGACTGCATGGCGTTCTCCTCGATGGACAGGGGGGCCTGTCTCGACAAGCGACGCCACGCGGCAATCCGTCCGGCGATCGATGAAAAAAGTTCGGGGCACCCCGTGGGAGCACGCTTCAGCGGCGACCAGAGAGCGCATCGCAGCATCGTCGCCGCTGAAGCTGGCCCGGTGGGTCACGGGCATGGGGCCGGAATCAGAGGTGCCTGGATCCGACAACGTCACCGGAACCGGCGGCGCCGCGCGCCGATGCCGCCATGAGCGCAACCGCGGCGGTGCGCTCGGAAACGACGATGAACAGGCTGACGACGGCCGTCCGCCAAAGGCCCGCTGACCTGGGCTGAGCGGCTGCGGCGCGTGTTCGGTATCGAGATCACAGTGTGCCCGCACTGCGGCGGGCGTCTGCGGGTGATCGTCGGGGGCCGCCTGCGGATGTGACGCACCCCGAGGTCATCGGCCGGATCCTGCGACCCGTGCGTCGTGAAGGGTTGTCGCGGGCGCCCCCGATGCGCAGCGGTCTCGCCTGAGGAACCAGTACCTCTCGCAGTATCCCTCACCAAGTGGCCGGGTCAGGTCCGCTCGGCTCCGGGCTCGGCTCTGGCGTCAGCTGCTGATCGGTCTGTGCGCGCCTTCCGGTCGTGTCGAAGGCTCGGTCACGACCTTGTAGGACGAATCCGTTGCGCCCCTTGGTCGAATGCCATGAGGCGCACCACACCGGGAGGGTGGTGGCCGAGGGTTCGGGCGAACAGCCCCGCTATCTGTCCTTGCATGTTCGCGCCCCGCTCAGTACAGCGCGCGGCGCTGGACAAGCAGCCACGACCGATCCCTCGAAGGACGCTCCGGCCTCGCTACCCGCCCTCGGCGCCACGGCGTTGGACATGGCCAGCCATGCCTATCGGAAGGATCGGCGCCGCCTCAGGCGCCGCCCAGCGCCGCGACGATCCAGTAGGCGACGAGCGCGAGCACGTAGGCCAGGGCGCCGTAGGCGACGAGCATCTGCACCGGCACCTTCCAGGATCCGGTCTCGCCGCGCAGCGTCGCCACCGTGGACACGCACTGCAGGGCGACGGCGAAGATGACCAGCAGCGCTACCCCCGAGGCCAGCGACAGACCGCTCGCCTGCACCTGCTCGGCCAGCGGCACGAAGTTCTCGTCCGCGCCCTCGATGCCGAACAGCGTCCCCAGCGTGCCGACGAAGACCTCGCGCGCGAGGAACGCCGACAGCAGCGCCACCGCGTAGCGCCAGTCGAGATCGAGCGGCGCGAACAGCGGTTCGATGAACTGCCCGACGCCGCCGAGCCAGGAGGCCCCCAGATCCTCGCCGCCGTTCGGGAAGTAGCCGAGCACCCAGACCGTCACGGTCACGCCGAAGATGACGGCGCCGGCCTTCTTCACGAAGTGCGCGCAGCGATCCCAGCTGTGCCGCAGCAGCGAGCGCCAGGCGGGCAGGCGATAGGGCGGCATCTCGAGCACGAAAGGCATGTCGTCGCTCGCCTGCCGGCGCGTGAGGCGCGCGACGAGGGCCGAGGTGAGCAGCCCCACCAGCAATCCGAAGAAGTACATGACGAAGAGCGCGAGGCCCTGCAGGCCCACCAGCCCCCCGAGGGCGGTCTGCGCTGGCACGAGCACTGCGATGAGCAGCGTGTACACGGGCAGGCGCGCCGAACAGGGCATGAGCGGGATGGCGAGATAGGTCAGGAAGCGCCTGCGCGGCGAGTCGATGGCGCGCGCCGCGTAGATGGCCGGGATCGCGCAGGCGACGCCGGAGAGCATGGGCACGAAGCTCTTGCCCGTGAGCCCGAAGGCGCGCAGCGGCCGGTGGCAGATGACGGCCGCCCGGGCCATGTAGCCCGAGTCTTCCATGATGCCGACGATGAAGGTCAGCACGAAGATCTGCGGCACGAACACCAGGAAGGCGCCGATGCCGCCGAACAGGGCGTCCGCCACGAAGTCGGAGACGGCCCCGGCGGGCAGCAGCGGGACGACGATCTCCGCGAGCGCGCCGATGCCTGCCTCGACGCCATCCATGGCCGGCGCCGCCCAGGTGAAGATCGACTGGAACAGCACGTACATGATGGCCGCGAAGGCGAGGCCGCCGAAGGTGGAATGCAGGAAGAAGCCGTCGATGCGCGTCTGGTTCGCGACCAGGATCTCGTCCCGGGCGCCGAAGCGGCGACGCAGGTCGCCGGCGAGGCTCACGAGCGAAGCGTCGTCCAGTTCCGCGAGCCGGCCGGCGCTCGGGTGCGCCTCGGCCTCGCGCAGGCGCGCGAGCAGCCCCTCGATCTCGCGGACACCCTGACCCGTGCGTCCGGACATGGGCATCACGGGGACGTCGAGTTCCGAGGCGAGCCCCGCCGCATCGAAGGCGACGCCGTGCCGTTCGAGCACGTCCATCATGTTCGCGAGGATGACCACGCGCTTGCCGGCACGCTGACACTCGCGCACGACCTGGAGTGCGAAGGACAGGCTCTTGGACAGGCGCGTCGCGTCGATGATGCAGAGCACGGCGCCGAGGTCCGCCTCCTCGAGCAGACGCCGGAAGTTGTCGACGGCGATCCGCTCCTCGCCGGAGATGGGATGCAGGGAGTAGGTGCCGGGGAAGTCGAGCACGCGGACGTCACCGTCCGCGAGGAGCCGGCCCTCGGTGACGTCGACGGTGATGCCGGGGAAGTTCGCGACCTTCTGATTCAGGCCCGTGAGGCGATTGAACAGCAGCGACTTGCCCGAGTTCGGACTGCCGACGAGGACCGCACTGCTCATGCCGCATCGCTCCCCGGACCCGTGAACATGCACCGGGCGATCTCGTCGTCGACGGAGAAGAAGCTGTTGTTCACGCGATAGGTCCGCGGCGCCCCGAAGCGCGGCGCCGTGACACAGACGACGTCCTCGCCCGGCTGGAAACCGAGCTCCTCGAGGCGCAGCAGCCAGCTGGGGGCGAGATCCGGCGAGAAACCGGCGAGGCGGGCGCTGTCGCCCTCGGCCATATCCCAGAGCGTGGTGGGCATGAACGGCGTTCCTTCGGCGCGGGCGCGAAGCCTAGCGCGAACGAGAATGGGTGTCATTTGATGCGTACGACGCACCTCTTGATGCCGGTCCCGGGCGGCCCCATCAATCCGTCACTGCAGGAGGGGATCCCGAATGCCCCGACGCATCGATTGAGGAGAGAAACCCATGAACGACGTGCAGCGACGACCCGCGCGTTCCCCCTTCCCGTTCCTCGACAGCGATCTCGACGACGTTTTCGAGGGCTTCTTCCGTCCCATGCGTACGGCGGGCGTGAGCCGCAGCGGCGCCCTCACCCCGGCGATGGACGTGACGGAACACGACGACCGCTACGTGGTCCATGCGGAACTCCCGGGCTTCGACAAGGACGACATCCATGTCTCCCTGGAGAACGGGCGTCTCGCCATCGAGGCCGAACACTCCACGGAAAGGAAGGAAGACGGCGAGCAGGGTCGTGCCGTGGTGCGCGAACGGCGCTACGGACGTTTCGTCCGCACGCTCGACGTCGGCCGCCGCGTGGACGCAGAAGCGATCAAGGCGAGCTACACCGACGGCGTGCTGGAGATCACACTGCCCAAGCTCACCCCGCAGTCGCAGGAAGGCAAGCGCATCACCATCGACTGACCGGGCCCTCGCGCCGGCTTCAGGGCCGGCGCGAGGACTTGCACGGGCCTCCGTCGTTGACTTTATCGAGAATACGACTCATTCTCGATTGAGTGCAGCCGTAGCGGAGGCCCGTGGTGCCTAACGACGAGAACGATCGACCTAGCTGGTCGGCAGTCATGCAGCGGGCGAATCGCGCCTTCCGACTGCAACGCCTCGACGAGGCGCTCCGTCACTACGATCAGGCACTGGCGCTCGTCGACGCGCTCCTCGATGGCGGCCGCCCCTGCGTCGGGTTGCTCATGGCCAAGATCGTCTCGCACCAGAATCGGGCCAACGCGCGGCTTCTTGCAGGACGTCCTGCCGCTGCGGAGGACGACCATCGCGCCGCCTACCTCTTCGCACGCGCCGTCGCCGACGACGCGCACATGCCAACGGAGCTGCGTCGAGCCGCCTGTCGACGCTCCCGTGCTTGCATGGCCGAGTGGCGATACTTCCGTGGAGCGCGCGACGGTCCGCGGACCGACCGCGGCGCGCGCCCGCCGGGGCTGGCAGTGGCCCGCCAGGCGCCGGCCGGAGTCCTCGTCCACTGAACAGTCTGAGCCAGCTCGCGCCGCGTGCGACAGGACAGGGATCCGGCGCGCGATCAGTACTTCACCGAACAGCCGTAGGGCCGCGTCACGGCCGGGTCCACGGCCTCACCGGCCTCGAGCGCCGCGAGCGCCTCGCGCACGTAGTTGGTCGCATCCTCGATGTCCGCGACGTTAGAGGTCGGGCGATCGTCGATGCCACCCATGTAGACGAGCCGGCCCTCGCCGTCGATCACGTACATGTGCGGCGTGGTACGCGCCGCGTAGGCACGGCCCACGTCACCAGCCGGATCGAGCAGCACCGCCGTCGGCGCCGCGTCGCGCGACTCGGTGAGTTCGTCTGCCCGGGCTGGCGACACGTGCCCCTGACTGCCGGGCTTCGAGGAGATCACGGAGAGCCAGACGACGCCGTCCTCCCTGGCGTCGCGCTGCGTCGCCTGCATGTTGCCACTGTCGTAGTGCTTCCGGACGTAGGGGCAGTCGTGATTCGTCCACTCCAGGACCACGGTCCGTCCGGCGAAGTCGTCCAGCGAGTGAACGTCACCGCGCGTGTCCGGAAGAGAGAAGGCCGGCGCGGCCTCGCCGATCACCGGCGCTGCCGCAACCGGCCCGGCGAGGAAAGCGCCCAGGGAGAAGGCGACCGCCCAGGCGGTGCGCGCTGCCGACTTCGCGTTCTGCTCGACCATCGACGAGTTCCTCTGGATCAGCTCGAACCGAGCTCGTCGAGCGCTGCGACGACGAGTTCCGGCGTGAGCAGTTGCGGAAGGACGCGCGGCTCCCCGCGCGGCGGATAGAGAACGTAGAGCGGTACGCCGGCGCGCCCGAAGCGCTCCAGCAGCGCCGTGATCGCCGGATCGCGTCCGGTCCAGTCACCCTCGACGTAGGCGATGCCGTTGCGCACGATCGCCGCCTCCACGGCGCCCGTGGACAGCGCCACGCGCTCGTTCACGAGGCAGGTCACGCACCAGGCCGCCGTGAGGTTCAGGAACACCGGGCGCCCCTCGGACCGCAGCGTTTCGATGCGCGCGACGTCGAACCCCCCGGCGCCGGCCTCGTCCCCACGCGGCTCCGTCGGGATCGCTGCCGCGAGCGCTACGGCGAGGACCGCCGGAGCGAGCGCCGCCGCGGAGCGCGCCCGGACCACGGCATGCGCCAGCCAGACGAAGAAGGCGATGGCGACCATGGCGGCGAGCGTCGCCGCCACCGCATCCGCCCCGCTCTGCCGGGCGAGCACCCATAGCAGCCAGACCGCCGCGCCGTAGAGCGGGAAGGCGAACAGCTCGCGCAGCCGCACCATCCAGGGACCGGGCCGGGGCAGGCGTCGTAGCAACCCGGGCGCGAAGCAGAGTGCGAGGAAGGGCGCCGCCATGCCGGCCCCGAGCGCGAGCATGACGGCCAGGGCCTCCGCCGTCGGCTGCAGCAGCGCCCAGCCGACGGCCACTCCCATGAAGGGCGCCGTGCAGGGCGTCGCGACCACGGCGGCGAGCAGGCCGGTAAGGAAGCTGCCGCCGATCCCCGCCTCGTCGACGCCCTCTCCGGGTGCGGCGGCGAGCCCCATGACGCGCACCCCGATTTCCACGAAACCGGAGAGCGCAAGGCCGAGCCAGAAGAACAGCAGCGCGAGAAGCGCCACCACACGTGGATCCTGCAGCTGGAAGCCCCAGCCCACGGCCTCGCCGCCGGTGCGCAGCATGACGAGCACGACCCCGAGGACGGCGAAGCAGCTCAGCACACCCGCGGTCCAGGCGAGCCCCGCCGCGCGCAGGCGTCCGGGCGATCCGTGCGCGTGCTCGGACAGCGCCAGCAGCTTGACCGAGAGCACGGGCAGGACGCACGGCATCAGGTTGAGGACGAGACCACCGACGAAGGCCAGCAGCAGCGCGAGGGCCAGGCCCGGCGCGGGCGCCACCGCTGCCGCGGCTCGGGCCGGCTTCGCGGCGGCGACCGGGCCAGACTCTCCGACCGCGAAGCCGAAGCGGCGCGCCGTGTCGTCGCTGCGTTCGCTGAGCACGAGCACCCCGGACGTGAAACCGCCGAGGGGTCCGGCCGTGTACTCGATGCGCAGTCCCGTCTCCGTGAGCGAGAAGCGCTGCGGGGCGGAGGGCTCGATCTGCCCCCAGGCGTCTGCGTACAGATAGGCGTCCTGCAGGGTCGCGGCGTCGAAGGCGCCGCGGAAGTCGACCCGGCCCGGCGTCGTGGCGTCGTATGCGAAGGGTGAGGGGCTCGGCAGCGCGGTGCGCACGGCTTCGAAGTCGGCTGCGAAGCCCGCAGGCATGGCGCGCGCGCCGGTGCGGAGTTCGAGCTCGAAGTGGCCGCTCTCCGGGATGCACGCTTCCCTGCACACCAGCCAGGTCGCATCGGCCACGAGGCGCAGGGATCGATCGGGGGCAACGGAGTCGTCGACGTGGAGGGGGATGAGATGCCGGGCGACGTGCTCGTAGCCGTAGTTCATCACCGGCCCCATGGGCACGCGCGACGGCGTCGGCCATGCGATCGGAGCCGCCGTGACGCCCTCCGGCAGGGTCCACTCGATGCGCGTCCGCTCTCCGGAATCACCGGAGAAGCGCCAGTAGGTGTGCCAGTGCTCGGGGAGGTCGAGGCGGAGCTGGACCGCGGTTTCGGTGCCCGGCACCACGACCGCATGCTCGGCGAAGAGGCTCGCCTCGAGGCGCGGCGTCGTGACGTGCGCCTCGAGAACCTCCGCCTGCGTCGGGGCCGGATGGATGATCGACGCGAGGAGCGCGAGGGCGCCTAGCAGCCTTCGTGGCACACCGGAATCCATGCGGTAGCCTCGGATCCATCGAGGCAGCGAGTGTGCCTGCAGGGTAACGGCTCTCCAAGCCGTCGCGAGGAGGCGCTCCGCCCGACGGCAGAGTCTCGAGGACCGGACAGCGAGTGCGAACTCCGACGGATCGGTACACTGCGCGCCCCGGGGCCCAGCAATGGAGAGATCGAACCGACCATGTCCTTCTACGCCGCCTATCTCGAAGAGATCGACGCCCGCGCCCTGCAGGGCCTGCATCCGAAGCCCATAGACAGCGCAGAGCTCGCCAGCGAGGTCATCGCGCAGATCAGGGATACGAGCCACCCGCACCGCGCTGACTCGCTGCGCTACTTCATCTACAACACCCTGCCCGGCACCACGGGCGCCGCCGGCGAGAAGGCCGAGTTCCTGAAGGCGATCATCCTCGGTCAGACCGTGGTCGCAGAGATCTCGACGGATTTCGCCTTCGAGCTGCTCTCGCACATGAAGGGCGGGCCATCCGTGCGCGTGCTCCTCGATCTGGCCCTGGGCGAGGACCCTGCCGTCGCGCGCCCGGCCGCCGAGGTGCTGAAGACCCAGGTGTTCCTCTACGAAGCGGACACGGACCGGATCAAGGCCGCCTACGACGCAGGAAACCTCGTCGCGAAGGAGCTGCTCGAGAGCTACGCCGCGGCCGAGTTCTTCACGAAGCTCCCGGAGATCGAGGACCAGATCAAGGTCGTGACCTACGTCGCCGCCGAGGGCGACATCTCCACGGACCTGCTCTCACCCGGCAACCAGGCGCACTCGCGCGCCGACCGGGAGCTCCACGGCCGCTGCATGATCTCCCCGGAGGCGCAGGCCGAGATCGTCGCTCTGAAGGAAGCGCACCCGGACAAGCGCGTGATGCTCATCGCCGAAAAGGGCACCATGGGTGTCGGCTCCTCGCGCATGTCCGGCGTCAACAACGTCGCGCTGTGGACGGGCCGGGAAGCGAGCCCCTACGTGCCCTTCGTCAACATCGCACCCATCGTCGCCGGCACGAACGGCATCTCGCCGATCTTCCTGACCACCGTCGACGTGACCGGTGGCATCGGCATCAACCTGCAGAACTGGGCGAAGAAGCTCGGCAATGACGGCAAGCCGGTGCTCGACGAGCACGGCAACCAGATCCTGGACCAGCGCTACGCCGTGGACACGGGCACGGTGCTGACCATCAACACGAAGGCGAAGAAGCTCTTCGACGAGTCGGGCGAACAGGAGCTCGTCGACCTCGCCGCCTCCTTCACGCCGCAGAAGATGGAGTTCATGAAGGCCGGCGGGTCCTACGCCATCGTCTTCGGCAAGAAGCTGCAGAGCTTCGCCTGTGACGCCCTCGGCATCCCGCAGCAGTCCGCCTACGCGCCCTCGAAGGAGGTCTCCCACGAGGATCAGGGCCTCACGGCCGTGGAGAAGATCTTCAACGCCAACGCCGTCGGCACCACGCCCGGCAAGGTCCTCCACGCAGGCTCGGACGTGCGCGTGAAGGTCAACATCGTCGGTTCGCAGGACACCACCGGACTCATGACCTCCCAGGAGCTCGAGTCCATGGCCGCGACCGTCGTCTCGCCGACGCTCGACGGCGCCTATCAGTCCGGCTGCCACACCGCGTCCGTATGGGACAGGAAGGCGCAGGAGAACACGCCGCGCCTCATGGCCTTCATGAACCGCTTCGGCCTGATCACGGCCCGCGATCCGAAGGGCGAGTACCACGCGATGACCGACGTCATCCACAAGGTGCTCAACGACATCACCGTGGACGACTGGGCCATCATCATCGGTGGCGACAGCCACACGCGCATGTCCAGGGGCGTCGCCTTCGGCGCGGACTCCGGCACCGTGGCGCTCGCCCTCGCGACCGGCGAGGCGACCATGCCGATCCCCGAGTCCGTGAAGGTCACCTTCAAGGGCCACATGGCCTGGCACATGGACTTCCGCGACGTGGTGCACGCGACGCAGGCGCAGATGCTCGAGCAGTTCGGTGACAACGTCTTCCAGGGCCGCGTCATCGAGGTGCACCTCGGCACGCTGCTCGCCGATCAGGCCTTCACCTTCACGGACTGGACGGCGGAGATGAAGGCCAAGGCCTCCATCTGCATCTCCGACGACGACACGCTCATCGAGTCCCTCGAGATCGCCAGGGCGCGCATCCGCATCATGATCGACAAGGGCATGGACAACGATGCACGCATGCTCGCGCGTCTCGTCGACCGCGCCGACGCGCGCATCGCGGAGATCCGCTCCGGCGAGCGTCCCGCGCTGAAGCCCGACGACGATGCGGCGTACTTCGCGGAGGTCGTGGTCGATCTCGATGCGATCGACAAGCCCATGATCGCCGACCCGGACGTGAACAACCCGGACGTGTCCAAGCGCTACACGCACGACACGATCCGGCCGATCTCCTGGTACCGGGACAGGAAGGTGGACCTCGGCTTCGTCGGCTCCTGCATGGTGCACAAGGGCGACATGAAGATCGTCGCCCAGATGTTCCGGAACATCGAGAAGGCCGCGGGCAGCGTCACGTTCAGGGCGCCGCTGGTCATCGCACCGCCGACCTACAACATCGTCGACGAGCTGAAGGCCGAGGGCGACTGGGACATCCTCGCGAAGTACGCCGGCTTCGAATTCGACGACGAGCAGCCGAAGCAGGTCGCGCGCACCGAGTACGAGAACACGCTCTATCTGGAGCGTCCCGGCTGCAACCTGTGCATGGGCAACCAGGAGAAGGCCGGCAAGGGCGACACGGTCCTCGCGACCTCGACGCGCCTGTTCAAGGGCCGCGTGGTCGAGGACTCGGACGAGAAGGCCGGTGAATCCCTGCTCGCCTCGACGCCGGTGGTCGTGCTGTCCGCGATCCTCGGCCGGACGCCGACGATCGAGGAGTACAAGGCCGCCGTCGAGGGCATCGACCTGACGACCTTCACGCCGTCGGAAGCGGCCTAGGTCTCGAGCGGGGGCGCGTGCCTGCAGCGCAGGCGCGCGCCCTCAGACCGTCGGCGGCTCCACGACCACGCTGTCGCCGAGCTCGATGATGCCGGGCTCGATCACGCGGGCCGTGATGCCTCCGTGGCCCCGCAGAGCGTTGTAGCCGCCCGCTCCGAACAGTTCCTCCATGCGCGAGCAGGGGGCGCAGGCGCCCGTCGCCTCGAACAGTGCGGAGCCGATCCGGAAGCGCTGACCACGCAGGGCCAGCAGGTTGAGACCCGCGACCGCGAGATTGCGCCGGAGCAGGGCGGGATCGAGCGCTTCGCAGCCGGTCAGGCTCTCGATGACGCGCAGATGCTCGTACTGGATCAGCGTCACCGCGCGCTTGCCGTCGCGTCCCGCATAGCGATCGCCCACGAGTCCCGCCTCCGTGACCTCGACGCGGTCGGGGACCTCGACAGGCGCACGCCGCGCCGGCCGGACGCCGATGAACACGACGCGCCCGGGGCGCGGGAAGCGGGACTTCAGTGTCGCGAGCGTTTCCAGGGGATGATCTTCCCGCAACGGCGAGCGCCGGCCGCGGACGCGGCCGGCGCCGAGGGCACCTCAGAAGAACCCGAGCTTGTTCGGGTCGTAGCTCATGAGGATGTTCTTCGTCTGCTGGTAGTGGTCCAGCATCATCTTGTGGGTCTCGCGGCCGATGCCCGACTGCTTGTAGCCGCCGAAGGCCGCATGCGCCGGATAGGCGTGGTAGTTGTTCACCCACACGCGTCCCGCCTCGATGGCCCGTCCGAAGCGGTAGCAGGTGTTCGCGTCACGCGACCACACACCGGCGCCGAGGCCGTACATGGTGTCGTTGGCGATGGCGAGCGCCTCCGCCTCGTCCTTGAAGGTCGTCACCGAGACCACGGGGCCGAAGATCTCCTCCTGGAAGACCCGCATCTTGTTGTGGCCCTTCAGGATCGTCGGCTGGATGTAGAAGCCCTTGGCGAGTTCGCCGTCGAAGTGGGCGGCGTCCCCACCGACCAGCACCTCGGCACCTTCCTGCACGCCGATCTGCAGATAGGACAGGATCTTCGCTTGCTGCTCGGCGCTCGCCTGGGCCCCTACCATGGTCTCCGGATCGCGCGGATCCCCCTGGCGGATCGCCTTCACGCGCTCGATGGCGCGCTCGATGAAGGCCTCGTAGATGTCCTCCTGAATGAGCGCCCGCGACGGACAGGTACAGACTTCGCCCTGGTTGAAGGCGAACAGCACGAAGCCCTCGATGGCCTTGTCGAGGAAGGCGTCGTCCTTCGCCATGACGTCGCTGAAGAAGATGTTCGGCGACTTGCCACCGAGCTCGAGCGTCACGGGGATCAGGTTCGCCGTGGCCGCCTGCATGATCTTGCGGCCCGTCTCCGTGGACCCCGTGAAGGCGATCTTGGCAATGCGCGAGGAGGACGCGAGCGCCGCGCCGGCCTCGTGGCCGAAACCGTTGACGACGTTGATGACGCCGGCGGGCAGCAGATCCGCGATCAGCTCCACCAGCACCATGATCGCCGCCGGCGTCTGCTCCGCCGGCTTAAGCACGACGGCATTCCCCGCCGCGAGCGCCGGGGCCAGCTTCCAGGCCGCCATGAGGATCGAGAAGTTCCAGGGAATGATCTGGCCCACCACCCCGAGCGGTTCGTGGAAGTGATAGGCGACCGTGTCCGCGTCGATCTCCGACATGGAGCCTTCCTGGCCTCGCAGCACACCCGCGAAGTAGCGGAAGTGGTCGATGGCGAGCGGAATGTCGGCGGCCGTCGTCTCCCGGATCGGCTTGCCGTTGTCCCAGGTCTCGGCACGCGCGAGGAGGTCGAGGTTCTCCTCCATGCGGTCGGCGATCTTCAGCAGGATATTGGAGCGCGCCGCCGGTGGCGTGCGACCCCACTCGACCTTCACCCCGTGTGCGGCGTCGAGCGCGAGTTCGACGTCGGCGGCGCTCGAGCGCGCCACGGTGCCGATCACCTCACCGGTGATCGGCGTGATGTTCTCGAAGTACTGACCGTCCACCGGCGCGACGAAGCGTCCACCGATGAAATTCTCGTAGCGCGCCGGAAATGGCACGCCTGCCTTGTCGGCGTTGGTCACCATCTGATTCAAGGGCTTCCCTCCCATGGGCCCGTGTGAGCCTGAGGAGCCTGCGGCGTCCCCGCCGCCACGCCCTTGACGCGGATCAAGGACGCCGCCGGATCACCCGGTCGGCACCCGGCCGCGGGACGACTGCTCCCGGGCCCTTCCCGATGCGACCCGCCATGCCCGAATACTCCCGGCGGAGCCTAAAGAACCGGGCATTCCGGCCGATCTGCCTCTCTGCACGCGGTGAAGTTCAACTTTCCCACGTCAGGGGGTTCGCGATGAAGGTGTACGTGGTCGATGACAGTCCGGCGATGCGCATGATGGTCATCCGCACGATCAAGTCCGTTTTCCGGGGTCACGACTTCGAGCAGGGCACGGACGGCGCCGATGCGCTCGAGTACCTGCGCAAGAACGAACCCGACGTGGTGCTCGCGGACTGGAACATGCCCGGCATGACCGGCATCGAGGTGCTCGAGAAGCTCAACGAAGAGGGCGTGGCACCGCGGGTGTTCGGGTTCGTGACCACGGAGTCCTCGGAGCCCATGCGCGCGCGCGCCTCCGCCGCCGGGGCCCGCTTCCTGATCGCCAAGCCCTTCACGGAAGACGCCTTCGCCGAAGCCCTGAAGCCGTTCCTGAAGTGATGCCACTGCGAGGTTCGAGACCATGAAGCAACGACTGCCCAAGCCCGAGGAGATCTCCCGCTGCCTGGAGATGCTGTTCGGATCGGCGCCGGAGGTGTCCGAGGCGCCTGCCGTGGAAGCCGCCTGGACCGCCACCTACGTCACGGACGAGGACGAACCGGTCGCCTGGTGCAGCTTCGACCTGCCCGCGGCCGCCTACCTCGGCAGCGCCCTGTCGATGATCCCGAAGCCCGGGGCCGACGACGCAGTCAAGGAGGCATCGCTCTCCAAGATGATGGTCTCCAACCTCTACGAGGTGGCGAACATCTTCTCGAGCTTCTTCATGGGCAAGGGCACACCCCACCTGCGGCTCGTCGAGGTCGAGGAGAAGGTGGACGGCCCGGAACCGCTCGCGCGCTTCTCCATCGACATTCCCGGCTACGGGAAGGGCTCGGTGTCCTTCGCGGCGCTCTGAGGCGCCGACCACGGCGATCACTGCAGTTTCCCGGGCGCCGGCATCGTCATGATCGCCGGCGCCTTCGCATGCGCGAGCTTTCCGTTGGCGCCGCCCCGAGGTGCGTGTCTCAGAGCCGCTCGTGGAAGGTCTTGCCGATGGCCCGGTAGTGAACGCCCATGCCGACCACGCTCTCCGAGTGACCGATGGCGAGCATGTCGCCGCTGCGCTGGAGGCGCGCGAAGCGCTCGATGAGGCTCGACTTGTCCTCGTCGCCGAAGTAGATCAGCACGTTGCGGCAGAAGATGGCGTCCAGGGGTCCGCGCATGCGCCACTCGTGGAAGAGATTGAGCTCCTTGTAGACGATGCGTCCCGCGAGTTCCGGGCGCAGCCGTGCATGATCACCGTCCTTCTGCATGCCGAAGCGCAGCGTCTCCACGGCCACCGACTCGAGCTGCTGGAGCGGATAGCGTCCCGCCTGCGCGAACGCGACCATCTTCGGATCGATGTCCGTCGCGAGGATCCGCCAGTCCACGTCGGGGCGCCGCGCGAAGACCTCGGCGGCCGTGAGGGCCATGGATACGGGCTCGGCGCCGTTGGAGCAACCGGCGGACCAGAAACGAAAGCGTTGCTGGCCCGCCTCGAGACGCGCCCGGAGCCGGGCGGCGAGCTCCTCGAAGTGATGGCGCTCTCGGAAGAAGCTCGTGACGTTGGTCGAGATGATCGTCGGCAGCGACGCGAGTTCCTCAGGATCGCCGCCCCGGAGCATTCCCACGTAGCTCTCGTAGTCCGGCAACCCGAGGGCGCGAACGCGACGGGCGAGCCGCGCATGCGCGAGTTCGCGCTTGGCGTCACCGAGCGCGATGCCGGTCTGCGCGTGCACGATGTCCACGAAGTCCCGGTAGGTCCGGTCGTCCATCGGTACGAGCCGATCGTGGATCTGTCGTCCCGCTCCGCTCCGTCGTCCCGGCAGCTGGCTGCTCATCACTTGCTTGCGAACTCCGTGACCTTCCGGTGGATGCGGTCGAGGGGCAGCATCATGTCCGCGGCCCCGAGCTCGAAGGCCCGGGCCGGCATGCCCCAGACCACGCTCGAGGCCTGGTCCTGGACGATCGTCCGGGCGCCGGCCTCGTGCATCGTGAGCATGCCCCGAGCGCCATCGTTGCCCATGCCCGTGAGGAGCACGGCCATGGCCCGGCCACCGAGGACCGCTGCCGACTCGAAGAGCACGTCCACGGACGGACAGTGGCCGTTGACGCGCTCCGAACCGCCGAAGCGCGCCACGAGCTGACCGCCGTCCCGCTCCACTCGAAGATGCTGCGAACCGGGAGACAGATAGGCATGACCGGGCCGCAGACGCTCGCCGTCCACGGCGAGCGCCGTGTTGATGGGACTGCAGTCGTCGAGGCGCCGGGCGAAGCTGCCGACGAAGGCCGCCGGGATGTGCTGTACGACCATGATCGGCGGCAGGTCGTCGCCGAGCCGCGCGAAGAGTCGAGTCAGCGCCTCGTTGCCGCCAGTGGATGCGCCGATGACGATGAGCGCCGGTCGACCGGCGCCGGATCTCTGCACCGGTAGCGGCGACGCCGGATCCGTGCTCCGGGTCCTCGCGGGGCACGAGGTCTCGCGTCCGGCGACGCTGCGGATGGCCTTCTCGAGCGCCGCGTCGAAGCACGGGTCCGCATGACCATCCGGCGCGCGGGGCCGCTCGAGGAACTCGGCGGATGCGGGGTCACCGCGTTCGCCGAGCACCACGGCACTCACGACCGCGAGCACGTCCCCCGCAGCAGCGGGCGCCCCCCCGGCCAGCCGCCCCGTACCGGGCACGCCGAGATCCACGACCGCCACGGACGCCTGCTGCGCGCGAAGAAGTGTGGGGATGCGGGTCAGCGTGTTCGCGACGCCCACCACGGCGATCCCGTCGACGCGCTCGAGGACGTCGGCGACGCGCGCCTGCAGCGCCTCCTCCCGGCACAGTGTGATGACAGTGATCTCGTCCATGTCGCCGTACCCGCCACACGCTCCTCAGAAGAGTTCCACTGCGTCCTGACGAGGCCTGCGAGCAGCGATCCGTTCGCGATAGTCCTGTTCCAGCGCGACGACCGAACGTGCGCGGCCGCCACTCAGCGCACGGACGAAGAGCTGACCCGTACTCGGCAGATAGCGGACGACGCGACCGTGCGGGCCGCCGAGGTCCGCCGCCGCGACCGCGATGCCCGCGTCCTCCAGGAAGCGGTGCACGAACTCCCGATTGCGCAGACCGACACCCGGACCGAGACCGAGCAGTTCACCGCCGCCGACGAGTTTCACTTCGAGGTCGCTGCGTCGCTCGCCGCAGCGCCGGAGCACCTCGTTGACGAGGTATTCCATGGCGTGGACGCCATAGCGCAGCTCCTGGAGGTCCGCCTCATGGGCGTCCCGGCTGGTCTGTGGAAGCATGAAGTGATTCATGCCGCCCACGCCGGTGCGCCGATCGCGGACGCAGGCCGAGATGCAGGAGCCGAGCGTCGTGCCGATCAGTTCCGCAGCGTCGGTGACGTGGCACTCCCCGGCGACGATGCGCACGACTCTCTGACCGGGATCCGGAACACGCTTGTGCGCGAGCGCGGCCGACATCAGAAGAGTTCCACGTCGGCCGGCCGGGGCGAGGCCACCGGACCGACGACGCCGCGGCGGGCGAAGACCTGACGCTCCTCGTCCATGGTGCACCGCTCGAGGGCCGCACCCAGCAATCGCTCCACCGGCACGGCCTTCTCGTCCCCGAGACCACACGCCTCGAGCACGGCGAGGTTCTCGGCGACGTGATCGAGCCGCTGCAGGACCCGGTCGAGCACCTGCAGACCACGCGACGCGTCCGCGAGCCGCTCACGTTCCGGAAGCGGGAACTCGTCGCGGAGGGCGACGCGCACCGCTTCGATCTGCTCGCGCTGGATCGCCACGAAGTCCTGCAGAGCGCCGGGCTTCGCCACCTCAGCTCTCCAGCACGCGGGCGCGCGCCATGAGGAGCGCCTCGCGCATGCCGAGACGCTCGGCAGCACGCGCCAGCGTAGCCGTCACGCTGTCCCAGCGAGTGGTCCGCTTCTCGGCGCGGCGCGTCCGGATCAACACCGCGAGCCACTGCAGGCCTGCCGTGTCCACGGTGCGGAGCGCCGAACCGTCGAGTTCCAGTGCGCCGGCCTCGAGCGCATGCTCGCGCAGGCAGTCTCCGAGGTCGGCGAGGACCTCGATCGTCAACCGCTCCGGCAGTTCAAGACGACGCGGGCCGCCCAGCATGTCCACGGGCATGGTGCTCTGCTCCTCAGGCTGCCTGAACGGACCGCGGGCGGCTGCCGGTGCGCCAGCGCGCGACCAGGCCCGGTACGTCGAGGATGAGCGCGACCTGACCTCCACCGAGGATCGTCGCGCCCGTGACGCCATCGACGTGACCGAGGTTCGCATCGAGGCTCTTGATGACCACCTGCTGCTGTTCGAGCAGCTCGTCGACGAAGAAGCCGACGCTCTCGCCGTCCGATTCCACCACCACGAGCAGACCGCCCTCCTCCGCTTCCGGATCACCACCGAAGGCTTCCGTGATGGACGTGACGGGGACGTACTGACCGCGCACCTCGCACACGCGTCCACCGCCGGGCAGGGACTTGATGCGTGCCGGATCGCGCTGGATGGTCTGGAGGATCGACAGCAGCGAGATGACGTAGATCTCGTCGCCCGCGCGCACGAGCTGCGCGTCCAGGATCGCCAGGGTGAGCGGAAGGCGGATCGTGAGCGTGGTGCCGGCGCCGGGCTCCGTGCTGATCTCGACGTTGCCGCCGAGGTCC
The DNA here is from genome assembly GCA_036351675.1 of Pseudomonadales bacterium. GTDB lineage: Bacteria > Pseudomonadota > Gammaproteobacteria > Pseudomonadales > Azotimanducaceae > JAZBPO01. Next base: position 17,092 of record JAZBPO010000435.1, read on the forward strand.
TGGATGTTGCGCCGGACGACGTCCATGCCCACGCCACGTCCGGACACGTCGCTCACGGTCTCGGCAGTCGAGAAGCCGGGCGCGAAGATGAGATCCGCGATCTCCTCCGGACTCAGCCGGGCCCCCTCGCGCACGAGCCCGCGCGCCTGCGCCTTCGCGAGGATGCGATCGAGATCGAGCCCCTTGCCGTCGTCCCGGACCCGGATGACGATCTTGCCGCCCTCGTGGCCGGCGCTGATCGCGAGCGTACCTTCGGCCGGCTTGCCGGCCGCCGTCCGCGCCTCGGGGGATTCGATGCCGTGATCGATGGAATTGCGGATCAGGTGCATGAGCGGATCGCCGACCTTCTCGAGGACGGTCTTGTCGAGTTCCGTCTGCTCGCCCTCGATCTCCAGCTTCACCTGCTTGCCGAGCTGGCGTGACAGATCGCGCACGAGGCGGTGGAAGCGGCCGAAGACAAAGCTGATCGGCAGCATGCGGATCTGCATCACGTTCTCCTGGAGCTCGCGCGTGTGCCGCTCCAGGTCCTCGAGGCCGTCCTTCAGGCGCTGCAGGCCTTCCTCGTTGGTCGCATCGAAGGAACGCAGCATGGACTGCGTGATCACGAGCTCGCCGACGAGATTGAGCAGGTCGTCGACCTTCTCGATGCTCACCCGCATGGAACTGCTCTCGCGGCTGCGTGCAGCCGGCTTGCCGCCGCCGTCGGCCGGAGCCGACGTCCTGCCCGACTCGGGAACCGCCCCGATGTCCACGGTCCCGGAACCGGCCTCGGCCGGCGCCGCGGCCGGCGCGGGCGTCTCGCTCGTCAGCTCCGCCCCGGCACCCTGGATGTCCAGCGTCGCCCCGACGCTGACCCAGTCGAAGGCCGCACGGATGTCCTCGATGCCGGCACCGCTGTCGAGCTCCATGTCCCAGGCGAGGTAGCAGCGCTCGGGTTCGAAATCGTCGAGCGTGGGGAGTCCGGCCAGGTCGACGCGAGCTTCCAGCTCACCGAGGCCGGCCAGTTCCGCGAACAGGGGCAGTGCACAGTTCCCCGTCGCGAGCATGTCGGGGCCGGGCTCGAAGCGGATCGTGACCCGGGACGGAGCATCCTCGGCGCTCGCCGGCGGCGCTTGCGCGGCGCCCGGCGCCGCACCGGCGACGAGCGCCTGCATGCGCTCCGAGACGTCGCGGACCCGGGGGCTCGGCGCCTCGGCGTCCGGTTCGGCCAGTTCGCGCAGACAGTCGACGGCCTCGAGCATGAGCTGCAGGAAGGTCTCGTCGGCGACGCGCTCGCCCTCGCGCAGCTGATCGAGCAGCGTCTCGGCGTCGTGCACGAAGGCGGCGATGACGTCGAAGCCGAAGGTGGCCGCGCCACCCTTGATCGAGTGCGCGGCGCGAAAGATCTCGTCCAGACGCTCGCGGTCGGCCTCGCCCTCGCGCAGCTCGAGCACGCCGCGCTCCATGGTCTCGAGCCCCTCCCAGAACTCCTCGAAGAAGGCTTCCCGGATGGCATCCAGTTCGTCGCCGGATTGGCTCATGCGGCCTCGACTCCCAGCACCCGTTCCGCGGTCCTCGTCAGCGTCTCGGGCTCCACGGGCTTGAGGATCCAGCCCGTCGCCCCAGCCGCACGGCCCTTCTCCTTCATCTCCGTGCTGCCGTCGGTCGTCAGCACGAGCAGCGGCCGGAACCGGTAGGCCGGGAGTTCGCGCAGCTTCTCGATGAGCTCGATCCCGCTCATGTTCGGCATGTGCACGTCGGTGATGACCAGCTCGAAGTCACCGCGCTGCGCTGCCTCGAGGCCCTCGACGCCATCCTCGGCGACGGTGACCGTATGGCCTGCCTCCGCGAGGACCCAGGACATCATCTGGCGGATCGCCCTGGAGTCGTCGACTGCGAGTATCTGGGCCATGGATCTCTCCTTCTGCCTGCTTCCGCAGCTGCCCGGTCCGTCAGCGGACCGGCGCGTCGACCTCGAGCAGTCGCCTGACGTCGAGGAGGATCAGCATCCGCTCGTCGATCGTCACGAGTCCCTCGACGAAATCGATGCTCGCGGAATCACCGAACTCCGGCGGCGGGCCCACCTGCGAGGCGGAGACGCCGTACACCTCGGACACGGCGTCCACCACCAGACCGAAGACGCGGACCCGCTCGTCCTGTTCGAAACGGACGATCACCACCACCTGACCACGGTGATCCTCGGCCTTCTCCAGACCGAAACGCAGGCGCAGGTCGATGACCGGAACGACCGTGCCACGCAGATTGATCAGTCCGAGCACGTAGTCCGGCGTGCTCGGGACCGGCGTGGCGGCATCCCAGCCCTTGATCTCCTGCACGTGCAGGATGTCGACGCCGTACTCGACGCCGTCGAGCAGGAAGCTGATGTACTGGCGTTCCGGCTCGCTCGCGGCCGCGCCGGCGCCCCGATCGACCTCGCCGAGCGGCTGGCTGGCGGCATGGGTCAGTGCATTCATGGCCTCAGAACTCCGTCCAGCTGTCGTCGTCGTCGCCGGCGACCTTGCGCAGGGGAATCGGTTGCACCGCTCTGCCGTCGCGGACCTCCCGCACGGACCCGCTGCCGCCCGCCCAGGGGCGATCGGCGCTGCGACGCTCCGCGATCGGGGCTGCATCCTCGCTGCCCTGCGCTTCGTCGCCGCTCGCGAAGAAGCGCACGAGTTCGAGCAGGGTCTGAGCCTCGGACTCGAGGGCCTCGCCGGCGGAGGTGCTCTCCTCGACCATGGCGGCGTTCTGCTGAGTCATCTGGTCCATCTGAGAGACAGCCTTGCCGATCTGCACGATGCCCTCGGATTGCTCGGAGCTCGCGGTCGCGATCTGATCGATGAGTTCCGCGACCTGCGTGACCGCATCGACGATCTCGCCGAGTGTGGAGCCCGACTCGTTCACGAGTCGGGTGCCATCCTCGACCTTCTCGACGCTGTCCTTGATAAGACCCTTGATCTCCTTCGCGGCCTCGGCGCTGCGCTGAGCGAGATTCCTCACCTCACCGGCAACCACCGCGAAGCCCCGTCCCTGCTCGCCGGCCCGAGCGGCCTCGACGGCCGCGTTGAGCGCCAGGAGATTGGTCTGGAAGGCGATCTCGTCGATGACGCCGATGATGTCGGCGATGCGCTTGCTCGCCTGGTTGATCTGCTGCATGGCGCTGATCGCATCGTTGACGACCGCCCCGCCGCTCTGCGCCTTCTGCTGCGCTTCCCGGGAGAGCCGATTGGCCTCGACGGCGCTCTCCGCGTTGGCACGGACCGTGGCCGTCATCTCCTCCATGCTCGAGGCAGTCTCCTCCAGCGAGGACGCCTGCTCCTCCGTTCGCTGCGAGAGTTCGAGACTCCCACGCGCCACGGCCTGAGCGTTCTCGCTCACGGCACGCGAGGCCTCACCCATCTGCGAAACGAGATCGGCCAGACGCTCGCCGCAGCCGTTCAGCGCCTCCTTCATATCGGCGAAATCGCCTTCGTAGTCACCCTCGACGCGCTGCGACAGATCGCCGCTCGCGATCGCCGCCACGACGCGGCGCGCCTCTGCGAGGACCCGAGCGGTGAGCTCGCGTTGCTGCTCTGCCTGCTCGCGCTGCTGCTCAGCCTGCTCGCGCACGCGGACCTCCTCGGTCACGTCACGCAGGAACGCCGTGTAGTGCACCGCTCCACCCATCTCGACACGGGACAGAGACACGTTGACGTGGCGCTCCTCTCCATCGGCCCGCACCAGCTGCATGGAGCGCGACGAACCGACGATGCGGTCCTCGTTCGTCTCACGGTGACGGTTCACGTACTCGTCGTGCTTCGCCTGGTGCATCAGCGGCACGAGCATGGCGACGTTCTCGCCGATCACCTGCTCGGCCGCATAACCCCAGAGCCGCTCGGCGGCGGCGTTGAAGAACGTCACGCGGTTCTCGGCGTCGATCGTGACGACGGCGTCGATGCACTGCTCGAGCACCTGCCGCATGGCATCAGCCGCGCCGCGCCGGGTCGACGAGCGCGCCGTGCTCCCAGCCTTGCGGCCGCTTCGGGTCGAACCCTTGCTGGTCGTTTCGGTTTCCGACGTCACTCGCGTTCTCCTGACTCCGCAGTTCCCACCGGCTGCCGGACGCCGCCGGACCGGATCTGTGCGCGGCGGGGCTGGTGGCGATTCGCCTCCAGTCGGCCCGCCGCCGCGTTTCTTTAGGGTCGGCGACCGACCGCCGAGCGGACCGGAGCCCACCGGCGGCGACGAGCCGCCCGCTGCATCGCCGGAACCCCCTCAAGTACGGCGCTTCGACTGCCGACCATCTGCAGACATCACCGGTCCGTCGCCCGCTCCGATGCGAGCGGAGCCGTCCGGACCGGCTCGAAGGGACGCACGCAGGGTGCGCCCGCGGAGGCGGAGCAACGACATCGATGAACCAGATCGTGACGACGGCCGACGGCCAGGACGGCGCTGCGCTGCCGGAGGGGCCGGGCGAGGGCTACACGCTCGTCGACGAGGTGGAACTCGCCGACCTGCGTGCCGAGGTCGCCGGCATCCACGCGACACGCGCCGTCATCCAGTTCGAGCCGGACGGCACCATCCTCCACGCCAACGAGACCTTCCTCGCCGCCACGGGCTATCGCCTGGAGGAGATCGTCGGCCGGTCGCACCGGATCTTCTGCGACCCCGCGTACGCGGCGTCCGAGGAGTGGGTGCAGCACTGGGCGGCGCTCGCGCGTGGCGAGGCCCGCAATGGCGAGTACCAGCGCTTCGCGAAGGACGGACGCGAGATCTGGATCCAGGCGATCTACACGCCGCTCCGCGATGGGGACGGCGCCGTCTACAAGATCGTCAAGTACGCCTCCGACGTGACGGAGCGCCACGAGACGAACGCGGAGATCCAGCGCCTCATCGACGCCGTGCGCGACGGCCGCCTCGATGTACGGGCGGACACGAACGCCACCTCCGCCGAGGATCGTGCGCTGCGCAGCGGTGTCAACGGCATGCTCGACGCCGTCGCTGCACCGATCCGCGAGGTGGCCGAAACCATGGCGGCCCTCGCGCGGCGCGACCTGACCGTGACCGTGGCAGACGGTCACGGCGGTGTGTTCGGGGAACTGGCCAGCTCCGTCAACGAGGCCGTCACCCAGCTCGCCGCGTCCATGGCCGAGGTGCGCGCGGTCGCGCAGCGCTGCGCGGCGAGCGCGAGCGAGCTCGCGGAGGGGAACGCACGCCTGAGTTCGCGCACCGAGCAGCAGGCCGCGAGCCTGGAGGAAACGGCATCCGCCATGGAGGAGATGCTCGCCACCGTCGAACACACCGCCAGCAGCGCACGCAGCGCCGACGAGCGATCACGTGAGGCACGGGCGGCAGCGGAGAGCGGCGGCGAGGTGCTCGAGTCGGCGATCAGCGCCGTCGAGGACATCCGCGGCTCGAGCCGACGCATCGCGGACATCATCGGCGTCATCGACGAGATCGCCTTCCAGACGAACCTGCTCGCCCTCAATGCTGCCGTCGAGGCCGCGCGGGCCGGTGAACAGGGACGCGGCTTCGCGGTCGTCGCGAGCGAGGTGCGCAACCTCGCGCAGCGCAGCGCCGAGGCCGCCAAGGAGATCAAGTCGCTCATTCAGGACAGCGCCGAGAAGGTCGCGGAGGGCGCCGACCTCGTGAATCGCTCCGGCGTCACGCTCCGCGAGATCGTCGAGACCGTGGCCAGCGCGAGCAGCATGATCGGGGAGATCACGCTCGCCACCGGCGAGCAGTCGGCGGGCATCGCGAGTGCGAACTCGGCGATCCAGCAGATGGACCAGTCCACGCAGCAGAACGCCGCCATGGTCGAGGAAGTCGCCTCGAACAGCGAGGAGCTGAGTGCTCAGGTCGAAGCGCTCGAGCGGCTCGTCGGCAGCTTCCGGATCCGCAACGGCTGATGCGCCTTCGGCGCGCGGCGCGGCCCCGCGCCGCGTCGGCCGCGCCTCCACACCCATTCACGGCCCGATGCACACCGCAGTCCCGTTCGCAGCGGGCCGCTGGCCGACGATCAGCTCTCGTAGAGCAGTCCGAGCGGATCGAAGGCCTCGCGCAGGCGTGCGCTCACGGCACAACCGTAGATGGGCAGGGGCGCGACGCGCTCACCGCGATCCAGGGCCGTGCGCAGGCGCAGATCGAGCGGATTCGAGGCGGAGGGGTGATCGTAGTAGCCACCGAGGTAGCGGATCCGTCCGTCGGCGGCGAAGTCGGCGAGCACCGGCGCGCTCTCCAGCCCGAGCGCTTCGAGCTCCTCGTGAGCGATGTTGACGAAACGATAACCGGCCGCGCGGGAGGCTGCTCGCTTGCCGCGGTGCTCGGGACCGACGAAGAGGATCACCTCCTCCGTGTCGTCGACGGGCCCGTGCTCCACGAGGTGCCGGAACAGACTCTCCGTGCATGAACAGTCGGAGGCGATCACGTGCACGGCGAGCCGACCCGGCGCATCGCCGCCGAACTCGTGGAGTGCCGCCAGGAGCCCTGCGAGCCGGTCACGCTCCGGCTCCGGGAAGGCCACGACGTGGCCCATGGAGAGTGCGCCGAGGAGGCAGGCGCACAGAAGCGCCCATGTGCCCAGGAAGATCTTGAGGCCGGCGCCGTCACCGGCGCCGGAGCGGACGGATCGTTCCGCTTCAGACGCTGTGGCCATGGGCATGGACATCCCGCGCCGTCACCTCGACCGCCGCCGCTCGGACGAGCTCGAGGTCAGGCAGGATCCGCGACGGATCGCTCGGGCGCAGCAGGATGCCCGCGGGGCGCCCCTGCGGATCGACGACGAACACCGACGTGGAATGATCGATGGCGCGCCCCTCCGGTGCGAAGGCCGCGCCGATGTCGTCGGCGAAGGCCTGCAACGCCGCCGCATCGCCGGTGTAGCCGATGAAACCCGCTTCGAAGGCGTCGAGGTAGCCGCTGACCCGCTCCTGATCGTCGACTGCGGGATCCACGGTCACGAAGAGCACCTGAGTGTCGTCGGGAAGCCCCCCCTCCGGCCTGCGCGCGACGCTCGCGAGCGCCCCGAGCGTGGTCGGGCATACGTGCGGGCAGGAAGTGAAGCCGAAGAACACCAGGCTCCAGCGACCCTCGAGCTGCTCCGCCAGCGCGACCCCGTTGGTGGCGTCGAGCTCCGGCGGCCGCAGCGGCTCGGCCCGCGACCAGACGATGGCGGAGCGGTCGAGATTCGCGGCCATGGCCGCGTGCGCGGCATGGTCCCCGTGCGCGTCGTGGTCGGAACGACCCGCATGCTGCGACGTCATGGCACGAGGCGCAGGGCCCACCCCGTCCTGCTTGCGGAACTCCGCGATGCCGAGGCCCGCGGCCACCGCGACGACGAACAGGCCGCCGGCTGCGCCGGCGACGAGGCTACGCTGACTGGCCATGACGTTCTCCTCAGAAGAGCGAGATCTCGCCTTCGCGCATGAGCCCGTCCGAGGCCGCGACGACGGCACCGGCCGGCAGCAGCTCGAACTCGGGCTCGAGACGCACGAGCTGAATGGCCCAGAGGGAGCCGACGCTGCTCTCGAACTCCATATGCGTGCTCTCGGCCCAGCGCGGCAGCGTCGCCTGAACCTCCGTGCCCACCACCTGGGACGGAATACCGAGCATGACCTCGCAACCGCGATTGAGGAGCTTGTTCTTGATCCGTCCTGCGAGCTGGTTGTTCATCTCGCCGCACCAGTCCTCGATGTCCTGGGGCGCGAGCGCGCTCGCGTCGCCGGGATAGAGTGCCTTGAGCAGGGCGATGTCCGGCTGGATGACCGACACGAGCTTGATGCCCGGACCGGTGATGCTGACGATCGAGCAGATCTCGCTGCCCGCGGCCCGCGTGTCCCCCATGGTCGCTTCGACGCCATAGGTCGAAAGCAGTTCACGACCCGACTCCGCATACATGTCACTGATCTGCTCGACCAGACTCGGCGTTTCCAAGTTCATCGCGCTTCGTCCCTAGAAAAGTAGGATTTCGCCGGTTGCGGCCTCGCCGCCCTCCGACCCGTGTTCGTCTTCCTGTACGTCTTGCGCAGCCACCGTCGCGTCGCCCCGCAGAAGCGGGTCCACGCGCTCCACGATGGCACCGACCTCCCGATCGATCGCGGCGAGTCTCTGCACGAGGGGATCCTGGAAACCCAGATGCGAGAGCGCGCGATTGCTCAGCTGGGCGATCTCGTCGAGACGACCCCCTTCCTGCTTGTCGGCGCCGCTCTGCCCCTGCACGTGCGTCTGCACCCGCTCGACGTAAGCCTGCATGTGCGAGCTCATGTCTCGCGCGGACTCGGCGATCTCCGGCAGACCGGCCTGCACGTTCTCGATGGCCTCCGTCACCTTCGTCGTAGTGGCTCGAACGGAGCCGCCCAGATCGCGTATCTGCTCGGCCAGAACGGAAAAGGGCAGACCCAGATCGCCGAGCCGTGCCGCTTCGATCTTCGAGTTGATGGCCAGCATCTCCGTCGAGTGGCGGAGCTGGTCGATCGCCTCGATGGAGGTACCGATGCTCGCGGCGAGCGCGAACACGCGATCGACGGCGGCTTCCTGGCGCTCCGCCTCGCTGGAGATCCGTTCCTGGAAGTCCGCGGTGATCGCCCGGACCTCCTCGTTGGATCGACGCAGTTCGGCTTCGCCCTGATCGACGATGTCCTGGACGCGCTCGACGATCGTGGACAGCACCGAGCCGATCGCCAGGGTCTCGCGCTCGGACAGACCTCGGAGGTCCTCGACCTGCGTATGAACGCGGCCATGGATCTCCGAGAGCTCCGCCCGGATGCGCTCACCGGCTTCCCGGACGAACGCTTCGAGTTCTCCCGACATCGGTTCGCCGTTCACCGGGCACGGGCCTGCTGCGCGGCCGGCGCTCGGGGCTCCGTATGGCTGATCGGCAGGGGCGTCCATGGGGGCCTCAGGCTCCGGTCAGCTTCTGCGCCGCGGCGACGAGCTGGCTCGCATCGAAGGGCTTGACGATCCAGCCCGACGCGCCCGCTTCCTTGGCCCGCTTGATCATCGCCGGCTGACCCTCGGTCGTCAGCATGACGATCGGGAGAGCCTTGTTCTGCGGCTTCGCCTTCACGGCCTCGACCATCTCGAGCCCGTTCATGCGCGGCATGTTCACGTCGCAGATGACCATGTCCACGGAGCCCGCATCGATCGACTCGAGGCCCTCCTGGCCGTCGGCGGCTTCCTTGGTCGCGAAGCCGGCCTGCGTGAGCGCCATCGAGACCTGCTGGCGAACGGTGCTGGAATCGTCGACTACGAGTACGGTCTTGCTCATCGCTGTATCTCCTGGGTATGAGCGTTGTCGCTTCAGGCGGCTTCGCTGGAAGCCAGAACTGCGGAGTGGCCTGCGTAGACGGCTTCGTCCGCGGGGAAGGTGAAGCTGATGGTCGTGCCCTTGCTCGGGCGAGCCGTGACGTCGATGGAACCACCGAGCTGCTCGCAGGCCTCGAGGATCGCGGCCATGCCGACGCCGCGGCCGGACAGCTCGCTGACGTCCGCCTTGGCGCTGACCCCGGAGAGGAACAACAGGTCGCCGTTGGACATGCCCGCCACGTCATGGCCCATCTCCACCGCGCGCTCGCGCAGGCGATCCCAGTCGACGCCGGGACCGTCGTCCTCGACGCTGATCACGAACTTCTCGTCGGCGATCTCCGTCGTGACCTTGATGACGCCACCGCGCGGCTTGCCGAGCGATTCGCGACGCTCGACGTCCTCGATACCGTGGTCGACGGTGTTGCGCAGGACATGGATGAAGGCGCTCCAGAAGGGCGCGAAGCGCTTGCTGTCGAAGCGGATGTCGTTCGGGTAGAGCAGGACCGTCGCGGGCTCCTTGCCCATGCGTTCCGTCAGGCCGAGGATCTGCTTCTGGATGATCTCCAGGCGACGCAGCGTCGGCTCGAGGCGCCAGGACTCGATCATGCGCGTCACGGCTTCCTTGTCGGCACCGTCGACGACAGCGCGCAGGATCGCCTGATAGTCCGAATCCTCGAGCTGGATGCGATCGCTCTCGGCCTCGCCCAGCAACTCCTTCAGGTCACCGCGGATGTCGTTCCATGCAGCTTCGACTTCGTCGATCTGCTCGTCCGTCGGTGCGATGCCCTCGTCGGCGATGAGCGTCTCGAGTTCGTGGCAGATGCCGGAGAAGGTGCGCATGCCGAAGATGGCGGAGTTGCCCTTCAGCGTGTGGATCAGGCGCTTGAGCTGATCGAGATCCTCGTACTTGCCTTCCATCAACGTCGCCATGAGTTCCTCGGCCTCGGCGATGAACTCGAGGAAGCCGGGCTTGTCGCGGTTGATGTGCTTGAAGAGCTCGAGGAGTTCCGCCTGGCGACGCTCCTTGGCTTCCTTCTCGAGCTGCTCCGTGACGTCGGTCACCATGACGAGCATCTTCTCGGGCGCGGGCTCCGGCGCCTTGCGCTCGAACTCGCGACGCTCTTCGTCAGGCGCCTGCGCGGCAGGGTCCTCCTGCTCGACCATGCGATAGGCGAGCGTGTAGGTACGGTCCGCGACGGAGACGGTCTTCGGCAGCTGACCGAGGGTGATCTCTAGCGGCAGGAAGCCGTCGCTCACGGACTCAAGGCTGAGATCGAACCATTCGCCGAACTTCGGATCCCACTGACCGATCCACTCGGAAAGGAGCACCGAATCGCCCTGCTCGCCGAACCAGGTGCGCATGGCCTTCGAGCCGTCGCCGACGACCTTGCCTTCGAGGTCGATGGTGACGAGGCCCTGGGCCGTGTTGTCGAGGATCAGCTTCATGTCCCGCTGCTGCTCGCGGATCGTCGCGGTGCGCGCCTCGACGATCTTCTCGAGGCCGATGACGTTGTCGAAGAACTCGCGCGAGATGAACACCGCAGCCACCGTCTCGACGACCACGAAGGCGGCGTGCACGGCGACCACCCACCACTCGGCGTCGTAGTTGACGAAGCTGCTGGGCAGGAACAGGAACACGGCGAGGTGGTGGACCGTCACCGTTCCCGCGGCCACCAGGTTGACGGCCGGGTTCGCGAACATGCACAGCATCGCGAGCAGGGCGAAGAAGTAGAAGTGCATCTCGACCTGTACCGGACCCTGGCCGAAGTGCACCAGCAGGCCGCCCATCAGCATGGCGGTGATGCCGTACACCATGGACAGCGTGCGCGGGTTCTTCAGCATGCGGTAGGCGACGGTGGGTCCAGCCAGGACCAGGGCCATGAGTGCCAGAGCCTCCAGCACACCGGTGCCCGACACCCAGGCGACGGCGCCGAGCACGGGGACGTGCAGGTAGAAGAAGATCAGCGCGACCTTGTTGATGCGCTTCAGGTAGCCACGCTCGAAGGGCGTGATCTCCCCGGGGAGGATCAGGTAGTCGGTCAGCTTCATGACGGGCCCCGTGCTTGTCCGCTGCGTTGTCGTGGGAACTGCAGCGTCGAAGCGATCCACAGCGGCTTCGACGCAAGTGCTCAACGCTCTGATCGGCAGGCAGAACGACATCTTTAGGGGCGGGACGGGCGGTCCCGCCAACGCTCGGATACCAGCGATCGACGGCCTACGGATCGGCGCTGGGCGCGGAGCAGCCCGGCATGGTGCTGCGTGTGGATGGAGGACGAGCGCTGACCGGCGCGGTCGAGCACCAGGAAGGGGGACTGCGCCGGCGCCGAACGCTGACGCGCCCGATCCGGCGGCGGTTCAACCGCCGAGGTTCGACACCATGTTCTCGATGACCGAGGCCTGCTCCGCGAGCATCGCTTCGAGCTCCTCGAGGCTCAGGCCCATGCGCGCGAGCGGATCGCAGCCCTCGAGGCGCTCGGTGAGATCTCCTTCGGACGTCGCGACGGCGATCGCGACGAACAGCAGGTCACCGAGCTCCGGATCGGACTTCCGGTCCCGCTCCTGCGTCTCCTGCTCGCACACCGCACGGGCGATGGATTCCGGGAAGCCCCAAGCCTCGACGATGGCGCGCGCCACACCCGTGTGCCAGTCCTGCACGAGCGCGTCGATCGCTTCGCGGTCGGAGAACAGTTCCGGGTGCTCAGCGGCGCGGGTGTACACGTAGAGCTGGCCGACGGCGTGCAGGAGTCCGGCGAGCATGGCCTCCTCGGGCTTGCCGAGGGTCTGGAGCCGACGCGACAGCACGAAGCCGATGACCGCGACCTGGATGCTGCGCCGACGCAGCGGCTCGACCGCCGAGATGCAGGCGCTCCCGGGCGGCGGCCGCATGGCCTCCTTCGCGGCGAAGGCGACGGCCGCGTTGAGCACCATGTCCATGCCGACCCGCGAGATCGCCGTGGGGATGTCCGTGACCTCGAGCGTGCCCCGCTTCAGCAGCGCGGAGTTCGCCATGCGCATCAGACGAGCCGCGAGCGCGGGCTCCTGCGCGACGATCGAGGCAAGTGCCTTGATGTCCGAGTTCGGGTCGGCGACGCAGCGCTGCACGCGGATCGCCGTGTCCGGAAAGGGCGGCAACTCGAAGTCCCCGTCCGCGAGGTCGCTCGCCAGTGCTTTGACGAACTCGAAGGCCGGGTCCATCCCCGGGTTCTCTGCCGACATCGTCATGACGGAACAAGGCTCCTCTGGCTGCGGCCAAGCGCAACCAGTCGGCAGGCCGCCGCCGAGCTGAAGTCGCGGACGATGCCGTCGGTCGGAAGACAGGCGGCCGGACACGGCCGCCTCGTCGCCGTCCCGTCGGTTCGGGCGACCGAGGACCGCGGCGGACGGGCCCACGACGGGGTCGTCCGAACCCTCGATCTCGGCGCCGAAGTGAGGCTTCCGACGCGCGTCACGGAGCTGCTCGCCGACCCCTTGCCGCCGCACTCGCACGGGGACCGCCCACGCTCGCGGCATTCATGCGGGAACTCGACGAGGGCGCGTTCGTGACGTCCGTAGAGCGACCCGGGCGCAGCAGTGGTGCTGCGCCGGGCCGAGCACGAAGCGACACTGAAGGGCAAGGAAACGGCCGCCCTGCCGGACAGCCGGTGCACCGAATCCCGGTCCGCCCCCGGGGTACGGGGGAGCCCGTGGGCAGGGACTCGCCAGGATGCTCGGGCGCGCCTTCCGGCCAGCCGCCGCAGATCGAGTCCGCGGACGTCCTCAGAGACTCGACCACTCCATGGAGTCGACGTTCAGCTCTGAAAGCGTGGCGTAGGCCGAGTCCGCATGGGCGCGTTTGCCGATGCCGGGATCCTCGGCCACCTGCCGGCCGTAGAGCATGACCCGAAGCCCGCGGTTGTGCATGGCCTCGCGCGCCGCCTTCACCGTGCGGTCGAGCGCGTCCGCGTCGACCGAGAGACCGTGGACCGGATCGAGGGCGATCACCAGGTTGTGCGTGTCCGTCTCCACGAGGCGGACGTCGAGTTCGTCGTCGGTCTCCGGGTGCAGGCACTCGGTGCAGCACTGCATGGATTCCAGTCGCGCGGCCGCGAGGGCAGGGCCGAGGACGTTGTGCGCACCGGGCATGGCCGAGACCAGCACCTTCGGCTGCCGCAGCCGCGCGCGGGGCGCAGCCGGAGACGTGTCGCGGCGCAGGAGCAGCAGCAACTCCGTCTCGGCGATCGCGAGGTCGGCGCCGCTGCAGGAATCCTGAGCCCAGAGGTCCCCGAGGCGCCGGGCCGTCGGCTCGACGAGATCGCTGCAGAGCGAAGCAGGCGAACAGCCGAGGCTCACCAGCCGCCTCCAGACGCGCTCCGCGGCCTCGTGATCCGAGGCGCGCAGATGGTCCGCGAAACGCCGGATGAAGGCCGGATCGATGCGCGGCAGGCGTGCGTCGGCGGCGCGCCGGGAAACCGGCTGATCCACCGGCAGCCCGTGCCGCGCTTCCACGATCGGGAGTACATGATCGAGACAGAGCACGCGTACGTGCTCCTCGCGTTCATCGACCCGGGGGGCCGTGGACAGCACCGACTCCGTCGGCGCGACGCGGGCCAGGAGCTCCAGCAGACCGGCGAGGGAGGCACCCGCCCCCTCGAGCTGCTCGAAGAAGGCCTGATCGACGAGCACAACGTCGTCGATTCCCTCGGCAATGCCGCGCGAGGGCCCGGCGAGACCCATGTCCCAACCGCGGAACAGGCGCACGGGAAGATCGGGTCGGCCGATCAGCTCGAGTTCGCTGTGACGTGGATCGGCCTGGATCGAGGACCAGACGCGACGCAGTGCGTCCACGGGTCCCTCGAGCCACTGCAGGAAGTGGGTGCCGTCGAAGAGAAGGAGGCCGGAGAGGCCTTCCCGGGCATTGCGCGACCGTGCGGTGGCGAGCAACTCACCGAGGCGCGCAGTGCTCAGGCGCTTGTCGGCGCGACTGCGATAGACGATGGCCCCGAGGCCGGTGGCACGATGCGTGGCGTCCACGGCGGACCTCACGACGACATGGTCTTCCGCCATTCAAACCCTCCCACTCAGAGCGGCCCGCTGCGTGGCCTCTCGCGCCTGCTCCACATCACTCGGCGGTGATTCGGGAACTGACGAATTTCGACCCCACGATCAGATTGATCCTGCGCCCGGCTCGACGGGTGTGTCAACGCACCCGGACAATATTCCTCGTCGTGCTGAAGGGACTGCCTTCTGATCGCGATATCGTCTCAACAGCCCTGTCGATCCGCATCAGGGGAGCGGCGCTCCGTCCGGTGCGTTCTCCCTGACCTGATCCATCATGTCGCCGTAGTAACCGCGCGGATCGTAGGGGTCGCGCCAGGGGCTCCAGCCGTGCCGCGCCTTCTCGCCGTACTCGAAGCGGGCCGGGTAGCCGAGGTTCTCGCCCGTGGTCAGGAACTCCTCGAGTTCGTAGACGGCCTGTTCCAGGTAGAAGTTGTCGCGACGACCGGTGAAGAGATTGAGCTTGCCGGCGAGCTTCGGCGCCAGTTCGTCCCAGTTCTCTTCCATGTGCCTGCGCAGGTCCCAGTGCTCGATGGCCCAGCGCGCGACCTCGCGGTCGATCTCGCCCGTCAGCGGATCCCAGATCGGCGCC
>JAZBPO010000436.1:0-4899 GCA_036351675.1 Pseudomonadales bacterium
CCGTCGGCGAGAGCCACGGGCCAGCCCTCGGCTGCATCGTGGACGGCTGCCCGCCGGGGCTGCCGATCACCGAGGAGATGATCCAGCGCGACCTCGACCGGCGGCGTCCGGGCACCTCGAAGTACGCGACGCAGCGCCGTGAACCGGATGCCGTACGCATCCTCTCCGGCGTCTTCGAGGGGCTGACCACGGGCACGCCGATCGCACTCGTCATCGAGAACACGGACCAGCGTTCCCGCGACTATTCCGACATCAAGGACACCTACCGGCCCGCGCACGCGGACCTGACCTACGATGCCAAGTACGGGTTCCGCGACTACCGCGGCGGCGGTCGTGCCTCGGCGCGCGAGACCGCGGCGCGGGTCGCAGCCGGCGCCATCGCCCGCGCCTACCTCGAGTCGCGGGTAGGCATCCGTATCCGCGGCTATCTCTCGCAGATGGGCGAACACCGGCCGGCGCGACACGACTGGAGCGCCGTCGACGCGAATCCCTTCTTCTGGCCCGATCCGGACAGCGTTCCCGATCTCGAAGCGACCATCGACGCACTGCGGCGGGAGGGTGACTCGATCGGTGCCCGCGTGACGGTGGTGGCCGAGAACATGCCGCGGGGGCTCGGCGAGCCGGTGTTCGACAAGCTCGACGCCGATCTCGCCCACGCGCTGATGGGCATCAACGCCGTACGAGGAGTCGAGCTCGGCGACGGGTTCGACGTCGTCACGCAGCGCGGCAGCGAGCACCGCGACGAGATCACGCCCGATGGTTTCCTCACGAACCACGCGGGCGGCACGCTCGGCGGCATCTCCTCCGGGCAGGATCTCGTCGCGCACATCGCGCTCAAGCCGACCTCGAGCATCCGTGTTCCCGGCCGCAGCGTCGACCGCTCCGGCGGCGAGACGGAGGTGGTCACGACAGGCCGTCACGACCCCTGCGTCGGCGTGCGTGCGACACCGATCGCCGAGGCCATGGTCGCCCTGGTACTCATGGATCATCTGCTGCGGCACCGCGGCCAGAATCCGAACCGCGCACCGCAGACGAACGACTGATCAGCCGGGCGCCGACGCGGGGTCACCCTGGGCCTCGAGGACACGAACGAAGGCGCGCGCCGCGTTGGACGGCGTTCGATCCGGATGCCTGACCCAGCCGAGTGTGCGCTGCAGCGCGGGCGCGTCGACCACCGCGAGCGGTGCAAGGCCGTCCTCGATCATGGTCTGCGGCAGCACGGTCCAGCCGAGGCCGATGCGCGTCATCATCTGGATCGTCTCGAGGTAGTTCGTCGTCAGCGTCCGCGTGAGCGTGAGGCCGGCGCGTTCGAACATGGCCGTGACGATTCGCCCGGTGTAGGTCCCGGGTCCCGGTAGCACGGCAGGGCGCGCCGCGAGGGTGGCGAGATCGATGGCCTCGGCCGCGAGCAGCGGGTCCTCCGCGCCGGCGGCGAACACGAGCGGGTCGTCCCAGACCGCGTGACTCGCGAGCGGGGGCACGCCGCCGGGCGCGAGCGTCACCACGGCGAGTTCGAGGACGCCCTGGAGCAGCAGCTCGTGCGCGGCCTCCGAGTCGAGGAACTGCAGGTCCAGCTCCACCTCCGGGTGTTCGCGGCTGAAGTGCCGCAGGACCGGCGGCAGGCGCCGCAGGCCGATATGGTGCGAGGTGGCGAGCGCGAGCGGGCCGGCCACGCGCCCGGAAAGATCCCGCAGCACCGTGCGCGTGTCCTCGAGGTCGCCGAGCAGCCGGCGCGCGCGCGGCAGCAGGACGCGGCCCGCCTCCGTGAGGGTGACACGACGGCCGACCCGATCGAAGACCGGCACGCCGAGGCGGCGCTCCAGGGACGCGATGCGCCGCGACGTCGCGGACTGGGTCAGATGCAGCGCGTCCGCCGCCAGCGAGAAGGACCCGTGATCGGCGACGGCCACGAAGGCGGCCAGTTCGGGCGTGTCCATGGCAGTGTCCCAAGCTATGCGCTCGGCGCATTCTATCCATTCCGAATATGCGTTTGAGTCATTCGAGTCCCGGCACCAGAATGCGCGCCGCTGACCGGTCGCTCCCAGGCGGCCGCTGTGACACTTCGCAGGAGAGGCCCATGGCGGGCAGGACGCTCTACGACAAGCTCTGGGACGACCACGTCGTCAAGGCGCGGGACGATGGCTCCGCGTTGCTCTACATCGACCGGCACCTGCTGCACGAGGTGACCTCGCCACAGGCCTTCGAGGGGCTGCGACTGGCCGGCCGGACGCCCTGGCGCCTCGACGCCAACCTCGCGACGCCGGATCACAACGTCCCGACCACGAATCGTGCCGAGGGGGTCGCCGGCATCCGTGACGAGATCTCGCGGATCCAGGTCGAGACGCTCGATGCGAACTGCGACGACTTCGGCATTCTCGAATTCCGGATCCGCGATCCGCGCCAGGGCATCGTCCACGTGGTCGGTCCGGAGCAGGGCGCGACGCTGCCGGGCATGACGATCGTCTGCGGCGATTCGCACACCTCCACGCACGGCGCGCTCGCCGCGCTCGCGCACGGTATCGGTACCTCCGAGGTCGAGCACGTGCTCGCGACGCAGTGCCTGGTGCAGAAGAAGGCGAAGAACTTTCGCATCGTCGCCGAGGGTGAACTGCCCCCGGGTGTCACCGCGAAGGATCTCGCCCTCGCGATCATCGGTCGCCTCGGTACGGCCGGTGGCACCGGCCACACGCTCGAGTACGCCGGCTCGGCCGTCCGGGGCCTCTCCATGGAAGGGCGCATGACGCTCTGCAACATGTCCATCGAGGCCGGCGCACGCGCGGGTTGTGTGGCCTTCGACGACGTCACGCGCACCTACGTCGAGGGCCGGCCCTACGCGCCCTCCGGCGAACAGTGGGAGCGGGCCGTGGAAGCCTGGCGCGACCTCGTCAGCGACCCGGATGCCGTCTTCGATCGCGAGCTGCGCCTCGATGCCTCAGCGCTCGCGCCCCAGGTGAGCTGGGGCACCTCGCCCGAGATGGTCACGGACGTGCACGGGCGCGTGCCGGATCCCGCCGATGCGCGTGATGCGGTGCAGCGCGAGGGATGGACACGCGCCCTCGACTACATGGGGCTGGAGCCTGGTCAGGCGATCACCGACATCACCCTCGACCGGGTCTTCATCGGCTCCTGCACGAACTCGCGCATCGAGGACCTGCGCGCGGCTGCCGAAGTGGTCCGCGGTCGCCGGGTGGCTGCCAGCGTCAAGCAGGCCATGGTGGTGCCGGGTTCCGGGCTCGTGAAGCGTCAGGCCGAGGAAGAGGGGCTGCACCAGGCCTTTCTCGATGCGGGATTCGAGTGGCGCGATCCGGGCTGCTCCATGTGTCTGGCCATGAACGCCGATCGCCTCGGGGCCGGCGAACACTGCGCGGCGACCTCGAACAGGAACTTCGAGGGGCGGCAGGGCCATGGCGGCCGTACGCACCTCGTGAGCCCGGCCATGGCGGCGGCGGCGGCGGTGGCGGGTCATTTCGTCGACGTGCGCGAGCTGCTGGAGGGCCGCACATGAAGCCCTTCACCACGCACACGGGCCGCGCTGTGCCGCTCGACCGGGCGAACGTCGACACGGATCAGATCATCCCCAAGCAGTTCCTGAAATCGATCCGGCGCACCGGTTTCGGAGACAACCTCTTCGACGCCTGGCGCTATCGCGACGAGGGCGATCCGTCGAAGACGCCGAACGAGCGCGAGATCGACCCGGACTTCGTCCTCAATCAGCCGCGCTACCAGGGCGCTACCGTGTTGCTCGCGCGCGAGAACTTCGGGTGCGGTTCGTCGCGCGAGCACGCCGTATGGGCCCTCGCCGAGTACGGTTTCCGCGCCGTCATCGCCCCCGACTTCGCGGACATCTTCCACAACAACTGCTTCAAGAACGGGGTCCTGCCCATCGAACTGCCCGCAGCAGTCGTCGACGATCTGTTCCGTCGCGCGGGCGAAGGCGACGGCCTCGAACTGGAGATCGATCTGCCGGCGCAGTGCGTGCGCCTGTCGGACGGAAGCGAACACGGCTTCGAGATCGACCCCTTCCGCAAGCACATGCTCGTGGAGGGCCTGGACGAGATCGGCCTGACTCTGCAGGAAGCCGATGCCATTCGCGCCTACGAAGCGGCCCGGCGCGAGCGCGCGCCCTGGGTCTTCGATGCGATTCGCTGACCACGGGTAGTGACGATGACGAGCAAGAAGATCCTGATCCTGCCGGGCGACGGCATCGGGCCGGAAGTGATGCAGCATGTGACGCGGTTGCTGCAGGTCATCGGCGCGACGCGGGGCATCGGCCTCGACCTGGAGCAGCGACTCGTGGGCGGGAGTGCCATCGACGCGGAGGGCGCGCCCGTCTCGGCACAGACGCTCGCGGCGGCGCGCAGCGCGGATGCGATCCTGTTCGGAGCCGTCGGCGGTCCGAAGTGGGACGGCCTGCCCATGCAGGAGCGGCCCGAGCGCGGCCTGCTCACGCTGCGGTCGGAGCTCGGCCTGTTCGCGAACCTGCGACCGGCGATCCTGTTCCCGCAGCTCGCCGCGGCGTCTTCCCTGAAGCCGGAGCTGGTCGCCGGCCTCGACATCCTCATCGTCCGCGAGCTCACCGGCGGCATCTACTTCGGTGAACCTCGTGGCGTCGAGACGTTGGCGGACGGGACGCGGCGGGGCTTCAACAGCTACGTCTACACGGAACCCGAGATCCGTCGCATCGCGCGTTCGGGCTTCGAGACGGCCCGTCGGCGCAGCGGCCGCCTGTGCTCCGTCGACAAGGCGAACGTGCTCGAGGTCACCGCGCTCTGGCGCGAGATCGTGGAGGAGATGGCTTCCGACTACCCGGACGTCGAGCTTTCCCACATGTACGTCGACAACGCCGCCATGCAGCTCGCTCGCGACCCGAACCAATTCGACGTCATCGTGACCGAAAAC
>JAZBPO010000437.1:0-2797 GCA_036351675.1 Pseudomonadales bacterium
ACGCGCTCCAGCATGTTCGCGATCGACTCGATGCCCTCCAGTAGCCGCATCACGGCGTCGCGGAAGTCGAGCCCGAAGAGTTGCAGTTGCGTCGTCAGCAGCGCGCCGCGCCGCTGGATCTCGGCGATCACGCCGTCGGCGCCGCCGTAGCGCTCGATCACCTCCGAAGCGGTGCGCGCCAACTCCGCGCCCACGCGCACGCCAGCGGTGGCGAACTCCGCGATGGTCGCGTTGAACACGCGGATCAGCGAGCGCACCTGCTCCACGCCGCCAGCGTCGTCCAGCCCTTGCAGGATCGCCTGGTTCAGCCGCTCGCCGAACTCCGCGCGCACGTCCGCCGCGATGCCACGCAGCTCCTTCATGCGGTTGGTGAACGAGTCCGCCGTGCGCGACGCATCGCCCATCGCTTGCGGGAAGCGCTCGAACAGGATGGCCATGCGCGTGATGACCTTCTCGTTCTCGGTCAGCTCGCCCGTCAGCGCGCCGAACCCCATCTCGGCCGCGCGCGCTTCGACCTCCGCGGCGCTGATCCGCGCGCCGAACACGTCCAGAGCCTCGCCCGAACCCACCAGCGCCGACCGGAAGCGCTGGAGCACCTCGTCGTCCGCCACGTTGTAGAACGAGCCCACGTCGATCGCGAGCTGCGTCAGCGCCTTGCTCGAGGCCTCCGCTGCCTCGGCGCTGCCTGTGATGCGCTCTAGGAACGGCGTGGTGTCCGAGACCATCTGCTTGATCTCGAGCCGCCCGCGCCGGACCGAGATCGCGAGCTCGTCGATCCACGCCTGGAGGTTGCCCGCGCGGTCGCCCGCGATGGCCTCGAACTTGGACTGCAACTCCTCGGCGTTGGCCGCCGCGCTCGACAACTCCCGCCCGAGCGCCGTGACAGCGCCGACGCCGACCGCGCCGCCGATCAGCGTCAGCGGGTTGATGAGGCCGCGGATCGCTCCGCGCACCTTGCCCACCATGTCGCGGATGCTGCCGAAGGTGTCGCGGACTCGGCGGCCCACGCGCCGGGTCTTGCTCTCGAACTTCTCAGCCTCGCCAGTGACGCGGCGCAGCTCGCGCGTCATCTGGTCCTGCAAGGTGAGCAGAACCTCGAGCTCGCGTTTGGTGACGTCGGTCATGCGTCTGCGTTCTGGCGGGCGAGGCGGCGTTCATGGTAGCCGCGCTCGTAGTCGAGTACTTCGCACAGGTCGGCGAACGCCCCTGTCTGGCAGAGGAAGCCGCCCGGCGCCGGCGCGAGGTGGCGTGCATCGTACTGCTGCCACGCGCGGACGGCCTCGTGCACGGAAGCCGCGGCCGCGGCGTCCCGCCGCAGCACCTCGCCGGGGCACTGGTGGTACGGGACCTCGTTGGAGCCCTCGCAACGCTCGCAGTCGTCGTCACGGCCGCCGCAGGCCGAGCACGAGGTGACGAAGACCGGCCGCGCGATCGGACCGTGGCAGCCGTAGAGCGCGTGGAAGTGCCCGCGCTCCTCAGGGAGCAGCCCCGGCGCGCGGCAGAGTGAGCAGTCCGGCATGGCCGGACCACCCCACATCTGCGCCGCCGCGACTCGGATCAGCTCCCCGACGGAGGGTCGAGGCGCCCCAGCCGATCGACCTCGGCGGCCAGTTCCATGATCTCCGACTCGCGCAGGCGGTCCATGATCGCGTCGGGCTGGCGCATTCCGAACTCGCCCTTCACGCGCTCGCCCTCGACCGGCTCGCCGCCGACCGTCAGCCAGTTGTCCCACCGCACGAGCCCGTACTGGACGCGCGTGTGGTCGATGCGGCCGAGGTCCGCCTTGACGCCCGTCTCGCTCAACCCCACACCGTCGCGCAGCGTGCGGCGGATGCGCGCCGGGAGCGGGCGCAGATGGAACACCGTCGGCGAGTCCGTGCCGCGGTCGGATTCGAGGATGTACGGGTGAAGTTCTTCGGGATCGAGTGCGATCGGCATGGGGGTGTCGGTGTCAGAAAGCGGTGAGGATGATCTCGTTGTCCTGACCGATCGAAGCGGTGTCGGCGCCGTCGGAGAGACCGCGAGTCGCCTTCATCTGCGCCGTGAAGGTGTGGCGCTCCTCGCGGGGCTCCGACGCCAGGTCAACGGTCTGGAGGTAGGGAAGCTGGAGCCCGAAGCTGTTGCGCAGCGAGTCTCCGATCTGGAGGCGGAACCGCGACAGCGTACCGTCGAGCATGTTCTGCACGAACGGCATCGTGGCGACTCCCGGGTCGTCCGGGTTGATCGTGAATCGCGGATCGCGGTTGGCGATGACCGCCGCCTGGTAGCCGTTCGCGCCGTTCGCGCAGTCGCGCATGGCCACGTTCGCGCCCGCGTTCAGCGTCGCGTTCGACCAGCAGAACGAGGTGCCCGAGAGGGTCTTCGGCGAGCCCTCGCGCGTGACGAACTTCGCCGCGGCGTTCTTGAGGCCGGGCGGGTTCTTCACGTTGAACGCGCCGGTCTGGAACTCATCGACCGCGGCGCTCTCGTCGGCCTCGTCGAAGATGCCCATGAACGTGAACTGCATCACCACGCGATCGTGCGACGCGAAGTTGAACTCGACGTTCCCGCGGCAGCCGTAGGTCTGGTAGCGCTGGCCGTCGACGTTCCAGTGCATCGTCAGCGACTTGTTCTCGACCTCGGTGGTGATCGGGTACCAGGCGTCGCCGATGCGCGTGTCCGCGAGCAGGCCGGCCGTGCCGAGCGCCGCGGCGCTGGCCCCCGACCGGTCGCCGTCGACTGCCTCCGACGTTGTGAACGCCGTCGGGGCGCCGCCGACCGAGCCTCCGGGGCCGCCGTCCGGCCCCGTCACAGCGAG
>JAZBPO010000438.1:0-27565 GCA_036351675.1 Pseudomonadales bacterium
ACGAGACGGTCACGCCGCTCGAATCGAACATGGGCTGGGTGCTGGCGCTCGAACCCGCCGACCGCGCCTTCGTCGGACGGAACGTGGTGGAAGCGCGCAAGGCCGAGGGTCCGCGGCAACGGCTGTGCGGCGTGGTGCTGGAGGCGAAGGGGGTCCTGCGCGCCGGGCAGGCGCTCGTCGCCGACGGCGCGGAGATCGGTACGCTCACGTCCGGCGCCTTCTCGCCCACGCTCGGCAAGGGCATCGGCCTGGCGCGCGTCGATGCCGCCTTCGCGCCGGGCAAGGCCGGCCGTGAGGGTGTGGCGGTGTCGATCCGGGGCAAGGTGCTGCCCGTGCGCCTGGTGCGGCCGCCCTTCGTGCGGAACGGCTCACCTCGCGTATGAGGGCCGCGCACTTGCCTCGACGGTCCCGGCGTCCGTACGATCGCGCCTCCGAACTGCCCCGGCCCCCCTGCCCGCGAACCGAGAGGCCCCGGCCATGAGCCAGATTCCCAGCGATCTCCGTTACGTCGCGACGCACGAATGGGCGCGCGCCGAAGAAGACGGCACCATCACCGTGGGCATCACGGATCACGCCCAGGATGCCCTCGGTGACGTGGTGTACGTGGAGCTCCCGGAGCTGGATACGGAGATCAAGGCCGGTGACGAGGCCGGAGTGGTCGAATCCGTGAAGGCGGCTTCCGACATCTATGCGCCCGTCTCCGGCACCATCGTCGCCGTGAATCCGGAGCTCGAGGACGCGCCGGAGAAGGTCAACGAGGATCCCTACGGCGAGGGCTGGTTCTTCCGCCTGCGCCCGACCGACGCGGGGGAACTCGAGGAACTCCTCGACGCCGAGGGCTACGGCGAGGTCGCCGAGGCCGACGAGCACTGATTCCGGAGGGGCGCTCGCGCAGGAGCGTTCCCGGGCGCCGCCACGCCGGCGCCGGTCACCAGGGCTGCAGCCGCAGCATGCCGAACGCACGGGCCGCGTCGGGGCGATGTCGTATCGCTCCGGCCTCCATCCATGGAGCTTCCGAAGTCATGCCCTTCATCCCGCACACCTCCACGGACGTCGAGGCCATGCTCGACGTCATCGGCGTCCCGGACATCGACACGCTCTTCGACGAAGTGCCCGAGCGCTACCGCGCCGCGCCCCTCGCCCACGTGCCCGAGGGCGTCAGCGAGATGGAGATGCTCGCGGACCTGGGCGCCCGCGCGGCGCTCGACGAAGGGGTGCTCTGCTTCGCCGGCGCCGGCGCCTACGACCATCACATCCCCGCGGCGATCTGGGATCTGGTCTCGCGCGGCGAGTTCATGACGGCCTACACGCCCTATCAGGCCGAGGCGAGCCAGGGCACTCTGCAGGTCATCTACGAGTACCAGAGCATGATCGCGGGCCTCACGGCCATGGATGCGGCGAACGCTTCCGTCTACGACGGCGGCTCGGGCCTCGCCGAGGCCTGCCTGATGGCCGTACGTGCGAATCGCACGTCGAAGTCGAAGCGCATCCTCGTCGCCGGTACGCTCCATCCGCTCTATCGCGCGGCGACGGAGACGATCGTCGGCAACCAGGGCATCGAGCTGGTGGAGCTCGCCGCCGGTGACGACGGTACGCTGCCGCAGGACGTGCTCGCGGCGCATGCGGGCGAGGACTACGCCGCGCTGGTGATCCAGCAGCCGAACTTCCTCGGCGCACTGGAAGAGGTGGACGCGCTCACCGACGCCGCGCGCGCGGCGGGGATGCTGGTGGTCGCGGTAGTGAACCCGATCGCCCTCGGGTTGCTCGCCCCGCCGGGCGAGTGGGGCACTGAAGGCGCCGACATCGTGGTCGGCGACGGCCAGCCGTTGGGTATTCCCATGGCCTCCGGCGGCCCCTACTTCGGTTTCATGTGCTGTCGCGAGAAGCTCGTCCGGCAGATGCCGGGCCGCATCATCGGCCGCACCGTCGATACGGACGGCCGCGTCGGCTACACGCTGACGCTGCAGGCCCGCGAGCAGCACATCCGCCGCGGCAAGGCGACGTCCAACATCTGCACGAACCAGGGCCTGCTCGTCACGGCAGGCACCATCTACATGGCCCTCATGGGCCACGAGGGCATCGCCCGGGTAGCGGGCCACAGCCATGCCCGCACGCGCGCCCTCGTCGAGCGGCTCACGGCCATCGACGGAGTCGAGCGCACCTTCGAAGGGCCCTTCTTCCACGAGGCCGTGCTCACGTTGCCCACTCCCGCCGCGAAGGTCGTCGAGGCGCTCGCCGAGGAGCGCATCCTCGCTGGCGTGGCGCTGTCGCAGTTCGACGCGACGCGCACGCACGAGCTGCTCGTGTGCGCGACGGAGAAGCGGACGGAGGCGGAGATCGAACGCTTCGCGCAGGCACTGACGCGGGTTCTGGCTGAGGAGACGCACTGATGGCCACGGAACGCATGCCCCTGGACGATGCAGGCGTCACGCTCTTCGAGAAGTCTGCGCCGGGCCGCCGTGCCGGCGCGCAGATGCTGAGTGATCCTCCGGCCGTCGACGACCTGCCGGAGCGTTTCCTGCGCAAGGCGCCGGCACCGCTGCCCGAGGTCTCGGAGCTGCAGGTCGTTCGCCACTTCACGAATCTGTCGTCGCGGAACTTCGCCATCGACCGGCAGTTCTATCCACTGGGCTCCTGCACCATGAAGTACAACCCGCGCGGCGCCCATGCCGCCGCGAGCCTGCCGGGCTTCCTCGGTCGCCACCCGTTGGCGCCGGCGTCGGTTTCGCAGGGTCTGCTGTCGGTCTTCTTCGATCTGCAGGAGACGCTGAAGGACGTCACGGGCATGAGGGGCGTGTCCCTCGCACCCATGGCCGGTGCTCAGGGCGAATTCGCCGGCGTGGCCATGATCCGTGCCTACCATGAGGCCCGCGACGACCACGAGCGGCGCGAGATCCTCGTGCCCGAGGCGGCGCACGGCACGAATCCGGCGACGGCGGTGATGTGCGGCTACGAAGTGCGTGAGCTGCCGGTGGACGCCGAGGGCGACATCGACGTCGAGGCGCTGCGTGCCGCGGTCGGGCCGCAGACCGCGGGTCTGATGATGACCAACCCGTCCACCTGCGGCGTGTTCGAGCGCAAGATCGAGGAGATCGCCGCGCTCGTGCACGGCGCCGGCGGGTTGCTGTACTACGACGGAGCCAACCTCAACGCGATCCTCGGCAAGGTCCGGCCCGGTGACATGGGCTTCGACGTGCTGCACATGAACCTGCACAAGACCTTCGCCACGCCGCACGGCGGCGGCGGCCCCGGCGCCGGGCCCGTCGGCGTGGGCGAGCGCCTGCTGCCGCACCTGCCGACGCCGATCGTCACGCGCGAGGAGAACGGCGCCTATCGCTGGCAGGACGCCGACGAACTCACGGGCTCCATCGGCCACCTCTCGGCCTTCATGGGCAACGCCGGCATCCTCGTGCGGGCGCTGTCCTACGCCCTCATGCTCGGTCGCGACGGCATGGATCGGGTGGCGCAGTTCTCCACGCTGAATGCCAACTATCTGGCGAAGCGTCTCGCCGACGAGGGTTTCGACCTCGCCTACCCGACGCGGCGCGCGACGCACGAGTTCCTGCTCACCTTCCGCAGGCTCGAGAAGGAGAAGGGCGTGAACGCCATGGACGTCGCCAAGCGGCTCCTCGACTACGGCCGCCACTCGCCGACCACCTACTTCCCGCTGCTGGTTCCCGAATGCTGGCTGATCGAGCCCACCGAGACGGAGACGAAGGAAGAGCTCGACGCCTTCGTCGACGCCCTCGTAGCGATCCGCGACGAAGCCCAGCGTGACCCGCAGAAGGTCAAGCAGGCGCCGTACACCCTTCCTGTGAAGCGCCTCGACGACGTCCGCGCCGCGCGCCAGCTCGATCTGGTCTGGAAGCCCGAAGCCCCGGACGCCTCCGACGCCGCCTGACCCACCCCGGTCGGGGTCGGAGTGTATTTTTCCTGATCACTCTGACCCCTCCCGGCGGGGTCAGAGTGGATTATTCCTGAACACTCCGGCACCGCGGACGCCACGGGCTGCGGGGACTCTGCGGCATCTGGTGCGCGTGCTGATCGCTTCGGAGTGCCGGCTCCGCGCTCGCGTCGCTTCCCTGTTCTTGCAGAATCCGCAGGGTCTTGGCTGGCGTCCCGGCCCCGCTATCCGATTTCCGAACCTCCTCGATGGTCCCGGGCTCCTGTGGCCCCGTGATCTGGCGGGTACCAGCGGATCTCTCGCTGCAGTGCCGGAGTGGTCGAGGAAAAACCACTCCGACCCCATGCGCGGGTGCCAGAGTGGTCGAGGAAAAAGCACTCCGACCCCGTTCGTGGGGGTTCAGCGGGGGCGGAGCTGGACGACGCGGGCGCCGCCGAGTTCGGCGTCGAGGCCGTCGCGGCTGGTGATCGGCAGGGAGCAGGTGCCACCGCGGCAGATCCAGGCGGTGGTCGTCTCCGGTGGCGTCTCCGGCAAGTAGGCCGGCAGCACGGGCGTGGCGGTGCCCTCCGACGCGGCACTGGCATCGGTGATGGCGAACACGCGGCGGTCCGGGCGATAGCCCTCGCGGCTGGAGCGGGCCCAGGTCGATGCTTCCGGGCCGCGGATCAGGATCTGTTCCGGTGGCTCGAGATACTCGGCGAGCGTGTCCAGCATGGCGCCATGAGCCTGCGGAGCGCGGGCCATGAAGGGGGCGGCCTGCTCGAGGGCCCTTCGCGCGGCGTCCGCATAGTCCTGTCTGCCCATGAGCTGACCGAGCCGCTGGAGCCCGCGTGCCGCGGCGGCGCTGCCGCCCGGCAGGGCTTCGTCCATGGTCGGGCGCGGCCGGTGGATGAGCGGCTCGGCGTCGTGTGCGGTCTGGTAGAAGCCGCCCTGCTCCGGGTCCATGAAGTGCTGCAGGAGCGCATCGGCGAGCTCCACGGCGAAGCGCGCATCGACGTCGCGCCAGGCGCTCTGCAGCAGTTCGAGCACACCCTCGAGAACGAGCGCGTGATCCTCGAGATAGGCGCGCGCCCCGAGCTGGCCCCCGGTCCAGCTCGCGTACAGCCTGCCTTCCTCGACCATCGCCTCGCGCAGGAAGTCCGCGGCCGTCTGCGCGGCGGAGAGCCAGCGCTCGTCTCCGGTCACGCGCGCGGCGCGCGCGAGACCTCCGATGGCGAGGCCGTTCCATGCCGCCAGCACCTTCTCGTCGCGCTCCGGTCTCTCGCGTTCGTCGCGCAGGGCGAGCAGTTTCGCGCGCCCGCTGGCGAGCAGCGCTTCCGCGTCTGCCGGATCCAGGTCGAGGCGCTCGACGACTGCACGCCAGGCGTCGCGTCGATGCAGGATCCAGCTGCCCTCGAAGTTGGCGGGCTTGTCGACGCCGTAGAGCGTGGCCAGCACGCGGTACTCGTCGTCGTCGAGGGCGCGGCGGATCTGCTCCCGGTGCCAGACGTAGAAGCGGCCTTCCTCGCCCTCCGAATCCGCGTCGAGCGCCGCGTAGAAGCCGCCCTCGGAAGCCTGCATCTCGCGCAGCAGCCAGTCTGCCGTGTCCCGGACCACCGTCTCGAGGAGCGGATCCGGAGCGATGCTCAGCGCATCGGCGTAGAGGCCGAGCAGCGCGCCGTTGTCGTAGAGCATCTTCTCGAAGTGCGGGACGACCCACGCGCGATCCGTGGCGTAGCGGCAGAAGCCGCCGCCGAGATGATCGAAGATGCCGCCGCGCGCCATGCGCGTCAGCGTGTGCATGACCATCTCGAGCGCGTCTCCGTCGCGCTTCCCGGACGCGGCCCAGTGCCGCAGCAGGCGTTCGAGGCTGCCTGCCATGGGGAACTTCGGTGCATCGCCGAAGCCACCGTCGCTCGCGTCGTAGCCTTTGCCGAGCTGCTCTCGCGCAGCGTCCAGCAGGGCCGCGTCGGGGAGTGCCGGGTCGCCCTCGGCGGCTTCGTTGAGGGCGTTCAGGATCTGCTGTACTTTCGCGCCCTGCTCGGAGAGCGCATCGCGCTGCTCCGCCCACACCGAGGCCACCCGCTGCAGCAGATCGACGAAGCCCGGCATGCCCATGCGCGGCGTGCGCGGGAAGTAGGTGCCGCTGAAGAACGGCACATGGTCTCGGGGGTCCAGGAACACGGTGAGCGGCCAGCCGCCCGGTTGCCGGGTCAGGATCTGGTGCGTGGTCTGGTAGACGCGATCGAGATCGGGCCGCTCCTCGCGGTCCACCTTGATGCACACGAAGTGCGCGTTCATCACGTCGGCGGTGCTCGGGTCCTCGAAGGACTCGTGTGCCATGACGTGGCACCAGTGGCAGCTCGAGTAGCCCACGGAGAGCAGGATCGGCACATCGCGTTCCCGCGCGTCCGCGAGCGCCGCGTCGTCCCAGGGTTGCCAGTGCACCGGATTGTCCGCGTGCTGGCGCAGATAGGGGCTGCTCGCGCCCGCGAGCCTGTTGGCGGACCGATCGACGGAGCTGTTCACGTGCTTCGATCCTCGAGGAGCGTGTGCGCGACGAACGCATTACGGGAGTGAGGAAGTGACCCAGACCCTGAAGCTTCGACCGCGCGAAGACAAGCGCCTGAAGGGTGGCCATGTCTGGATCTACTCGAACGAAGTGGACACGGCCTCGACGCCCCTGAAGGCCTTCGATGCGGGCGAGGAGGTGATCGTCGTCGCGGACAACGGCCGGCCCCTCGGCCGGGCTCTGGTGAATCCGCACACGCTCATCTGTGCGCGCCTCGTCTCGCGTGACGCGGACGTGGGGCTCGATCGTGGCCTGCTGTCGGCGCGGCTCGGCCAGGCGCTCGCGCTGCGCGAGCGCCTCTACCCGGGTACGGGCTGCTATCGCCTCGTCTACGGTGAGGCCGACGGTCTCTCGGGCATGGTCGTGGACCGTTTCCGCGACGTCGTCTCCGTGCAGCTGACCACGGCGGGCATGGAGGCGCGGCGCGATCTGATCGTCGATGCGTTGCGCGAGCAGCTCGCGCCGCGCAGCATCGTGTTCAAGCACGATGCGAAGTCACGCGCCGTCGAAGGCCTCCCGGAGTACCTCGAGGTGATCGGCGAGGCGGTCGACGCGCCGGTGCCGCTGGTCGAGAACGGGGTCGAGTTCCTGGCCCCGGTCGCCGGCGGTCAGAAGACGGGCTGGTTCTTCGACCACCGCGAGAATCGCGCCCGCCTCGCGCCCTTCTGCGCCGGCGCGCGCGTGCTCGACGCATTCAGCTATGCGGGCGGTTGGGGCCTGCAGGCGCTCGCCTTCGGCGCGGACACGCTCGTCGCGGTGGACGGCTCGGCGCCGGCTCTGGAGGTGCTGGCGGCGAACGCGGCGCACCAGGGCGTGACCGAGCGCGTCGAGGCCCGGCGTGGCGACGCCTTCGAGGTGCTGGCGGCTCTGGCCGACGCCCACGAACGCTTCGATCTGGTGGTGATCGACCCGCCGGCGCTGATCAAGCGGCGCAAGGACCTGCGCGCCGGCCAGCGTGCCTACGAGCGTCTCGCCGTACTCGGCATGCGCCTCGTGAGCGACGGCGGCCTGCTCGCCTTCGGCTCCTGCTCTCTTCACTACGATCGCGGCATGCTGCGCGAGGCGCTGCGTTCGGCGGCGCGCAACACGGAGCGCAGCGCGCGCGTGCTCGGCGTGTTCGGGGCGGGCCCGGATCATCCCGTACACCCGGCGATCCCCGAGACCGACTACCTCAAGGCGGCCCTCGTACAGGTCCACGGTGCGGCGCGCGGCGGCGCGATCTGAGCGCGCCGGCGTCTCCATCCCGTTTCCATTTGCCCGCGCTCCCACGCTCGCGGCATATTCGGTGTCAATCTGACATTGGCGTGACGGTGCGGCCGTGATCGACCGAGACGGTTTCCGCCCGAACGTCGGCATCATCCTCGCCAACGATGCCGGCCAGGTCCTGTGGGCCCGGCGCGTGGGCGGCCGCGATGCATGGCAGTTTCCCCAGGGGGGGATCAATCCGGAGGAGTCTCCGGAGGAAGCCATGTATCGCGAGCTGAACGAGGAAGTCGGGCTCGAGCCCGAGCACGTGAAGGTGCTGGCATGCACCCGTGGCTGGCTGCGTTACCGCCTGCCCCGCCGCATGCTGCGCCGGAACTCGACGCCGTCGTTCGTCGGACAGAAACAGAAGTGGTTCCTGCTGCGCATGCTGGGCGCGGACGATCATGTCCGCTTCGACGGCTGCGAGGACCCGGAGTTCGACCACTGGCGCTGGGTGAGTTACTGGTATCCCCTCGGTCAGGTGGTATCGTTCAAGCGCGACGTCTACCGTCGCGCACTCGCGGAACTGGCCCTGCGCCTGCCCGTGAGCGAGGGCTGAAGCCGGCCCAGACCGGCCGCCCCGGGGGGACCTTTCCCCCCTGCCGGCACACGGCAGGGAGCCGTGTCGACCGCGAGCAGCGGTACCCGAGGGACCGGCGCAGTGGCGCGCGGACGATCGGGTCCGGGTCATCTCTAGGCTGGAACCCGTGATGCTCGAGACGCTGCGCAGGATCGTGCAGGAGGTGAACGCGGCGCCGGACCTGGATGCCGTCCTCGCCATCATCGTGCGCCGCGTCCGCGAGGCCATGGGCACGGAAGTCTGCTCCGTCTTCCTCGTCGACGCCGCCACGCAACGCCTGGTCTTCCGGGCCACCGAGGGCCTCAACGCGGAAATGGTCGGGCGCCTCTCGCTCGCACCCTCCGAGGGCCTCGTGGGTCTCGTGGCGTTGCGCGCCGAGCCGATCAATCTCGAGGACGCGCAGCACCATCCCAATTACCACTACCTCGCGGAGATCGGCGAAGAACCCTTCAACGCCTTCCTCGGCGTCCCGATCATCCACCACCGTCGGATCCTCGGGGTGCTCGTGGTCCAGCAGCAGGCCGCGCGCCGCTTCGACGAGTCCGACGAGGCCATCCTCGTCACGCTCTCGGCACAGCTCGCCGGAGTCATCGCCCACGCAGAGGCCACGGGCGGCGCCGGGACCACGCCGGGCCTGCACTGCAGCGGCTCGGAGCGCCCGGACGCCCGCTTCGCCGGCGTGCCCGGCGCACCCGGCGTCGCCATCGGCACCGGCGTGGTGCTGTTCGCGCCGGCCAACCTCGATGCCGTGCCCGATCGCGATGCGGAGGACGTCTCCGTCGAGCTGCAGCTCCTCGAGCGGGCGCTCGGTGCGGTCCGCGGCGAGATCCGGGCGCTCGGGGAGAAGCTCGCGTCGAGCCTCGATCCGCAGGAACGGATGCTCTTCGACGCCTATCTGCACATGCTGGACGACGCCGCGCTCGGTGGTGAGATCCGCCGGCGCATCTCCACCGGTCAGTGGGCCCAGGGCGCCCTTCGCCAGGTGATCGCGGAGCACGTCTCGCACTTCGAACTCATGGAGGACTCCTATCTGCGCGAACGCGCCGCCGACGTGAAGGAACTCGGCCAGCGCGTGCTGGCCAATCTCCAGGAGGTCGTCCGCCCACGCAGTCACTTCCCGGAGCGCACGATCATCGTCGGCGAGGAGATCACGCCTTCCATGCTCGGCGAGGTGCCCGCGGAGCGCCTCGCCGGCATCGTCTCCATGAAGGGGTCCGCCAATTCGCACATCGCGATCCTCGCCCGGGCCATGGGGGTGCCCACGGTCATGGGCGCGGCGACGGTGCCCTACTCGTCCATGCAGGGTCGAGAGGTCATCGTCGACGGCTTTCACGGCGACGTGTACCTCAACCCCTCGCGGACCCTCCGCGAACACTACGAGACGGTGCGCAGCGAGGAGGAGGAGTTCTTCGTCGGCCTCGCCGAACTCAAGGACGAACCGGCCGCCACGCGCGACGGCCATCGCATCGCCCTGTGCGTGAACATCGGTCTCTCGGCGGACGCCGAGCGATCGCTCCAGCACGGTGCCGAGGGCGTCGGGCTCTACCGCACCGAGATCCCCTTCATGACCGCGGACCGCTTCCCGACGGAGGAGGAGCAGCGCACGCTCTACCGCGAATCCATGGAAGCCTTCGATCCGCGGCCCGTGACCATGCGCACGCTGGACGTCGGTGGCGACAAGGCGCTGCCCTACTTCCCGATCGCCGAGGACAACCCCTTTCTCGGCTGGCGCGGGATCCGGGTCACGCTGGATCACCCGGAGATCCTGCTGGTGCAGGTGCGCGCCATGATCAAGGCGTCAGCCGGCCTGCGCAGCGACCTGCGCATCATGCTGCCCATGATCACGCACCTCGCGGAGGTCGACGAGGCGCTCGCGCTCGTGCATCGCTGCTACGACGAGGTCGTGGAGGAGGGCCTCGAGGTGCGCAAGCCCGAGGTGGGCGTGATGATCGAGGTGCCGGCGGCCGTCTATCAGGCGCGGGCCATCGCCAGGCGCGTCGACTTCCTCGCCATCGGCTCGAACGACCTCACGCAGTACATGCTGGCCGTGGACCGCAACAATCCCCGGGTCGCCGACCTCTACCAGGACATGCATCCTGCCGTGCTCGGGGCGATCCGCTTCGTGGTCGATCAGGCCCGCGCGGAAGACACGCGCATCGGCATCTGCGGTGAGATCGCGGGCAATCCGACCGCGGCGGTGCTCCTCACCGCCATGGGCTGCGACGTGCTCTCCATGAACGCGCCGAACCTACCGCGCGTGAAGTGGGCACTGCGGGCCATCGACCTCGACGATGCGCGGGCGATGCTCGAGGAAGTGCTGACCTTCGCGAGCGCGGACGAGGTGGCCGACTTCATGCGCAAGGCCTTCGTCGAGCGCGGTCTCGGCCGCGTCGTGCCGCCGGGTTCGCGCCTGGCCGGTGTCGCCACCTGAAGTCCGACCGCGTCAGCCCGCCGAACGCTCGAAGGTCTCGTCCGTACGTCCGTGGCGCGCGCCGGACGGCCCCCAGCGCTGCTCCACGAAGCGGATGCGTCCCTCGCGCTGCTGCAGCAGTACGGTGCTCGCGCGCGTGCCGTAGTCCGCGCCCGTGATGAAACAGGGCATGTGTGCTCCCGGGCCGCGTGCGTCGTCGGGAACGGCCAGGATCTCCTCGTCGCGCGGTTCCGTGGTGTCACCGAGCAGTGCGAGGAGCGCCTCGACGTCCGGATGGGCCTCGGCGCGCTCGAAGTCCGAGAGCGCCGACTTGCCGCGGTTCACGCGCGGCCAGCCCGTGTCCAGGAGGTGGTTCGAGAGGCCGTAGATGCCCGGTTCGAGGCGGAGCGGGTGCTCACTCTCCTCGTGCCGGTTGGAGAAGTACCAGAGGCCGGCGGCGTCGCCGACGAGGAGGTTGAAGCCGCGATAGGACTGGGCGCGGTCGGCGACCGCGTCGAGGTAGGGGCCGGCGTCGGCGTCACCCGAGAGGAAGTCCATGACCAGCTCGCCGCGCGTGCGTGGTGGCATGGGCTCCGGAGGCGGCTCCGTGTAGTTCGTGACCGCCGCGAAGCGCCCGCGCCGGTCCACGCCCATCCAGCTGCCGCCGGCCTCGAGGTCGCGGCCCGCGAGCACCGTCGGTGCGTCCTCGCGGAAGGCCGCCGGAGCCGTCGGGCGCGCATGGAACTCGTCCCGGTTGGCGGCGACGATGAGCGGGAAATCCGGGTGGACGCCCTGAGCGAAGAGGATCAGGCACATGGGAGAGGCGGCCGGTGCGTGCGGGGGGCGCGAGTCTAGCAGGGGGCAGCTCGACGGACGGCGGACGTTGCCCGGGAGCGGGCCGGCCCGAGCCTGCATGGCTCACCGATCGAAGGCTCCGGGCACGGATCTGCGAGCGATCCCGGCGTTGCGCCCGGATCGGGTACTCGACGCACTGTCCGCTACGGCTGCGCGCTGGCCCTTGCCGGCCTTTCCACGCCCTCGTCTCGCGAATCGGAGAGCCATGCAGGCTATGATCGCGCGGTCATGATCGCCTACCCCGACATCGACCCGATCGCCATCAGCATCGGGCCCCTCGACGTACGCTGGTACGGTCTCACCTATCTCGCGGCCTTCGCGGCGGCCTGGTGGCTCGGCAACCGGCGCGCCGCGCGCGAGGACAGCGGCTGGACCCGGGACGACGTCGCCGACCTCGTCTTCTACGGCGCCCTCGGCGTGGTACTCGGTGGGCGCATCGGCTACGTCTTCTTCTACAACTTCCGTCACTTCCTGGACGACCCCCTCTACCTGTTCGCGATCCGTGAAGGCGGCATGTCGTTCCATGGTGGCCTGATCGGCGTCACCCTCGCGGTCTGGTGGTTCGGGCGCAAGACCGGGCGCAGCCTCCTGCAGGTCACCGACTTCACGGCGCCGATCGTCCCCATCGGCCTCGGCTGTGGCCGCATCGGCAACTTCCTGAACGCGGAGCTCCCCGGCCGTATCGCGGACGTCCCCTGGGCCTTCGTCTACCCGCAGCAGGCCGTGCGCGATCTCCCGAGCTTCGACGTACTCACCTGGGCGACGACAGGCCGCCATCCGTCGTCGCTCTACCAGGCCTTCACGGAGGGCGTCGTGCTGTTCGCGCTGGTCTGGCTCTTCAGCAGCAGGCGTCGGCCCGAGGGCGCCGTCGCGGGCATGTTCCTGCTCGGCTACGGCACCCTGCGCTTCTGCACCGAGTTCTTCCGCGAACCGGACGCGCACATCGGCTTCGTGGCCCTCGACTGGTTGTCCATGGGGCAGCTCCTGTGCGTGCCGATGATCCTCGCCGGTCTCGGGCTCATCGCCTGGGCCTATCTGCACGAGGCCGTCGAAGCGGCCACCGGGGACCACTGAGATGCACGCCTACCTCGAGCTGCTGCGCGACGTGCGCGAGAACGGCACCTTCCGCCCGGACCGGACGGGCACCGGCACCTGGAGCGTGTTCGGCCGCCAGCTCCGCTTCGATCTGTCCGCGGGGTTCCCGCTGGTGACGACGAAGAAGGTGTTCCTCAAGGGGATCATCCACGAGCTGCTCTGGTTTCTCTCCGGCTCCACGAACGTGCGCTATCTGCAGGACCACGGCGTGCACATCTGGGACGAGTGGGCCGACGAGCACGGGGAGCTCGGCCCGGTCTACGGCTCGCAGTGGCGCTCCTGGCCGGATGTCGACGGCGGCACGATCGACCAGATCGGCGCCGTGCTGCGCTCCATCCGCGAGAATCCCGACTCGCGTCGGCACATCGTCTCCGCCTGGAATCCGGCCGAGGTCGACCGCATGGCGCTGCCGCCCTGCCACACGCTGTTCCAGTTCTACGTCGCCGACGGCAAGCTGTCCTGCCAGCTCTATCAGCGCAGCGCGGACCTGTTCCTCGGCGTGCCCTTCAACATCGCGAGCTATGCGCTGCTCACCATGATGATCGCCCAGGTCTCGGAGCTGGCCCCCGGTGACTTCGTGCACACGTTCGGCGATGCGCACCTCTATGCCAATCACGTCGAGCAGACGGATCTGCAGCTGACGCGCACGCCCTATCCGCTGCCGACCATGCGCCTGAATCCGGAGGTGAAGGACCTCTTCGCCTTTCGCTACGAGGACTTCACGCTCGAGAACTATCGGTGCCACCCGGGCATCAAGGCGCCGATCGCGGTCTGATGACGACGCTCGGAAAGCCAGCGCTGGCGCTCATCTGGGCCATGGCCGAGAACCGCGTGATCGGCCGGGACGGCGAGCTGCCCTGGCGTCTGCCGGGCGAGATGCAGTACTTCCGCGCCGTGACGCTCGGCAAGCCGGTGATCGTCGGGCGCAAGACCTTCGAGTCGTTCCTGAAACCGCTGCCCGGGCGCACCAACATCGTGGTCTCGCGCACCGCGAGCTTCGAGCACGTCCGCGTACGCATGGCGCGTGATCTGGACGAGGCCATCGCGATCGGCGAGGAGATCGCCCGCCGCGACGAGGTGGACGAGATCATGCTCGCCGGGGGCGCCGAACTCTACGCGCTCGCGCTGCCGCGGGCGGATCGGCTCTACATGACGCTGGTGCATGCGGAACTCGAGGGAGACACGCTGTTTCCGGACTTCGACGAGGCGCACTTCGAGGAACGGCGACGCGTACACGTTCCCGCAGACGCCGACAACGCGCACGCGTTCTCGCTGATCATGCTCGAGCGTCGTCGCGAGGGCTGACGGTACGACAAAGGGGGAGGAGAGCAGGATGGCAGACAACGCAGCGGTGATCCGCGAATTCATGGCGGCCTGGTCGCGTCTCGACGCCGAGGAGCTCGCCGGCTACTTCACGGACGACGGCGTCTACCACAACATTCCGGCCCAGCCCGTGGCCGGACGCGAGGCCGTGCAGCAGTTCATCGCCGGTTTCTCGGCGACCTGGACCGAGACGGTCTGGGACATCCGGACACTGATCGCCGAGGGCGACGTGGTGGTCTGCGAGCGCACGGACCGCACGAAGACCACCCAGGGCGACGTCGACCTGCCCTGCGTCGGCGTGTTCGAGATGCGCGACGGCAGGATCGCCGTCTGGCGCGACTACTTCGACCTCTCCACCTACATGAACGCCATGACCGGCTGAGCCCTCCGGGTCGGCTGAAGCGCCGGCCCGCGCGGCAGGTCGACACCCGGCATCGCGATCCGGTCTGCCGTCGGCACCGCCCTGCCGTGTGTCGCCCGCAGGCCGACCGGCGCCGCGCAGAGGCGGGCGCCTCACGTCTGCGAAGCGATGCGGTCGCAAGGGGCGCTGCGCCAGGAAGGCGTACCGCCGCAACGGCGCCGTTCCTCGCCGCTCGGTGAGGTCGTCCTGAGGTGCGCGGTGTCGATGCGATCGCGACCGAGCGGCGTCGACGCCACACCGTAGAAGAAGGACGGTTGATGCAGCAGGCGTCGTTCCAGTGACCGCCGGGCCGGCCGTGGCCGTCCACCATCACCACGTCGGCGGGCGAGTGGTCGACGAAGGCCATGCCGACGCAGCCCGTGCCCACGTTCGGGTAGCCGGTCTCGATCTCGTTCGTGGTCGTCATCCCGGCAGCTGGATCGGCGCGCCCGGCCCGAGCGGCAGATCCAGCAGCACCCAGAGCGCGAGCAGGCCGCTCCAGGTCACGAGCAGGGCCGCGGAGTAGGGCGCCATGGCGGCGATGAGCGTGCCCAGTCCGGTCCGCGGTTCGTAGCGGCGTGCGATCGCCACCACCAGTCCGAGATAGGGGATCAGGGGCGTGATGATGTTCGTGCACGAGTCGCCGATGCGATAGGCCATCTGCGTCGCTTCCGGCGAGATGCCGACCAGGAAGAACATGGGCACGAAGATCGGCCCCATGATCGCCCACTTCGCGGACTGGCTGCCGAGGAACAGATTGATCAGGGCGACGAGCAGCACGAGCGCGACGAGCAGGGGCAGGGCGTCGAGGCCGAGGCTCTGGAGCGTGCTCGCGCCGTTCACGGCGAGGACGACGCCGAGATTCGTCCAGTCGAACCAGGCGACGAACTGGGCCGCGAAGAAGATGAGCACCAGATAGACGGACAGGGTGCGCATGGTGCTCTCCATGCCCTCCACGACGTCCGCCGCGCTGCGAAAGGTCCCGACCGCGTAGCCGTAGGCGATGCCGGCACTCGCTGCCCAGAGCGCGATCACGACGACGATGCCGTTCATGAAGGGCGAAGCGAGCACGCTGCCCGTCGCGGGGTCTCGCAGCACGCCGTCCGTCGGCACCAGACCGAGCAGGAGCAGGAGGGCGAGCAGGCCCGTCACGAAGCCGGCGGCGCGCAGGCCACGGTCGCGCCCCTCCGGCCGGGCCGTCGGTTCGGCCTCTGCACCGGGCCCCTGCTCCCCGGTCGGCGACCAGGGGCCCAGGCGCGGTTCCGTGACGCGCTCGGTGATCCAGCTGCAGAAGAGGGTCACGAGCACCGTGGAGGCGATGATGAACCACCAGTTGCCGGCGGCGTTGACCCGGTAGGCCGGGTCGACGAGGGCGACGGCTTCCGTCGAGATGCCGGCGAGCAGGGCGTCGGAGGGTCCGATGAGTAGGTTCGCGGAGAAGCCGGCGCCGACGCCGACGTAGGTGGCGATGAGGCCCGCGATCGGATGGCGCCCCGCCGCCTGGAAGGTGATCGCCGCGAGCGGCGGCAGGACGACGATGCCCGCATCGCCGGCGATGGACGAAAGCACCGCGGCGAGGACCACGCACAGGGTCAGCAGGCGGCCGGGCGCCGCTTCCACCAGACGCGCGAGCAGTGCCGCGATCAGGCCCGCGCGTTCGGCGACGCCGATACCGAGCATGGCGACGAGCACGACGCCGAGCGGCGCGAAGCCCGTGAAGTTCGTGACGGCACTCGTGAGGATGCGGCGCAGTCCGTCGGCGGTGAGCAGGTCGACCACCTGCACCGTGGCGCCCGAGAGCGGATGGGTGACGGCGATGCGCGCCCGCGCCGCAAGCGCCGAAAGCACCAGCACGGCCACCGCGAGAGCGACGAACAGCAGCGTCGGATGGGGAATCAGGTTCCCTGCGCGCTCGATCGTGTCCAGCAGCCGGTCCGTGCGCGTGCGCGCGCGGGCCAGGGGCATCGGCGGCTCCATGGGGGTCTACTCCGTCAGCGGCACCGAGGGCGCCGTGCCCTCATGGGCTGGTAGGTAGAGAGATCGACGCACCCGGACCGAGGGGAAGGTCGAACAGCACCCAGACCGTGAGCAACCCGGACCAGGCGAGGAGCAGGGCCACGGAGTAGGGGATCATGGTCGCGATGATCGTGCCGATGCCCGCGCGCCGGTCGTACTGCTGCGCGAAGGCGACCACGAGGGCGAAGTAGGGCATGAGCGGCGTGACGATGTTCGAGACGGAATCACCGATGCGATAGGCCATCTGCGTCGACTCGGGGCTGATGCCGAGCAGGTAGAGCATGGGTACGAAGACCGGCGCCATGATCGCCCACTTGGCCGAGGCGCTGCCGATGAAGAGATTGATGAGCGCCGTCACCACGATGAAGAACAGCAGCAGCGGCAGCGTGCCCGGATCGATGGCGCGCAGTCCCTCGGCGCCGCTGATGGCGAGGATGACGCCGAGTTTCGTCCAGCCGAACCAGGCGACGAACTGCGCCGCGAAGAACATGAGTACGAGGTAGCCGGCCATGGTGCCCATGGTCCGCTCCATGCCCTCGATCACGGCCGCGCTCGAACCGAAGGTTCCGGCTCGGCGGCCGTAGGCGATGCCGGCGACGGCGGCCCAGAGCGCGATGATCACGACGATGCCGGAGATGAAGGGCGAGCGGAGCACGCTGCCCGTCTCCGGGTTCCGCAGGACCCCCGACTCGGGCACGACGGCCCAGAGCACGAGGGCGAGGAGCACCAGGGTGGCGATGGCCGCGGCGCGCAGTCCCGCCCCCTCGGCGGCCTCGTCGGGGCGCGCCGGCGTCTCGACCTCCGCTCCCGGCGCCTCCGATCCGAGCCGCGGCTCCGTGACGCGGTCCGT
This sequence comes from Pseudomonadales bacterium, assembly GCA_036351675.1. Classification (GTDB taxonomy): domain Bacteria; phylum Pseudomonadota; class Gammaproteobacteria; order Pseudomonadales; family Azotimanducaceae; genus JAZBPO01. Next base: position 17,230 of record JAZBPO010000438.1, read on the forward strand.
GACGAGCGCCGCGGTCGCGGCGATGAGGAAGGTGGAGACGATGATGAACCACCAGTTCCCTGCCGCCGTGACCTCGTAGCCGGCATCCACGAGCGCCACGGCCTCCGTCGACAGACCCGCGAGGATCGCGTCGAGGGGGCCGATCAGCAGGTTCGCGGAGAAGCCCGCGGACACGCCGGCGAAGGCAGCGGCGATGCCCGCGAGCGGGTGGCGCCCGGCAGCCTGGAAGACCAGCGCGGCGAGGGGGATGAGTACGACGTAGCCGGAGTCGGCCGCGAGGGAGGAGAGCACGCCGGCCAGGACCACGAAGAAGGTGAGCGCGCCCGCCGGCGCCGCGAGCACGAGGCGCCGGAGCAGCGCGTCGATGAGACCGGAGCGTTCGGCGACGCCGATGCCGAGCATGGCGACGAGGACCGTGCCGAGGGGCGCGAAGCCCGTGAAGTTCGCGACGGTTCCCGAGAGCATCCGCCGCAGGCCGTCGCCGGAGAGCAGGTTCACGGCGGTGATCGTCTCGCCGGTCACGGGGTGGACGGCGGAGAGCCCGAGGAACGCCGCGAGCGCCGAGAGCAGGACGACGCCCAGGGCCATCCAGGCGAACAGCAGGGCCGGATGCGGGAGGCGATTGCCGATACGTTCGATGCGGTCGAGGATGCGCGTCAAACGGCCCGATGCGGCTTCTTCCTGCGTACCTGCGACCATGCCGGTTCCTGCCTCCCACGCGGCGCCCCGCCCGAACGTCGCGGAACCTTAGCAGCGGCAGGGAGCGAAGGCTCGCTGGCCGCTGCACGATCGCACGTGCTTCGTCTGGGTCCGTGAGGTCGGCTACCCTTCCGGAAAGCCCGGCGCAGTGACCGCGGGCCACGATCGGGGAGAGCGAGCATGCGCACAGCGGCAACGGCGCCCGAGGGCAAGCCCACACTGCATCCGGCGTTCGTCGAGAACATGGTGCGCACCTTCAACGACTCGTCGGACCATGGGGTGCACTTCCTGTTCAACGAGTGGTGGGAGCATGCGCCGCAGTCGACGATCGAGGGCTATCACCGCGCGCTGCGGGAGATGCTGGGCGGTACGGCGTTCCTCGCTGCGCGTCATCTCGCGGCACCGGTCACGCTAGAGCAGCTGGCCGCTCTGCCCGAGGGTTCCGTCGGGCGCGCCTACCACCGGTTCCTGACCGAGAACGGTCTCGAGTCGAACCTCGCTGCCAACTACGGGAAGCTGCACGAGCACATGCTCGCCTCGGGCCAGCTCGACCGCATGCCCGACGACCTGAAGTACGTGATAACCCGCGGTTTCCAGATCCACGACATCCTGCACGTGATCACGGGATACACGCCGTCGGCGCTCGACGAACTCGCGCTGCAGGCGTTCTGCCTCGCGCAGATGCAGTTCCCCTACTTCGGCATGTGGATGGCGACGACCACGGCGAACATGACCTTCCTGCGGCCCGAGGCGATCGTGCCCGTGATGGACGCGATCTCCTCCGGCTGGCGCTTCGGCCGCAGCGTCGCGAACCTGCAGTTCGAACGCTGGGAGACGCTCTTCGAGGCACCGCTCGCGGAGCTGCGGCCGCGCTACGGCATCGTGCCCGAGGGCATGCGAGCGGTCGCCTGAGCCGCGAGTCCGCGCCCTCGGCGGGCTATCATGGCTGCTGCTTGAAACCGGACGCCGACCCGTCCTGATGATCGGTCTCGTGTTCTCCACCCTGGTGACGACGCTCTGCTACCTTGGCGCTGACGCTGTGCCGGGGGCCTGGGCGCTCGTCGTCCGGTCCGGTTTCTGGCTCGGTCTCTGCCTGTCGATTCACTACGCGCTGCGCGTCCTGCTCTGGGATGGGCTCGTGCCGCGCATGACCGGCATTCCGATGCCGAGGCTGCTGGTGCAGCTCGCCGGTGCGCTGTTCACCCTGACCGGCATCTGCATCGTGCTGGTGGTGGTCTTCGGCGTGCCTCTGAGCGGTGTGCTCACGACCTCGAGCGTGTTCATCGCCATCGTCGGTTTCGCTCTGCGGAACATGATCTCGGATCTCTTCACGGGGATCGCGCTGGGCATCGAGCGCCCCTTCTCCATCGGTGACTGGCTGCAGGTCGCGGACGGCACGGTCGGCCGTGTGACCGAGATGAACTGGCGCAGCACGCGACTGCTCACGCGCGAGGAGATCAGCGTCATCCTTCCGAACTCGCAGCTCGCGACATCCACCTTCAAGAACTACTCGAAGCCCGAACGGGCCTGGCGCGACCAGTTCGACATCCTGCTCGGGAAGGAGGTGACTGCCTGGCAGGCGGAGCGGGTGCTGTTGTCTGCGGTCGAGCAGATTCCCGAGATCGCGCAGGTCGGCAAGCCGGCCGAGGTGCGCATCGAGGCGTTCAACGAGCATGGGACGCTCTGGCAGGTGCGCTACTGGGTTCCCGACTACGATCAGATGTCGCGGCTGCGCTACCGTGTGCAGAAGGCCGTGGTTCGGAACATGCACTACGCAGGGCTCTCCGTGCCCTCCGAGCAACTGCAGCTCCAGCAGCATGGACCGGCGGACGGCGCGCTCCATCGGTTTCTCGCCGGCGTGGACATCTTCCGCGAGCTCTCGGAGAGCGAGCTGCTGCAGCTGCAGGAGTCGATGGTCGAGCGCCTGGTGCTCACCGGTGACGAAGTCGTCAGGCAGGGAGACGATGGCCACTCGCTCTTCGTGCTCAAGGAGGGCCTGATGGAAGTCGCGATCGACGCCGGCGACGGCCCCCTCACGGTCGCTCACCTGGTTCCGGGGAGCTTCTTCGGCGAACTCTCGCTCCTCACGGGGGCGCCGCGTGGCGCCACCGTGACGGCGCGGATCGACTCCGTGCTGTTCGAGATCGACAAGCAGGCCATGCAGCGCATCATGCAGGCGCGCCCGGGGATCGCCGAGTCCCTCGGGCGCATCATCGCGGAACGCGCCCGGCACAACTCCGCGCAGCGCGAAGCGGACCGCGTCGAGGACGAGCCGGACTCGAGCTCCATCGCGGACCGGATCCTGACTTTCTTCAACATCCGGGATCCCTCGCGGGTCACCTCCTTCAAGTCCTGAGTGCGCCCTCCGGCGCGCGTCGGCTCGACGCCTAGAACTCCGCCTTCGGATCGAAGGCGTCCTGGAGGCCGTCGCCGAGGAAGTTGAAGCTCATGACGGTCAGGAAGATCGCCAGGCCCGGCCAGACAGCCAGTGCGGGCGCCTCCCAGATCGTCTCCTGGGCGTTGGTGAGCATGCTGCCCCAGCTCGCCATGGGGGGCTGGATGCCCAGGCCGAGGAAACTGAGCACCGACTCCAGCAGGATCACGTTGCCCACGGACAGGGTGGCGGCGACGATGATCGGCGAGAGCAGGTTGGGGAGGATGTGGCGGAACATGATGCGCAGGTCGCTCGAGCCGGAGCCCACGGCGGCGAGCACGAAGTCGCGTTCCCGCAGCGTGAGCGTCGCCCCCCGGACGAGACGGGCGACGCCGGTCCAGCCGAGGGCCGCCACGATGAGCACGATGCGCAGGAAGCTCACGTTCTCCGAGGCGGCGAGGTCCGCGGGCAGGATGCGCTCGAGGTCGACGGCGGCGAGGACGATCAGCAGCGGCAGGGCCGGCAGCGCGAGCACGCTGTCCGTCAGGCGCATGAGCAGGGCGTCGAGGCGGCCGCCGAAGTAGCCGGCGACGAGCCCGATCACGGTGCCGATGGATGCGGCGACCAGGGCCGCCGTGAGTCCCACGAAGAGCGAGACGCGTCCGCCGAAGAGCAGCCGCGCGAGCACGTCGCGCCCGAGTTCGTCCGTCCCGAGCGGGTGCGCGGCGTCCGGCGGCGCCATGCGGTTGCCGAGATCGACGGTCGTGCCGTCGAGGTCCAGCAGGGTTTCCAGCAGGCCCGCCGCCAGGACCAGCAGCAGCAGCACCAGGAGGAGGCCGAAGCTCGCCATGGCCAGGCGATGGCGGCGGAACCGCCGCAGCGCCAGCGCGAGCGGCGCATTCGGATTCATCGCGCGCCCCCTGCCACGACGATGCGCGGGTCGAGCCAGCCGTAGGCGAGATCGGCGAGGAGATTGGCCGTGAGCACCAGCGCCGTCGCGAACAGCAGCGCCACGAGGGCGAGGTTGTAGTCGTTGCCGAGGATGGCGTCGAAGATGAGCTTGCCCATGCCGGGCCAGGCGAAGATCGTCTCCGTGATGAGCGCCCCGGAGAAGAGGAAGCCGAAGTCGAGGGCGAGGATCGTGACGAAGGGGATCATGGCGTTGCGCAGGGCGTGGAGCCAGAGCACGCGCGCCCGGCTCGCGCCCTTCGCCCGCGCCGTGCGTACGTAGTCCTGGCGCAGCGTCTCCACCATCGCCGCGCGCACGTAGCGGGCGTGGCCCCCCACGGCGGAAATGGTCAGGGTCGCGACCGGCAGCGCCAGATAGCGGAGCTGTTCGCCGAGGCCGGCGCCGGCCGGCGCCATGCCCCCTGCAGGCAGCCAGCCGAGCTGCACGGCGAACAGCAGCATGAGCAGCAGCCCGAGCCAGAACTGAGGCATGGAGATGCCGGCGAAGGCGAACAGGTTGACCGTGTAGTCGAAGGTCGTGCGCGGCCGTGCCGCGGCGAGCGCGCCGAGCGGAACGGCGATGGCGACGGACAGGAGCAGCGCCGTCGCGAGCAGCTGCAGCGAGTTCCCGAGCGCGGGGCCCATGACCTCGAGGACGGGCGCCCCGTAGAGACGCGAGTAGCCCAGATCACCGGAGAGCGCCGCGCGCGCCCAGTTGCCGTAGCGCTCGACGATGGGCCTGTCGAGGCCGTAGAGCGCGCGCAGGCGCTCGGCATCGGCGGGCGTCATGTTCGGATCGGAGCTGATCATGAGATCGATCGGATCACCGGGCATGAGTCCGATGAGCCCGTAGATCACGAAGGACATGACCGCTAGCACGACGATGGCCTGCAGGCCCCGTCCGAGTACGTAGCGGATCACGCGATCTGTTCCGCGTTGTGGCAGGCGACGACGCCGCCGCTCTCCGTGGAACGCAGTCGGGGCACCTCGCTGCGGCAGCGTTCCGTGGCGTGCGGACAGCGCGGATGGAAGCGGCAGCCCGGCGGCGGCGCCAGCGGGGACGGCGGATCGCCGTCGAGCACCCGGCCGAGGCGGCGCTTGCCGGCGCGGATACGCGGGACCGAGGCGAGCAGCGCCTTCGTGTAGGGATGTGCGGGCGCGTCGTAGAGCACTGCCCGCGGCGCCCGCTCGACGATGCGGCCGAGGTACATCACGGCCACTTCGTCGGCGATGTGGTGCACCACGGCGAGGTCGTGGCTGATGAACAGGTAGGTGAGGCCGAAGCGCTCCCGGAGCGTCACGAGCAGGTTCAGGATCTGGCTCTGCACGGACACGTCGAGGGCCGAGACCGGTTCGTCGGCGACGACGAAGGCCGGCTGCAGGACCAGGGCGCGGGCCAGGGTGATGCGCTGACGCTGACCGCCACTGAACTCGTGCGGGTAGCGACGCAGATCGCGCTCCGAGAGACCCACGGCCTCGAGCAGCTCGACGATGCGGGCGCGATGGGCGGCGCGCGGGCCGGGGACGTGATTCTCGAGCGGCTCCGAGAGGATCGCTTCGACGGGATGGCGCGGATTGAGCGCGGCGACGGGGTCCTGGAACACCATCTGCACCTGGCGCCGCTGGGCGCGCAGGCCGCGACGCGAGAGCGTCGTCGTCTCCTCGCCGGCGATGCGCAGGCTGCCCGACGTGGGCGGCCGCAGCAGCGCGAGCATGCGGCCGAGCGTCGTCTTGCCGCAGCCGCTCTCGCCGACGAGGGCGAGGGTGCGCCCCGCCTCGATGTCGAGGTCGACGCCGTCGACGGCACTCACCTCGGCGCCGCGGGCCGCGCGGAAGGTCTGTCGCAGCGCGCGGGCGGTCACCAGCGCCTCAGTCATCGTGCACCTCGTGGCAGGCGACCCGATGATCGTCCGCGCCGGCCGGCCGCAGGACCGGGCGCTCCGCGCGGCAGCGATCCGTGACGAGCGTGCAGCGCGGCGCGAAGCCGCAGCCGCCCGTGCGTTCCTCCGGCGCGGGGACGCGCCCGGGAATCGCCGGTAGCGTCTCCACGAGGGTGTCGATGCGGGGCGTCGTCGCCAGCAGGGCGCGCGTGTAGGGGTGGCGCGCGTCCTCGATGACGGCGGCCGCGCTGCCCTGTTCGACGATGCGTCCGGCGTACATGACGGCGACGTCGTCGGCGACGTGCGAGACGACGCCGAAGTCGTGGCTGATGAACAGCATGGCGCTGTCGAGGCGCCCCTGGAGCTCCAGCAGCAGATCGACGATCTGGGCCTGGATCGTCACGTCGAGCGCCGTCGTGGGTTCGTCCGCGATCAGCAGGTCCGGTTCGCAGGCAATGGCCATGGCGATCATGACGCGCTGGCGCATGCCGCCCGAGAGCTGGTGCGGATAGTCGGAGAGGCGCGCAGCCGGATCCGGGATCCCAACCGCCGCGAGCGCCGCCTCGGCGGCGTCTCGCGCTGCGCTGGCGTCGAGATCACGGTGCAGGCGCAGCGCCTCGACGATCTGCCAGCCCACGGTGAACACCGGATTCAGGGCGCTCATGGGTTCCTGGAAGATCATGGCGAGGCGATCGCCGCGCAGCGCCGCGAGGTCGTCGGGCGGGAGCGTCAGCAGATCCCGGCCCTCGAAGTCGACCCCGTCGCCGCTGACCCGCGCCTGGGGCGGGAGCAGCCCCATGAGCGCGAAGGCGGTCACGGACTTGCCGCAGCCGCTCTCGCCCACGAGCGCGAGGGTGCGACCGCGGGCGATGTCGAAGGACACGGACTCCAGTACGGGCGTGACGGCGGAGCCGTGGCCGTCACTCTCGAAGCCGACGGAGAGTGCCCGTGCGGACAGCAGTGGTGTCGTCACTCGCTGCGGGCCCAGTCCTCGATCCACTGCGTGGAGGTCATGATGTGGCCGGTCGGACGCACGCCCTCGAGCCACTGCGGCAGGATGTAGACGTCGGTGCGGAAGAAGAGCGGCAGCACCGGCAACTGTTCGGCATAGATCTGCTGCAGGCGCTGCCAGGGCCCGAGCCGCGCCTCGGCGTCCAGCTCCTCCTCGAGCGTGACGATGAGCGCGTCGACCTCCGGATCGGAGAAGCCCGTGTAGTTCTGTCCGGACCAGCTGTTCGCCTCCGAAGGGATCTGCGAGGAGTGCAGGATCGTGCGCGGCACCGGCTCCGGCGCGCTCGCCCAGGCGAACATCGCGAGGCCGCCGAATTCCCGGCGGTCGAGGGTCTGACCGAAGAACACGCGGGCATTCTCGTTCTCGATGCGCGCGTCGATCCCGGCGTCGCGCCACTGGCTCTGGAGCACCTGCTCCACCATCTCGCGGGACTTGTTGCCCGCGGTGGTCATGAGCTTCAGCTGCAGGGGCGCGCCGGAGGCGTCGCGCCGAATGCCGTCGTCGGACAGGGTCCAGCCCGCTTCGTCGAGCAGAGCGGCAGCGCGTTCCGGGTCGTAGGGATAGGTCGCGACGCCCTCCCGCGTGTAGGGCGAATCCATGGGATGCACGAAGGTGTCGGCGACGATCTGCTCGCCGCCGAACAGCTCCTCGACGAGGCCGGCGCGATTCGCGGCGTGGAGCAGGGCGCGGCGGACGCGGACGTCGGCGAGGATCGGATTGTCGAGGTCGACGTCGATGTGCTCGTAGAGCAGGCCCGGCTGGAACAGCATCTGGTAGCGGTCGCCGTGGCGCTTGCGGAAGGCGAGCGCCTGATCGAGTTCGACGCCGAGCTCGCCGGCGATCATGTCGATGGTCCCGGAGAGGAGGTTCGCCTCCAGGGTCGTCGTGCGCTCGATGGTGCGGACGACGATGCGGTCGAAGTGGGCGGGTCGGCCGTGCCAGTGGGGGTTCTTCTCGAGTGCGAGAGACGTGCCGCGGGTCACCTCGGTCACGCGATAGGGCCCCATCCAGAGGCCCGGCGTCGCCGGATCCGTCTGGTAGAGGGTCCGATTCCGGTACTCGGCGGGATCGGCCTCGAAGACTGCGCGCTCGAGATGCTCCGGCGTCGGGTACAGGATCCAGCCCGCGTTGTAGCCCGCCACGCGTCGGTCCAGATAGAGGACCATGTGCCGATCGTCGACGATCTCGATGCGCTGGATCGTGCGCCAGAACTCCGAGCCGAGGGCCCCCACGGCCGGGTGCCGGCCGATCTCCCAGGTGAGATGGAAGTCGGCGGTGGTCACCGGCTCGCCGTCAGCCCAGCGCATGCCGTCCTGGAGTTCCCAGGCGACCTTCATGCCTTCCGTGCCGTCCTCGAGGAGCACCATCTCCGCGGCGCCGTTCTCCAGCGTCGGCAGTTCCGTGCAGAGGCTGCAGGCGACTTCCCAGTCGTGATCGAAGCGGACGATGCCGCGGCTCGCCATGCCGAGGACGTAGGACTTGGCCACCATGGAATCGATGATCGGGTGCAGCGTGGCCGGGTACTGACTGATGCCGATGGTCAGGGTGTCGGTCGCGGGCGGCGCCGAGCCGCCCGGCGTCGCGGACCCGTTGGCAGGATCCTCGGAACAGGCCGCGAGGCAGAACACGACCAGGCACGACAGCGAAGCGAGCTTGCGCACTCATTTCCTCCCCGATGGAAACAGCGGCCCCGATCGCAGACTGCGGTGCGCCGGCGGCCCGTGCAACCCATTCCTCGGGAGGGGAGTTCGCAGGCGGACTTGCGCGTGGGCTCGTCGAGGAGTGAGGTGTCCTGCGTTCGCCGACCCGAGCCGAGGCCTCCGTGACACCGACACCTCCCACGCGCTTCACGCTCGCGCCGCTCACACCGCAGGCCGCTGCGGTCCCGGGTCTCGACGACTGCCATGCCCGGGCCTCGCTCGAGCATCATCTGTTCGGCGGCCCGGAACCGGACTACGTCGCGCCCGTCGAGCCGGAAGGCGACGCCGGCGAGGGCGAGGAAGCTTGAGCGACGCCGCCTCCGGCGAGCAGATCGAGGCGGCGCGCGCCTACGAAGCGCTGCTCGTCCCGGCACTCTTCGCGCAATGGCCCCCGAGGTTGCTCGAGGCGGCGCGGATCCGTCCGGGGGATCGCGTACTCGACGTCGCCTGCGGCACGGGCGTGCTGGCGCGAGCGGCGGCCGGACGCGTCGGTCCTCGTGGCCAGGTCGCAGGCCTCGATCTCGACGCCGGCATGCTCGCGCTGGCGCGGCGCGCCGATGCCACGGTCGAGTGGCGTCAGGGTCGCGCCGAGGCGCTGCCCTGGAACGAAAGCACCTTCGACGCCGTCCTCAGTCAGTTCGGCCTCATGTACTTCCCCGACCCGCAGGCGGCGCTCCTGGAGATGCTGCGCGTGCTGCGCCCCGGTGGCCGGCTCGGCCTCGCGGTCTGGGCGTCGCTCGAGCGCACGGAGGTCTACCCTGAGCTGGTTGCAGTGCTGGATCGTATCGCCGGTGCGGCCGCGGCCGATGCCCTGCGCGCGCCCTTCGCGCTCGGTGACGTCGACACCTTCGGTCGAATGCTGCGTTCGGCAGGGGCCGGCGAGGTCGAGGTCGTGCAGACGCCCGGGCGGGCGCGTTTCCCGAGTCTCCATGCGCTGGTCGACGCGGAAGTCCGTGGCTGGCTGCCGCTGATGGGCGTGGTGCTCGAGGAGGTGCAGGTCGCGGCGGTCCACGCTGCGTCGGAACAGGCCCTCGGCCGCTTCCTGGGGGCGGACGGCACGCTCGCCTTTGCCGCGCCCGCACTCCTCGCCCGTGGACGCCGCTAGGTTAGTCTTCGAGGCATCGCGATGGGCGGGCGTCGGGAGCAACGGCTCCGTGTCCCGTCCCCGCCGGGGAGGCTTGGATCTGAACGTGCAGACAGAGGCGCGGCGCGGCTGCGTCGGCATCATCGCGAATCCCATGGCCGGCCGGGACGTGCGCCGGCTCGCGGCGCGCGCCTCGGAGGTCACCCATCAGGCGAAGCGCGATGCGGTGGCGCGGATCGCCGCCGGCGCGGATGCCGCGGGCGTCGCGCGACTCCTCGTGCACGAGGAGCCCTTCCGCATCAGCACCGGTGCCGTCGAGTCCATGGAATTCGCTGCCGACGTCGATGTGATGGAGGCCTCCGGCCTCTCCAACGGCGAGGCCGACACGGCACATGCGGTGGCGGCGATGCGCGCACGGGGCGTCGATGCGCTCGTCGTCCTCGGCGGTGACGGCACCAGCCGCTGTGTCGCGCGCTGCTGGACGGAAGCGCCACTGGTACCGGTCTCCACCGGCACGAACAACGTCTTTCCGCGCATGGTCGAGCCGACGCTGGCCGGTGCCGCTGCCGGCCTCGTCGCGAGCGGACGCGTGGCGCTCGCGGCCGTCGCCCGGCCGGCGAAGATCGTGCGCATCCGCGC
>JAZBPO010000439.1:0-2621 GCA_036351675.1 Pseudomonadales bacterium
GGCCGGGGTCCCGGGGCTGTGTGTCGCGGTTCGTGAACACGCCGATGTCCATGCCCGCCGTGAAGTGCTTGCCCGTGGACGAGATCACCAGCACGCGCACGTCGCCGGTCGCGTCGAGTTCCGCGAGGGCCCGCGGGAGCTCCTGCCAGAACGCCGGGGGCAGGCGGTTGTACTCGTCCGGGACGTCGAAGCGGACGTGACCGACGGGACCGTGGCGTTCGACGGCGATGCGGGTGTAGCGCATGGGTGGTCTCCAGAGGCTGGACGCGGCGGCGAGAGCCTAACCCGATGGCGGCCTTCGGTCTGCCGGGGGCCCGCTTGCCGCCGCGGCGCGATTGCCGGACTCTCCGCTCGCCATGCAGTCAGGGAGAACACCGATGGTGGTCGAATTCGAACGCCGGGGCCGGGTCGGCCTCATCACGCTGAACCGTCCGGAAGCACGCAATGCCGTCAACGGCGCCGTCGCCACGGGCATGGAACAGGCCCTGGACGAGCTGGAGAACGATCCCGAGCTCTGGGTGGGCGTGATCACCGCCAACGGCCCCGTGTTCTGCGCCGGAGCGGACCTGAAGGAGATCGCGGCGGGCAACGGCGCGGCCTTGTCCACGAAACGCGGTGGCTTCGCCGGCATCGTGAGCAGGGAACGAGAGAAGCCGCTGATCGCCGCGATCCCGGGCACCGCCGTCGCCGGTGGCTGCGAGATCGCCCTCGCCTGCGATCTCGTCGTCGCCGCCGAGGAAACGGTGTTCGGCCTGCCGGAAGTCAAGCGGTCGCTCGTCGCGGCAGCCGGCGGTCTGTTCCGTCTGCCGCGGGCCATCGGTCGCGCCACGGCGCTCGAGATGATCATGACGGGTGATCCGATTCCCGCTGCCCGGGCCCTCGAACTGGGCATGATCAACGCCATGGTGGCGTCCGATCAGGTCGTGGACGAGGCCATGAAGCTCGCCGAACGGATCTGCGCGAACGCGCCGGTCGCCGTGCGCGAGTCGCGCAAGGTCGCCCTCGGCGCCTTCGAGCAGGACGACGCGACGCTGTGGAAGGCGAGTGGCGCGGCGTTCGGCGTGGTGGCGAAGACCGAGGACTTCGCCGAGGGCCCCAAGGCCTTCGTCGAGAAACGTGCACCGGAGTGGAAGGGTCGGTGACCGCGCGCCGTCCCCGGCCGGGATCCATGCCCGGCCGGACCCGTGCCGGTGGTCAGGCGGTCCGCGGCGGCTTCGGCCAGAGCACGGGGACGTTCTCGCGATAGGCCCGGTACTCCGGGTCCTCGCCCCAGCGCTTCTTGCCCCGTGCCTCCAGCATGGGCACGCCGCTGATCCGGGTCAGCAGCACGTACACGAAGACCGGCGAGATCATGGTCACCCACTGCCAGCCCGAGAGCACTTCGGCGGCGATCAGTGCGATGCCGACCCAGAGCACGATCTCGCCGAAGTAGTTCGGATGCCGTGACCACGCCCAGAGGCCGTCCGTGATGAAGTCCTTGTCGCGATCCTGACGCTTCCTGAAGGCGCGCTTCTGTGCATCGGCCACGGCCTCGACGGCGAATCCGAAGGCCCAGATGGTGACACCGATCCACGCCAGCACGCCGAGCGGCGCGCGTTCGGTGCTCGTGATCGCCGCCATGCCGGCCGCGAGGGTCAGCGTCACCCACAGCCCCTGCAGCGTCCAGACCATGAGGAAGCGCGGGAAGGAGATCTTGAGTTCATCGAAGCGGCCGTCCCGGCCGTCCTGCTTCACGCGCACGAACAGGAAGGATCCGAGCCGTAGGGCCCAGACGGTGACGAGCGCGGCGATGAGCCAGCCCCGTGCGTCGGCGCCGGCCAGCACGGCGGAGCCGAGCGCCACGGTGATGTAGGTGAGCGAGCCGGTGAGATCGAAGTAGTGCTCGGTGCGTGCGAGGAAGGACGGCACGAAGACGATCCAGTTCACGCCGTAGGCGAGCATCGCTGCGAGCGCGAAGGCCGGGACGCCGGCGACCGCGGCGCTGCCCTGGCTGCCTGCGAGGGCCACGAGGGCCCCGACCAGGACCGCCGCCCCGATACCGATCCAGGCCTCTCTGACGGCCTTCGCCTGGCGCTCTGCGTCGTTCATCGATGGTTCTCCAGGGGCTGTACCAGCGCGGAGTATGCCTCGCCGGCGCGTCCAGCGAACGTGAAGAGCGGGTCCGGCATCCGCTCTGCTAATCTTCCCGCCCCGCCCGAGAGGAGACCTCCATGAGCGCCCTGCAGTCCCGTGTGCGTCGCTTCGCCGCGCCACTCGCCCTGCTCCTGCTCGCGCAGCCGGTCGGGGCCGCCGAGACGCCCTGGGGCGAGGAGGTCCGGGCCTACTACGACGACCATCTCGCGGAGCTGTTCGTCTGGTTCCATCGCAATCCGGAACTCAGTCACCTGGAGACGCGCACGGCTGCACGCCTCGCGCAGGAGCTGCGTGCGCTCGGCGTGGAGGTCACGGATGGGGTGGGCGGCACGGGCCTCGTGGGCGTGATCGAGAACGGCGACGGGCCGACCCTGCTCATCCGGGCCGACATGGACGGCCTGCCCGTGAAGGAGGCGTCGGGCCTGTCCTACGCCTCCACGGCGAGGCAGACGAACCGGGCCGGCGAGGAGGTCCCGGTCATGCACGCC
>JAZBPO010000440.1:0-4526 GCA_036351675.1 Pseudomonadales bacterium
CGGGCCCGGGTCCTCGGTCATCTCGCGGCGAACGGCATCGACGACGTCGCCGTGCTCACCGGCGACATCCACTCCTCCTGGGCCATGGACCTGGCGCCGGATCCCTTCGGTGCCGGCTACGACGCCACCACGGGCCGTGGTGCCCTCGCCGTGGAGTTCGTCACGCCCTCCGTGACCTCACCGGGCGTGGCGAAGGCAGAGGAGGCCGACGCCCGCGCGCGGGAGGCCCTCGCCGGACATCCGCACATGCGCTACGTGGAACTGATCACGCACGGCTACGTGCTGCTCGACATCGACCGGGAGCGGCTGCAGGGCGAGTTCTGGCACATGAACACGATCGAGCGCCGCGATGCGAGCGAGCGGCTCGCTTCGGCCTGGCTCACGGAGCGCGGCGCCAACCACCTCGTGGCCGCCCGCGGCGCCAGCGCGCCAAGCGACGCGCGGGAACCCGCGCCCGGCTGAATCAGGCCGAGAAGAAGGCGCAGACGCGATCGACGATGCGCGGCGCCAGGGCCTCGGGCAGATCATGGCCCATGCCCTCGATCACCTCGAGCTCCGCGCCCGGTGCGCAGGCCGCCGTGTCCTCGCCCCCCGCGAGCGGGACGAGCGGGTCGGCCGCACCGTGGATCACCAGCATCGGTGTACTCGTGCCGGCGAGCCGGCTGCGACGCGAGCCGTCGGCGAGGATCGCCTGGTACTGTCGCGCCACGCCATCCGGCCGCCAGGCGCGCTCCAGCGCGCGCCGCGCGAGTGCGCGCCGCACGTCCTCGTCGAGCGGCCAGGCCGGCGATCCGAACAGCGCGCGATGCGCTGCGTTCTGCTCGACCGCCGCCTCGAAGCCCCCCGGGACCGGCGCCGTGAGGGCCGCGAGGATCTCGGGCGCCGGACGCGGCAGAGCCGGATCGCCGGTACTCGACATGACCGAGACCAGCTTCGAGAAGCGTTCCCCGGCTCCGATGGCGAGGTGCTGGACGATCATGCCGCCCATGGAGATGCCGAAGGCCCGCGCCCGCTCGATGCCGAGGTGATCGAGAAGGCCGACGCAGTCGCCCGCCATGGCCTCGACCGTGTAGTCCTCGTCGGCGTGATCGGACGACAGGCCGCAGTCACGATTGTCGAAGACGATCACCCGGTGGCCCGCTGCGACGAAGCGGTCCACGTAGGCGCGTGGCCATTCGATCATCTGCGTGCCGAGGCCCCTGATCAGCAGCAGCGGCTCGCCGCCGCCGAACTCGGACCAGGCGAGACGGGCCCCGCCGACGTCGGCGATGGCGGGTTCCGGGACGGCAATGGTCTCCAAGGTGCTCAGTCCTCCTTCCTGATGAGCTGCCAGCAGCATTCGCGCAGGCGCGCGAGCCCGCGCTCGGCGAACTTCGGCGGCGCGTCCTCCCACTCGCCGGCCTCGATCTCCTCGATCTCGAAGGCGGCTTCGTAGAGGCGCCGCACCTCGTCCTCGTGGACGCTGAAGGGCGGACCGGCCATGTCGTCCTGTTCGTATTCCATGGTCTGCATGAGCACCGCGACGCCGGGCGGGACGAGCCGCGCCATGTGCTCGGCATAGCGCGGCCGCATCTCCGGCGGCAGGGCGACCAGGGCGGCCCGGTCGTAGACGCCGTCCACGGCGCCGATACGATCCGGCTCGAGTGCGAAGAAGTCGCCGCAGAAGATCTCGAGCTCGTCGCCGACGTAGAGACGATGGCGCCCTGCGTCGCGAAGCTCGTATTCCTCGTCGTGCTCGTCGAAGAAGGCGCGGCAGGCGATGGCGGAGAGCTCCACGCCGACCACGTGCTGACCGTGATCGCGCAGCCAGACCATGTCCTCGGACTTGCCGCAGAGCGGCACGAAGATGCGCCCGCCGTCGGGCCAGGGCATCTCCGGCGCGTGTTCCATCAGCGCCCGGTTCACGTCCTCCTGGTGAAAGCCGATGCGGTCGTGCTTCCACCGGTCCAGCCAGAATTCCTCGTCCACGGTTCGACTCCTTCCCAGGTATCCGTGTCTCGTCGCTCGTCAGAACGCGGCGGCACCACCCGCGTTGCGTGGATCACTCATGGCCCGGATCTCCCCGTCCACGCGCTCGATGGAGTTCGCGTCGCCGATGCCGCCGCCCCAGGGGGTGGGCACCAGCTCGTGGCCCATGGACTCGAGGATCGCCAGCGTGTCCGGCGACAGCCCGAGGGGCTCGTAGACCACCCGCTCCGGCTGCCACTGATGGTGGAAGCGCGGCCGACCCACGGCGTCGTTCACGCTCATCTCGTGGTCGATGCCGTTCACCACCACCTGCAGTGTGGTCGTGATGATCGTCGAACCACCGGGTGAACCGGTCACGAGCCAGGGCTCGCCGTCCTTCGTGACGATGGTCGGCGTCATGGAGCTGAGCATGCGCTTGCCGGGCTGGATGGCGTTGGCCTCCGCGCCGAGGAGACCGTAGGCATTCGGCACGCCTTCCTTGGAGGAGAAGTCGTCCATCTCGTTGTTGAGCAGGAAGCCGGCCCCCTCGACGACGATCTTGGTGCCGTAGGAGAGGTTCAGCGTGGTCGTGTAGGCCACGGCGTTGCCGGCCGCGTCCATGGTCGACAGATGCGTCGTGTCGGGGCTCTCCACGGGCCACTCGCCGGCGCCGACCTCGGCGCTCGGCGTCGCCCGTGCGGGGTCGAAGTCGGCCATGCGGTGCCGTGCGTAGGCCGGATCGAGGAGCATGTCGAAGGGCACGGGGTAGAAGTCCGAATCACCGAGGTGCACGGCGCGGTCGGCGTAGGCCCGGCGCTCCGCCTCGATCATCAGGTGCGTGCGCGCCGCCGAGCCGTAGCCGAGCGCGCCGACGTCATGGGGCTCGAGCATGTTGAGCATCTGGACGAGCAGCACGCCGCCCGAGGACGGCGGCGGCATGCTCCAGATCTCGTGACCCCGGTACTCGCCGCGGATCGGATCACGCCAGGCGGACTCGTAGCCGGCCAGATCCTCGTGCGTGATGATGCCGCCGCCCCGCGCCATCTACGCGACGATGAGGTCAGCCGTCTCGCCGGCGTAGAAGCCGGCCTTGCCGTCCTCGGCGATGCGCTCGAGGGTGCGCGCGAGATCGGGCTGGCGGAACAGCTCGCCAGGCTCGTAGGGCTCACCGTCCTTCGTGAACTGCGCCATGCTCGCGGGATAGGGTTCCATGCGCGGCAGCGCGCGGCGGAAGTCCCGGGCGTGGTCGTAGCTCAGCGGGAAACCGTCACGGGCGAGGCGGATCGCCGGTTCGATGACCGTGCGCCGGTCGAGCTTCCCGTAGCGCTCGAGGGCGTCGAGCATGCCCGCGACGGAACCCGGCACGCCCACGGCGAGGTGCGAGTGCGTGGACAGTCCCTCGATGACCGTGCCGTCCTCGTCCTGATACATGGTGCGCGTGGCGGCGAGCGGGGCCATCTCGCGATGATCGTTGGTGACGACGGTGCCGTCGGCGAGGTGGATGACCATGAAGCCGCCGCCGCCGAGGTTGCCGGCGGAGGGCCAGGTGACGGCGAGCGCGAAGCCCGTGGCGACGGCGGCGTCGATGGCGTTGCCGCCCGCGCGCATGATGTCGACGCCGACCTGCGATGCGATCATCGACCGGGACGCGACGGCGCCCCGCTCGCCGCGGACCGGCTCCGGTGTGGAAGCGCCGGCGCCGAGCGGTGCGATGACCATCAGCAGTGCGAGGAAGGGGAAGAACAGGCGATGCCCAGGGTGCGTCGACATGGTGCAGGGTTCCGGTCGGATGATCGCCTGATTCTGCGTCCACGGCCCGCCGCTCGGCAAACCCGTCAGTGGCCCGGGGGCCGGACGCCGTGACGCCCCTCGCCGTGCCCACCCGGACGCTCCGACGCATCGCCGTCGCTGCCGCCGGGCTGCATCGCACGAAGGGTTTCGGCCGCGGCGCGGCGGCGGGTCTGCGCGTACTCGAACATCTCGGCTACGTTCAGGTCGACACCATCTCCGTCGTCCGCCGCGCCCACGAGCACATCGTCGACGCCCGCGCCGACGCCTTCGCCTCGACGCACTGGAACCGGCTCGTCGCGCGCGGCGAGGCCTTCGAGTACTGGGCACACGCAGCCGCCTACCTCCCCATGCGCGAGTATCGTTTCTCGCTGCTGCGCATGAAGCACTACCGCGATCGCCATCCCTACGGCTTCCGCGTCACGCCCGCGGCGCGGCGCGCCGTCCTCGAGCGCATTCGCGCCGAGGGCCCGCTCCGTGCCCGCGACTTCGAGGACGCCGCACGCCACGAGATCAGCGGCTGGGGCCGCTACAAGGATTCCAAGGTCGCCCTCGAACAGCTCTGGCACGAGGGCACGCTCTCGATCGTCGCCCGCGACGGCTTCGAGAAGACCTACGAGCTCACGGAGCGGGCCCTGCCCGCTGGCGTCGATCTGCGCGAACCCTCCATCGACGAACTCGCGGCCCACCTCGTGGAGCGCGCCCGGCGCACGCTCGGTGTCTTCTCGCAGCCGCACGTCACGCGGCTGCGCAAGGAGGCCGGCATCCGTCCCGCCGTGACGCGCGCCCTC
>JAZBPO010000441.1:0-4976 GCA_036351675.1 Pseudomonadales bacterium
CAGCGAGCACTGCGCCATGCGCCAGCGGTGGGCGCGATCGCGCAGGGCGACTTCCAGCACCGGATCGGTGGGCGCCTCGCCGAAGGCGAGCAGCTCCTGCTCGAAGCGGAGTACGTCGAGACTCTCCGGTGGCAGCAGATCCACGGGCCGCTGCAGGAGCGTGTCGGCATCGTAGGGGCGCTCTGCATCGGCCGTCCCCATGCCCGAGCCCTCGCCCCGGGCGGTCGCCAGGCGCGCCCCGAGCAGGCGCCGATACCAGCGCACCGGTTCGAGCGCCGCGAGCAGTACGCGGACGTGATGAAGTTCGTCCGGGCGTACGCCGATCCGCAGCAGCACGGGCTCGCAGCCCGTCAGGGGCCGGCAGTCCGTGTGCGCCTCGAGATGAGCGAGAAAGCCGGGCAGACGTCGGTAGAAGTCGTCGACGTCGGCACGCTCGGGCTCGGACCAGAGGCGTTCGGCCACGGCCGCGAGGCGGCCGTAGAGGCGCGTGTCGAGCAGCTCCGCCGTGACGAGTTCCGACCAGAGACAGGCCTCGCCTCCGAGCAGACGGCCGCGCGCCGCGCCGCTGCGGCCGGCGAGGCCGTCCACGGATCGGAACAGCGCCTCGATCCCCTTGCGCACGCTGGCGAGGTCCGGGGCGGCGAGCAGGGCTGCTTCGGCGCCCGCGAGGCTCGCGGCGCCGCTGGCGGGATCGAAGGCGTAGTGGAGCCGCGCCGGATAGCAGAGATCGAGGTAGTAGCCCGAGGAGGACAGGGCGTCGTGACCGGCCTCGAGCGCCGCCTCGAGCGAACCGGCCCCGCGCCAGGACTGCACCACGACGTCCTCCGGCAGTTGCGGGGCGAGCGCCTCGTCCCAGACCACGGCGCGGCGATCGTGGCGCTCCACCAGCCGCACCATCTCGGCGACGAACCAGCGCTGGACGTCGAGCGCGGAGCCGAGACCACGGGCCTCGCACCAGTCCCGGCGCCGTGCGTCCCTGAACGCGTAGACCTCGGGATGCACTTCGTCGCCACCGATGTGCACGAAGGGATCGTCGAAGTGACGGGCGAGATCACCGAGCACGGCGTCGAGGAGCGCCCAGGTGTCCTCCCTCGTGGGATCGAGCGCATGCCGCGAGGGACCGAAGGCCCGCGGCAGCGCCCCGGGCGGCTCGCCGGCGGCGAGGTCCGGCCGCGCCCAGAGGATCGCCCCCGCATGGCCGGGCACGTCGAACTCCGGTACCACGCGGATGCCGCGGATGGCCGCATCCGCGATCAGGCGCTCGACCTCCGCTTCGCGCAGGTAGCGGCCGCCGCTCGCACGCTCGAAGAGTTCAGGACAGCTCGGCGTCTCGATACGGAAGCCCTGGTCGTCGTTGAGATGCAGGTGCAGCACGTTGAGACCGAGCGCTGCCATCCCGTCCAGAGTCCGCAGCAGCGCCGGGAGCGGCAGGTGATGTCGCGCGAGATCGAGGAGCAGGCCTCGCCACGGCAGGTGGGGACCGTCCTCGAGGCGCATCGCTGGCAGATGGGGACCCACCGCGTCGCGGGCGACGAGCTGGAGGAAGCGTTCGAGGGCATGGCTGACGCCGAAGGGCGTGGCCGCCTCGACTTCCGCGCCGGCGGAAGTGACGCGGCAGGTGAAGGCTTCGTCGTCGCCGAGCCGTGGGGAGCGGTCGAGATCGTCGCGGACGCTGATGGAGAGACGGGGCGACCCGCCCGCGGGCGCCGTGAGCAGGCCGTCGAAGCGCTGCTGATGGCGACGGATGAGCCGGCGCAGACCGACGCTCGCGTGCGCCGGCGTCTCGAGGCGGATGCCGCGATGCAGATCGAGCCGGCCCCAGCGCGGCTCGAGGCGCCGCGGCACGGGAACGGGCCCGGGCAGATCGATGACGTCGCGGATGATGGCCATGGCCGCGGGTTTCCTGTCGCGTTCTCCGCCGGCAGTCGACATGGCGCACGACGACCCTGTCAAGGCGCAGCCGGCAGGGGCGCTCCGGACGGGTCGCCACCGTCACCCGCGACGAACGGATGCGCATAGAATCCTGCTTCCCGCAGCAGCGCAGCCACAGCCATGACCCGCACGCGTTCCGAGCGCATCGATCTTCGCCTGCAGAGCATCGAGGAAAGCCGCTGGTTCCAGGGCTCGGTGATCTTCATCATCGTGCTGTCGGCGCTGACCGTCGGCGCCAAGACCTACGAGCTGCCGGAGCTGGTGGAGCATGTGCTACCGGCCCTGGACTTCGGCATCACGCTCTTCTTCCTCGTCGAGATCCTGTTCCGCTTCGCGGCCTGCCCGCAGAAGCCGCGTTTTCTGTTCAATGGCTGGAATCTCTTCGACACGCTCGTCGTCATCGGTTCGCTGGCACCCGTCGAGAACGCCGACGCCGTGCTCGTGGGCCGGCTGCTGCGCGTGTTCCGCGTGCTGCGTCTCGTGTCGGTCGTGCCGCAGCTGCGGTTCCTGATCAACGCACTGCTGAAGGCGATCCCGCGCATGGGCTACATCGCCCTGCTCATGTTCATCATCTTCTACATCTACGGTGCAGCGGGCTCGATCTTCTTCGCACGCATCGATCCCGTGCTCTGGGGCGACATCTCGATCTCCATGCTGACGCTGTTCCGCGTGGCGACCTTCGAGGACTGGACCGACGTCATGTACGCGACCATGGACGTCTATCCGGTCAGCTGGCTCTTCTATCTGACCTTCATCTTCCTGACGGCCTTCGTGTTCCTGAACATGATGGTCGGGACGATCCTGGACGTGATGACCGAGGAGCACGCCCGGGAGACGCGTCAGGAAGCGCACGACGAGCGCGCGGACATGGCGGCGCGCCTCGAGCGGATCGAGGTCCAGCTGGAAAGACTGAGCGCGAAGCTGGACGGGCGCTGAGGCCCTCAGTCCGAGCCGTGCGGCACGCGCGTGATGGCACTGCTGTCGTAGCCGATCGAGCCCAGCCAGGCGACCGTCTCCTCCCAGCGCAGCTCGGAGAACTCGGGACTGCGGGCCATGATCCAGACGTAGTCGCGCGCCTGTCTGCCGACGATGGTGAACGAATAGTCGTCCGCGAGACGGACGATCCGGTAGTCGGCCCGGAAGGGCCAGAGGAACTGCATGCCCCAGACGGCGTTGCCCGTTCCAGGCTCGACGTACCCCGTCGGCGTGTAGCGCCTGCGTGCACCGGTCGTGCCCGCGGTGAACTCGAAGGTGGTCTCCATGACGTCGGGCGCGCGGTAGACGTAGCGCTCGATCGCATCCTGCGCATCGCCCTCGAACGGGGTGAGGATGCCGCCGATCACGTACCAGTCGCCGGCGAAACGCTCGAGGTTCACGTCCTCGGCCAGGGGCACCGGGTCGGTCGGCGTGCTCTGGCAGCCGGCGAGCGTCAGCATCGCCAGGAGCCATGGGAGCAGGCGCGCCCCGGGTCGCCCGGCGGCCCTCATGTCCGTGCCCCCTCGGGATCCGGGTGCCAACCGTCGAAGCGGTCCGCGAGCACGACCATGAGCGGCATGAGCAGCCCCCAGCCCGCGGACAGCACGGAAAGCGCGAGCACGGGGTCGGGGAACGCCACGGCGCCGAGCTTCGCGCCGCCCCAGAAGCTCATGGGACCGAAGATCGCACCGAGCATCGCCGCGAGCGCGGGACGCCCCTTCAGCCAGCGCATGGACACGTTGAAGGACGTGGCGAAGCCGATCCAGAGCGCTACGATCCACACCGGTGCGAGCGCGGAGAACAGCTGGCCCGAGGGATAGACCAGCAGTCCCGAAGCGACCAGACCACTCTCCCAGAGCGCGCCGAGTGCGCCCGCGCAGAGCGCGAGGTACAGCTCCGGTCGATGCTCCGGGCTCTGCCAGCCGTGCAGCAGCAGCGTGGCCGCCACGGCGATCACGCCGAGCCAGGGCAGCTGCGCAGCGCCGCCGAGGACACAGGCGAACCAGCTCGCCTGGAAGGCCACGAAGTTCACGAAGACGGGCATGGTGCGAGCACTCCCTCCGACGCTCCTGGATTCCATACTAGGCGCGCTGCGTGCAGCGACCGTGCAGAACCCGTGAAGGCGCCGTGAACTGTCCATGATTGGCGGCTGCAGCGCCATCTGCGAGACTTCGCGCCCTTCGCCCGGGGCCGCCCCCGGCGACCGATCAGGAGTGGAACCTTGGACATCCGGGCACGCATGCGCGAGATCATCGACGCGGAGGCACAGGCGATCACCGCCGTCGAGGTCAACGAGAACTTCGAACGCGCCGTCCAGGCCATGTACGACTGCAAGGGCAAGATCCTCACCACCGGCATCGGCAAGGCCGGCTACGTGGCCGCCCGCTTCGCGGCGACGCTCTGCTCCACGGCCACGCCGGCGCATTTCGTGCACCCTGCGGAGGCGGCGCACGGCGACCTCGGTATCGTCTCCGAGGGCGACTGCATCATCGCCTTCTCCACCTCGGGCAAGTCGCGCGAGGTGCTCGAGATGCTCGAGCTCTCGCGCCATCTCGGTCGCGAGACGATCATCGGCATCACCTCGCATCCGGATTCGCCGCTGCGTGGGCTCTCGGACATCGTCCTCGACATGGGCGTGATCACCGAACCCTGCCCCATCGGCCTGACGCCGAGCGCGTCACTCGCCGTCATGGGCGCCATCTGCGACGCCATCTCGCTCACGCTCATGGAGATGAAGGCCGTCAGCAAGCACGACTACGGCCTGCGCCACCACGGCGGCTACCTCGGCCGCGCGGCGCGCCTCGACAACGAGTAGACCGACGCGACCTCAACGCGTCACGAGATCGATCGCGCGACCCTCGGCGCGCAGCTCGTCCACGGTCCGACCGTCGCAGTCGGCCAGATTGCGACCACGGATGCGGCCCTCGGCGTCGACCACGAGCACCACCGGGTCCGAGGTGAGCGTCTTGTAGAGCGTCTCCCCTTCGCGCATGCGTGGCGGTGACACCCTCTACAAGACCCTCACCTCGGATCCGGTGGTCCTGGTCGTGGACGCCGAGGGCCGCGTC
>JAZBPO010000442.1:0-16561 GCA_036351675.1 Pseudomonadales bacterium
AGGCTCTCGGCGTCGGCCGAGTCGTAGATGGAGAAGCCGCCGCGCAGGCCGACGGCCCGCGGGTCCTCGCGCAGGATGCGCAGGCCGAGACGATGAAAGGTGGAGATGGCCACCTTCGCGCCGTCGCGGCCGGCCGCGTCGATGACGCGCTCGCCCATCTCCTTCGCAGCGCGGTTGGTGAAGGTGACTGCGAACACCTGCTCCGGTGCGAGACCGCTGCGCAGCAGGTGCACGATCTTGGCGGTGATGACGCGCGTCTTGCCGGAACCCGCGCCGGCCAGCACCAGCATGGGGTTCTCGGTGTCGAGGACGGCCGCCTGCTGCGGAGGGTTCAGCTGCAAGGGGTCGGCCTCGGGGCGTCGCGGGTCGGTCTCCGGAAGGGCGCGGAGTGTAGGGACGGGCCCTCCGTCCCGTCCAGCTTCGTTCGGCGTCAGGTGACGGTAGGCACGGCGGCGCTGCCCGCGAGAGGTTCCGACGCGCCTCGCGCTGGCGCCGGCCGGTAGGCCAGCGCCTCCGCGACGTGACTGCGCAGGACGTCCGACGACGCCTCGAGGTCGGCGATGGTGCGCGCCACGCGCAGGCAGCGATGCCAGCTCCGCGCCGACAGACCGAGGCGCTGCGTCGCGCGCTCGAGCAGTTCGAGGCCTTCGGCGTCGGGCGCGCAGAACCGTTCCGTCTGTGCGACGGAGAGATCGGCGTTCGCAGCGCCCTGGCGCGCCAGGGCGCGGTCGTGGGCCGCCGACACGGCTTCGCGCGCTCGGTCGTCCTCGTCCGGCTCGGGGTGCGTCGGCTGGAAGGCGGCACGCAGGACTTCCGCCGGCACCGGTGGCACCTGCACGTGGAGGTCGATGCGATCCAGCAGGGGGCCCGAGATGCGCGCGCGATAGCGTCGCGCGGCGTCCGGCGGGCAGACGCAGTCCGCTGCGCCCGTGCAGGCGTGGCCGGCGGGGCACGGGTTCATGGCTGCCACGAGCTGGAAGCGTGCCGGAAAGGAAACACGCGCACGCGAGCGTGCGATGACGATCTCGCCGCTCTCGAGCGGCTCACGCAGATTCTCGAGGACTGCGCGACCGAATTCCGGGATCTCGTCGAGAAACAGCACGCCGCGGTGTGCCAGGGAGATCTCGCCCGGACGTGGGTCGGTGCCGCCGCCAGCGATGGCCACAGCCGAAGCGCTGTGGTGCGGCGCCCGGAAAGGGCGCTCCCGGAGCGTGCGCGGCGGGTCGCCGGCGAGCGCGTGGATCGCGGCGATCTCCAGCGCCTCGTCGCGCGTGAGCGGTGGCAGCAGGCTCGGCAGCGCGCGGGCCAGGAGCGTCTTGCCCGTACCGGGCGGGCCACTCATGAGAAGGTTGTGCCGACCCGCGGCTGCGATGGTCAGGGCCCGTTTGGGGCCGCTGTGGCCGCGGATGCGCGCAAGGGCCGGCGCGGGTCGGCGCCGGGGCGGCGGAGCGGCCGGCCGGGCCGGCGCCAGCGGCGTATCGCCGAGCAGGTGCGCGGTCAGCTCCAGCAGGTGGCCGCAGGCGATGACTCGCCCCTGCCGGGGGAGCAGCGCTTCCTCGGCGTTCTCGAGTGGTACGACCAGGTCTCGACCTGCAGCGGCGGCTGCCCGGGCCGCGGCGAGCACGCCGCGTACGGGGCGCAGCTGACCCGTCAGGGAGAGTTCGCCGACGCACTCGATGCGGCGGAGCGGTTCCTGGGGCAGTTGCCCGGTCGCGGCGAGGTAGGCGAGGGCGATCGCGAGGTCGAAGCGGCTGCCGGACTTCGGCAATTCTGCCGGCGCCAGATTGGCGACCACACGCCGGTCCGGCGCGGCGAACCGGCAGTTCTGCAGTGCGCCGCGCACGCGGTCGCGGCTCTCGCGCACGGCGGTTTCCGGAAGGCCGACGATGGCGAAACTGTAGAGGCCGCCCTCCACCTGCAGTTCTGCCCGGACCAGCGGCGCCTCCAGGCCGAGCGAGGCTCGCGTCAGCGCTTCCCCGAAGCCCATGGCCGCCGAGCCTGCTCAGGCGCCGGAGGCGTCGGTGGCGGCGAGTCGTGCCTCGAGCGTCTCGAGCTCGCGTTCCAGGGTTTCGAGCTTCTCCCGCGTGCGCCGCAGCACGGCGCTCTGCGCGTCGAATTCCTCTCGCGTCACGAGGTCGGAGCGGGCCAGCAGCGACTGCACGACGAGCTGCAGGTCGTCCTGAAAGCCCGGCGGCAGGGGCGCGCCCGCCGGCAGGAGGTCGCGGATCTGCTCGGCGAGGCGGCGGATGGGGTCGTCTGCGTTCATGGTCGGGTTCCTGTCGCGGGTGACGATCGCCGAGCATTGTCCGGCCGTCAGCCGCAGCGGGTCGAGGGTGCTCTTCGCACTGCGGCGTAGGCCTGCACCGGCATGGACGTGCGCCCGATGCGCACGAGCTCGTGCAGGGCTGTGGAAGCGCGATCGCGCACTGCGGCGGAGCGATCCAGCGCGCCATCACGAGGCGCGCCCCGACGCAATCGCGCAATCCCGCGCCGAACTGGTGCATGCTTCGACATGATGCGTGCCGCCAGAGGGCGTTTTCCCCGTGCATTGCGGCGCGTCGCAGCCGGAGGGTACGGAACTTGCTGGCTCCGCTTCCGCTCGACGGCCGCGCGACGCGTCGCTTCGAGTCGCCCGCCGGCTGCTGCGCTCCCTGCCCTCGGGGAGGGGCCGGCGGCCGGTCCGTAGAGAACTGAGGAGTCCGAAATGAAACTGGTCACGGCCATCATCAAGCCGTTCAAGCTCGACGACGTGCGCGAATCCCTCTCCGAGATCGGCGTGCAGGGCATGACGGTCACGGAGGTGAAGGGCTTCGGGCGTCAGAAGGGGCACACGGAGCTGTATCGCGGCGCCGAATACGTCGTGGACTTCCTGCCCAAGGTCAAGATCGAGGTCGCCATCGACGACGGTCAACTCGATTCCGTCGTCGAGGCCATCAGCAAGGCAGCCAACACGGGCAAGGTCGGTGACGGCAAGATCTTCGTCGCCGGGCTCGACGAGGTTGTCCGGATCCGCACCGGCGAGACGGGCTCCGACGCCGTCTGAGCTGTGCCTCGCCCGGGGGCTCCTGCGGGCCCCGCGCGGGTTCGATCCACCGAGCAGTGCGCGCCCCTGGGCGTGTGATTGGAGGGATGCATGTACGTGTACGGACGTCGTGATCGGGTGGCTCTGCGCCAGCCGAATCGGGGGTGCTTGGCGCCCTTTCCAGGGATGGAGGGGCAGCGGTGAACGGAGCAGATACCGCATGGATCATCGTCGCCACGGCGCTGGTCCTCTTCATGACGCTGCCGGGCCTCGCGCTCTTCTACGGTGGTCTCGTCCGGGCGCGGAACGTCCTTTCGGTCTTCATGCAGTGCTTCTCCATCGCCTGCCTCATGTCGGTGCTGTGGCTCGCGGCCGGCTACTCCATCGCCTTCGGCGGTGACGGTCCGGCCTGGGGTGGCCTCGGCAAGATGTTCCTCTCCGGCGTCGATGCGGACACCGTCTCCGGCACGATCCCCGAGGTGCTGTTCTTCGGCTTCCAGATGACCTTCGCGATCATCACGCCGGCGCTCATCGTCGGCGCCTACGTCGAACGCATCGGCTATGCCTTCGTGATGGCCTTCTCCGGCCTGTGGATGCTGCTCTGCTACGCGCCCGTCGCGCACTGGATCTGGGGCGGTGGCTGGCTGGCTAGCCAGTACGGCACCGTCGACTTCGCGGGCGGCATCGTCGTGCACGAGACGGCGGGCCTCGCGGCCCTCGTCCTCGCCGTACTCCTCGGCAAGCGCTATGAAGTCCGTCCGCCGCACAACCCCGGCTACGTCATGCTCGGCGCCTCCATGCTCTGGGTCGGCTGGTTCGGCTTCAATGGCGGTTCCCAGCTCGCGGCCGACGGTGGCGCGGCCATGGCCATGGTCGTCACGCACATCTCCGCCGCCGCGGCCTCGCTGACCTGGGCGCTGTGGGAGCGCATCAAGCTCGGCAAGGCGTCCATGGTGGGCATGGTCACCGGCACGATCGCCGGGCTCGCGTCGATCACCCCGGCGGCCGGATCCGTGAACCCCGTCGAGGCGCTCGTCATCGGTGCCATCGCCGGTGTCCTCTGCCAGTGGGCGGTGCGTCTGATCAAGGAGTCCCTCGAGATCGACGACACGCTCGATGTGTTCGCGGTGCACGGTGTGGGCGGTATCTTCGGCACCCTCATGATCGCCGTGTTCGGCCATGCGAGCTTCGTCTCCCAGGGCGTCGCGCTGCTGGCGGTCGGCGTATTCACGATCGTGCTGACCTTCGTGATCGCCAAGGTCGTCGCGATGGTGTTCCCGCTCCGGGTCGCGCAGGAGGACGAGGTCGAGGGTCTCGACTACGCCGCTCACGGCGAGCGCGCCTACGAGTTCAATTCGTGATCGGATCCGCGGCGTACGCCGCGGATCCGATCACGGCTAACGGGGCGCCTTCGGGCGCCCCGTTTCGTTCCGGCGTGTCGCCCTTCACCTGAACGATGGCCTCGAGCTCTCGTCCGGGATCGCTCGTGGCCGTGCGGGGCAATGCAGGGTTCTTCGGGGGCGACTCACCCGGGCGCTGCGGGGTTGCATCCGATCCCCGCTCCCGAGTGCCTGATGAGGTCGCCTCGAGCATTCGCTGCGCCCGACCCTCCGGAGCAGAGGATGAAGGCGGGAACGGGCGGGCGGCTGCCGATCGACCGAACCATTCATTGCGCATCCCGCATCGTTCCGAAGCTGAACAACGGCCCGGGGTCGGCGTTCAGAATCGAGGGTGCGGCGGCGCGCTGATCCGTGCAGCATTGCGGCGTTCGATCGTCAGGGGCGGCCGCTACCGTGCTCGGGATGACTCGGCGCAGGGGTCTCTCCGGAGGAGAGCTGACGAAATGGCGAAGTCGGCGAACAAGACCGTCGCGACGGAAGAAGATCCCCATGCCTTCCTCGCGACGCTCGAGGACGAAGACCGCCGGGCCGATGCGCGGCGCCTGCTTGCACTCTACGGTGAGATCACGCAGCAGCCACCGGTGATGTGGGGCAATGCCCTCATCGGCTTCGGGCGCTACCACTATCGCTACCGCAGCGGTCGAGCAGGTGACTTCATGATGTGCGGCTTCTCGCCGCGCAAGCGCGACTTCTCGCTCTACGTCATGGCCGGCTTCGAGGGGCGCGAAGCGCTTCTCGAGAAGCTCGGCCCTCATTCGACCGGGCGCGCCTGCCTCTACGTCAAGCGCCTCGAAGGCCTGCATCTACCGACGCTGAAGCGTCTGATCCGTGCGGACTGGCGCGAGATGGTCAGGCGCTACGGCGCGCCGGCGAACTGAAGCCTCCGGAGGATTCCCATGACGCGACGCATCGCCGCTACCGTGCTGTGCATGGTGCTGGCTGGCGCCAGTGCACACGCCGAGCTCTTCGATCATCAGCGCGAGATGGTCCAGCGCGGTGTCCAGGCCGTGCTCATGTGCAATGGGCTGTTCACTTCCAACCGCTCGCTGGAGCAGGTCTTCGAGCAGGAGCTGGCGTACCTGGCGGAGCCCGTCGGTTCCGTCGATGGCGGTCCCTGGCGCGTTCACCGCACGGCGCGGGCCGTGGAGGTCGGCGACCCCTCGAAGGGTGTACCGGTCATGCGCGCCGCCTTCCGTGAGGGCCTCGGCTGCGTGGTCCTCTCGCCGGAGCAGACCCTCGAGGACGTGGACTCGCTGCCGCGCCTCGATCCGGTCGTCGGGCCGGAGTACGCAGCGGCCATTCCCTGGCCGAACGGCGATCAGGTTCCGCAGGAGCCGTTGCCGCCTGCCATTGATGGCGCCGCCCTGCAGGCCGCTTCCGACTGGGCCTTCGATCGCCCCGGCATCGACAATCCCGGCGAGCAGGACACGCTCAGCCTGCTCGTGGTCCATCGCGGCAGGCTCGTGCACGAGCGCTATGCGCCGGGCGTCGACCGGCACACGCGCACGCGCACCTGGTCGACGGCCAAGAGCATCGCCGTGACGCTGATCGGCATGCTCGTCGACGAAGGCCGCCTCGAGCTGGACGCACCTCTGCCCTTCGCCTGGCTGCCCGAGCCCGCCGCCGACGAGGGGGTGGAGGCGCGCGGGACCATCACGTTGCGTCACGTCCTGAACATGAGCTCCGGCCTCTACCCCGTCGATTCCTGGGGGCGCGAGTACGTGACGGGCTCGGGCCTGTCCTACTGGGCCGGTGCCAGTTCCGCCGCGGGCGCGCGCGACCGCGGACTGATCCGTGAGCCGGGCACGCGCTGGGACTACGAGAACTACGACACGCTGCTCGCGGTCTACGCCATGAAGCAGGCCCTCGGCGACGAGGCGGCCTACCACCGCTTCCCGCGCGAGCGGCTCTTCGATCCGATCGGCATGCACACGATCCTCGCCTCCACGGACCGCTTCGGCGACTTCGTCATGTCCTCGCAGGTCTATTCGAACGCTCGTGATCTCGCGCGCTTCGGCCTGCTCTGGGAGCAGGGCGGTGTCTGGAACGGCGAGCGTCTGCTCTCCGAAGCGTGGATCGACTTCGCGCGCACGCCTGCGCCCGCCACGGCCGGGCGCGGCAACTTCTACGGCGGCCAGTTCTGGCTCGTGCCGGACGACCGCGACGACGTGCCCGCGGATGCCTACTCCACGGCCGGCAACCGGGGTCAGTACGTCATCATCGACCCGAGCCACGATCTCGTCATCGTCCGCCGCGGCCTCGACCACGGTCGCCAGGGCTTCGACCGCTGGGATCTGCTCCGCGAGGTCCTGAAGGCCTTCCCCGACCACTGAACCTGAACGACGGGGCCAGGGCTACTGTTCAGCTTCACCTCGGTCGCGAGCGGAGCGTCACGCATCCGCGGTTGGGGGGCATATGCACCCTCCGTTCCGAAGGGCCGGGTGCGTCACGCCGGGTCCATACGGCCCCCCCCCCGAACGGATTGTTCGGACTCGCCGCGAAGACCTGCGTATCGATCGCGTGCAGGGTGATCGAGGGGCCGCGGGGCCGTGGCGCCCGGAGTGAGTCACCCCGCCCTTCGGAACGGAGGGCGAGACCGCCCCGCGGCCCCGGGGTGCGAGGCGCTCGGTTCGCGTACTCCTGAACCTGAACGGGGGCGCTGACCCTTTCGTGCTGGTGGAACCTGAACAGGGGCCCTGGGCCGTTCGTTCAGGTTCGGGGTGGTCCCGGCGTGGGGAGGGGTCGGGTAGACTCCGCGGGCCTCGCGAGGGAGTGATCATGCGCTACGTCAGCACCCGCGGTCAGACCGACCCCATGCCGTTCCAGGACGCCGTGCTCACGGGGCTCGCGCCCGATGGCGGCCTGCTGATCCCCGAGTCGATCCCCGACGTGTCGGCGCAGCTCGCGGCCTGGCGCGAGCTGTCCTTCCCGGAGCTGGCCCTGGAGCTGGTGTCCTGCTTCGCGGGCGATATTCCGCGCGAGGATCTCGAGGACATCGTCCGCCGCAGCTATGCGACCTTCGATCACGAGAGCGTGACGCCCACCGTCGCCGTCGGCGACCTGTACGTCCTCGAGCTCTTCCACGGCCCGACGCTCGCCTTCAAGGACGTCGCGCTACAGCTCCTCGGCAACCTCTTCGAGTACATCCTCGGCAAGCGCGGCGAGACCCTGAACATCCTCGGTGCCACGAGCGGCGACACGGGCAGCGCCGCCATCGCAGGGGTCCGCGGCCACGCCGGCATCAACATCTTCATCATGTTCCCGCGCGGGCGCACGAGCCGCGTGCAGGAGATGCAGATGACGACCGTCCCCGACGCCAACGTGCACACGCTTTCCGTCGACGGCAGCTTCGACGACTGCCAGGCGATCATGAAGTCGACGTTCCGCGATCTGCCCTTCAAGGCCGCGCAGCATCTGGGTGCGGTCAACTCCGTGAACTGGGCGCGGGTCCTCGCGCAGATCGTCTACTATTTCCACGCCGCGCTGCACGTCGCGCCGGACGGTCAGCCCGTGAGCTTCTCCGTGCCGACGGGCAACTTCGGGGACATCTTCGCGGGCTGGCTCGCGGCGCGGATGGGCCTGCCCATCGACCGCCTCGTCCTCGCGACCAACGAGAACGACATCCTCGCGCGCTTCTTCGAGACCGGCGTCTATCGCCGGGGCGACGTCCACTTCACCGTCAGCCCGTCCATGGACATCCAGGTGGCGAGCAACTTCGAGCGCTTCCTCTACTACCGGCTGGGAGAGGACGCGGTGGCACTCCGCGCCGCCATGGAGCGCTTCGCCGAGACCGGAGAGCTGCGCCTCGACGTCGACGGCGCCATCGACGAGCACATCGTCGCCCGGGCGTCGAACACCCGGGAGACGCTCGCGACGATCCGCGAATTCTGGGAGGCGCACGAGTATCTGCTCGATCCGCACACCGCCGTCGGTGTGGCCGTCGGCCGCGCCCTGCGGACCGATGCGCCGCTGATCTGCCTGGCCACGGCGCATCCGGCGAAGTTCCCGGAGTCCGTGGAGAAGGCGGTGGGCGAGGACGTGGCGCGTCACCCGCGCGTGGAGGCGCTCCGGGGCCTGCCGGCGCGCAGCGTCGAGATCGAGGCCGACGAACGGGCCATCAAGGACTTCATCGTCCGGCACACGCGCTGAGTTCAGTCCCCGGCCGAATCCTGGAAGAGGGCGCTCAGTTCGGTCAGTTCGGTGACCGTCCAGGTCGGTGTCACGTCGGCCTCCTCCCAGGGCAACTGGCCCCGGTTCACCCACACCGTACCCATGCCCACCCGGGCCGCGCCGCGCACGTCGTCGTGCGGGTGATCGCCCACGTGCACGGCCGCATCGGCGCCGACGCCTGCCTCCTGCAGCGCCCGTTCGAACATGGCGGGGTCGGGCTTCCTGCGCCCGACGCGCTCCGCGTTCAGGTGGAAGGCGAAGTAGCGATCGAGACCGAGGCGCGCCACGGATGCATTGCCGTTGGAGAGCGCGCCGAGCGTGTAGTGACGCGACAGGTACGCGAGCGTGTCGAGGGCGTCCTCGAAGTACTCGATGTCGTGCCGGGCGTCCATGAACTCCGCGAAGGCGGACTCGGCGACGGCGTCCGGGTCCGCATGGCCGCAGGCTTCGGCGGCGCGGGCGATGACGCGGCGGCGCAGGCCCGATATGTCGTGCACGAGCGAAGGGTCCTCGGCCAGCAGCTGTTCGCGCAGGGCTGCCATGCCTTCGCGGTCGAAGCGCCGGTTCAGCGCCGGGACCAGGCGGTCGAGGTGGTCGCGCATGCGGTGCTCGGCGCGGACGATGACGGGTCCGACGGGCCAGAGCGTGTCGTCCAGATCGAAGGTCAGCAGGCGGATGGTCACGAATCCTCGTCCTCTCGCCCGGCGCGGTCGCTGCGGCGGGTCGTCCGCCGCGCGCGCGGATGGGCGCCGTCGTAGACCCGTGCCAGATGCTGGAAGTCGAGGTGCGTGTAGACCTGCGTCGTGCCGATGTCGGCGTGACCGAGCATCTCCTGCACGGCGCGCAGATCGCCACTCGACTCGAGCACGTGCGTCGCGAAGGAGTGGCGGAGCACGTGCGGGTGCACGGGTCCGTCGACGGCCCGGCGCCGGCCCCGGGCGTCGAGGCGCAGCTGCACGGCGCGCCGCGACAGCCGGGCGCCCCTGGGCCCCACGAACAGGGGGCCGCGGTCCCGCGGGGCGTTCGGCGGCAGACGCAGGGCGCGCGCCGGTAGCCAGGCGCGGATCGCGTCCCGTGCCCTCCGTCCCACCGGAACGGTACGCTGCTTCCGGCCCTTGCCCGTGACCGTGACGGTCCCGTCGAACAGATCGACGTCCTCGAGGTCGACGTCGACCAGCTCGGCGAGGCGCAGGCCGGAGGAATAGAGCAGCTCGAACATCGCCTGGTCCCGCGACGCGCGCCAATCCGACGCGTCGTCGCCGTCCAGGAGTCGGCCCATCTGATCCGCGTCCAGGGTCCGTGGCAGACGCCGCGCGGCCTTCGGTGCGCGAACGCCCGCCGCCGGATTCGCGTCGAGCCGCCCTTCCCGCACGAGCCAGTCGAAGAAGCTGCGCAGCGCCGAGAGCGCGCGGCGGATGGAGCGCCCGCCCTGGCCGCGCCTGTGCTCGGCGGCGACGAAGGCGCGTACGTCGTGGCCGCGTGTCGTCGCGAGTTCGGGCTCGGCCGCGCCGCCTGCGCGCCAGCGGAGGAAGCGCTCGAGATCGCGCCGATAGGCGGACGTCGTGTTCGACGAGAGCTGGCGTTCGTGTTCGAGGTGGCGCAGGAAGGCGGCGAGTTCTCCCGGCGCTGAACCGGTCATGCTCAGGCCGACCCGGTCGCGGCGTCGAGCTGGAGCAGGCGCTGGCGCAGCGTGTCCCCGAGGAAGCGCAGGAACAGCGTGCCCATCTCCGGCCGGAAGTGGTCGGCATCGGCGCTGCCCAGGGCGATCACGACGACGCCGCCGGGGAGTTCCACTGGCATGACGGCGGCGGAGGCGACGCGCTCCGCGCGAGCGCCGAACAGGAACGCGAGTTCCGTGTCTCGTAGCACGCCGCAGAAGACGTTGCCGGGGCGGAGCAGGCTGCCGACGGCTTCACCTGCGCTGTTCGCATCCACGGCGTCCGCGGTCAGGGGCCCCTTCAGACCATCCAGATCGACGACGCGCACGGTCGTGGCGTCGACCTCGAAGCCGGACGTCAGGCCCTCCCGGAGGCGCCGGACCAGGTCGGCGACGTCGGACGCGTCGAGGAGCGCGGCGGTGATCTCCAGCGTGCGCTCGAAGATGCGGTGATTCGCGCGGGCCGTCTCCATGATGTGCTGCAGGCGCCGATGCAGTTCCGCGTTGCGGTCGCGGAGCACGGCGAGCTGGCGTTCCACGAGGCTCACGGCGTCGCCGGCTGCGTGCGGTAGCACGAGATCGGCCAGCAACGCATCGCGGCTCGCGAAGAACTCCGGGTGATCGGCGAGCCAGGCGGCGACTTCGTCGGCGTGGAGGTCGTTGCCCGGTGCGGCCGCTGCGCTCGTCGCGGCGTCGTCCTTCATGGTTCCAGGCGCCCCTCGAAGGCCGTCTCGGCCGGTCCGGCCATTCTAGTGGTGTGCCCCGGCCCCTGCCATTCGATGCGGAGCTTGCCGCCGGGCAGCGAGACCTTCACGCGCGGCCCCGTATGGCCCAGGGCGACCGCGGCCACGACCGCCGCGCAGGCACCGGAGCCGCAGGCACGGGTCTCGCCCACGGCGCGCTCGTAGACGCGCAGGCGAGCGAAGCCCTGATCCACGACCTGGCAGAAACCGACGTTGACACTCTCCGGGAAGGCCGCGTGGGCCTGCACGGCGGCGCCGATGCGATCGACGTCCGCGGCCGCGACGTCGTCGACGAAGAGCACGGCGTGGGGATTGCCCATGGACAGGGTCACCAGCTCGACGGACTCGCCGTCGAACTGCAGGCGCCAGCGCCGCAGCGGCGTCTCCGCCGGCGGGTCCAGCGCCTCGGCATGGGTCGGGTCGAAGGGAATCGCTTCCGGCGCGAAGCGCGGCTCGCCCATGTCGACCTCGACGCGGTCGCCATGCACGGTGCAGCTGATGCGGCCATTGCTCGTCTGCAGCACCATGGCGCGCTTGCGCGTGAGGCCGCGATCGCGCACGAAGCGGGCGAAGCAGCGCGCGCCGTTGCCGCACTGCTCGGCCTCGCTGCCGTCGACGTTGTAGATGCGATAGCGGAAGTCCGCTTCCGGGTCGTCCGGCGTCTGCACGAGCAGGAGCTGGTCGAAGCCGATGCCCGTGTGCCGGTCGCCGAGCTCGCGGATGCGTTCCGGCCGCAGCTCCACCTTCTGGGTGATGGCGTCGATCATGACGAAGTCGTTGCCGAGGCCGTGCATCTTGGTGAATTCGATGCTCATGAGGCGAGCGCTTCGAGCGCCTCGAGCTCGCAGGCGAGCTGGTCCTCGATGGTCTCGCGGCGCCGCACGAGCTGGGCCGCGCCACCGTCGACGAGTACCTCCGCCGCGCGGCCGCGGGTGTTGTAGTTCGAACTCATGCCGAAGCCGTAGGCGCCTGCGCTGCGCACGGCGAGCAGATCACCGGGGCCGGCGCCGAGGGCCCGCCCCTTGCCGAGGAAGTCGGCGGATTCGCAGACCGGACCCACCACGTCCACGATCTGCGTCTCGGTGCCGCGCTCGGTCACCACCTCGATGTCGTGCCATGCCTGGTACAGGGCCGGCCGGAGCAGGTCGTTCATGGCGCCATCGACGACGAGGAAGCGCCGGCCCTCGTTCTCCTTCGCGTACTCCACGCGTACCAGCAGGGCGCCTGCGTCGCCGACGAGCCAGCGGCCCGGTTCGAAGAGCAGCTCGAGGCCGCGGCCGGCGGTGCGCTCCGTCACGCCACGCGCGTAGGCCTCGAGGTCCGGCGGCGTCTCGTCGTCATAGCGGACGCCGAGGCCGCCGCCGAGATCGAGGTGTTCGAGCGTGATGCCGTCCGCGGCGAGGCCGTCGACGAGTTCGAGTACGCGGTCGATGGCGTCCAGGAAGGGTTCGACGCGGGTCAGCTGGGAACCGATGTGGAAGTCGATCCCCACGGCGCGCAGCGCGTCGGAGTTCTCGATACGGCGGTAGAGCCCGGGGACGGCCGCGGAGGAGACGCCGAACTTGTTCTCCTTGAGGCCCGTCGAGATGTAGGGATGGGTCTCGGCATCGACGTCGGGATTCACGCGCACGGACACCGGGGCGCGCAGGCCGCGGGCCCGGGCGAGGGTCTCGATGCGGCCGAGTTCCATCTCCGATTCGACGTTGAAGCAGCCGATGCCGACGTCTAGGGCGCGCTCGATCTCCTGGCGAGTCTTGCCGACGCCGGAGAAGACCACGCGCTCCGGTCGACCGCCGGCGCGGAGCACACGCTCGAGCTCACCCCCGGAGACGATGTCGAAACCGGCGCCGAGATCGGCGAGGAGGCGCAGCAGCGCGAGATTGGAATTCGCCTTCACGGCGTAGCAGATGCGGTGCGGTCGACCGGCGAAGGCAGCGTCGAAGGCACGATAGCGTTCGCGCACGAGCGCCGCCGAGTAGACGTAGGTGGGCGTCCCGAAACGCTCGGCGACGGCCTCCAGCGCGACTCCGTCGACGTGCAGCGTCGCGCCGATGCGTTCGAATCCGGACACGGCGTCAGACCCGGGGAAAGCTGCCGCAGGCCGGCTCGCCCTGCGCCAGTCGAACGGCCATGGGTGCGGCGTCGGCGCTCGTCGCCCGCTCCTCCGGCAGCACCAGCGGGCCCTTCTGGCCGCAGCTGGCCACGGTCAGGGCGACGGCGAAGGCGGCGGCGAAGCGGGAAAGGGCGGTCATGGTGGGCTCCGGGGGCGTCTCGAGCGACGCGCGATCATAGCAGCGTCGAGGGCTGGCTCCGCCCCCCGTGGTCCGGCCTCAGAATGCGGCGAGGCGAGCCCGGCCCCGGGCCACGGCCGCGCGGACCTGTGCCGGCGCGGTGCCGCCGAAGTGGTCTCGGGCGGCCACCGAGCCCTCGACCGTGAGTACGTCGAAGACATCGGCCTCGATCGCGTCGGAGAAGCTCCGGAGTACGTCGAGGGGCAGGTCGGCGAGATCGCAGTCCGCTGCCAGGGCCCGCGCCACCGCCCGGCCCACGACCTCGTGCGCGTCGCGGAAGGCCAGGCCGCGGCGGACGAGATAGTCCGCGAGGTCCGTGGCGGTGGCGAAGCCGCGCTGCGCCGCCGCACGCATGGCCTCGGGCCGCGCCTCGATGGCCGGGATCATGTCCGCATAGGCCTTCAGGCAGTCGCCGAGCGTGTCGACGAGGTCGAAGAGCGGTTCCTTGTCTTCCTGGTTGTCCTTGTTGTACGCGAGCGGTTGCGACTTCATGAGGACGAGCAGGGCGTTCAGGTGGCCGATCACGCGCCCGGTCTTGCCGCGTACCAGTTCCGGAACGTCCGGGTTCTTCTTCTGCGGCATGATCGAGGAGCCCGTGCAGAAACGGTCCGGCAGATCGACGAAGGCGAACTGCGCCGACGTCCAGAGGACCAGTTCCTCGGAGAAGCGCGACAGGTGGGTCATCGTGAGCGAGGCCCAGGCCGCGAACTCGATGGCGAAGTCGCGGTCACTGACGGCGTCGAGGGAGTTCTTGGCGATGCGCGGGAAGCCCAGCAGGGATGCCGTCTCTTCCCGGTCGATGGGAAAGGTCGTGCCTGCCAGGGCGGCGGCGCCGAGCGGCATGACGTCGACGCGGCGGCGGCAGTCCGCGAGCCGCTCGCGATCGCGCAGCAGCATCTCGAACCAGGCGAGGAGATGGTGGCCGAAGGTCACGGGCTGCGCGGTCTGCAGATGCGTGAAGCCGGGCATGACCACCGCGGCGTGGATCTCGGCGCGTTCCAGGAGCGCCTCGGCGAGGCGTCGCAGTTCGGCGTCGAGCGCGTCGATGGCGTCGCGCAGCCAGAGGCGGATGTCCGTGGCGACCTGGTCGTTGCGCGAGCGACCCGTGTGGAGCTTCTTGCCGGCGTCGCCGACGAGTTCGGTCAATCGTGCCTCGATGTTCATGTGCACGTCCTCGCGGGCGACCGACCAGGTGAACTCGCCGCGCTCGATCTCCGCTGCGATCGCGTCGAGGCCATCGAGGATCGCGTCGCACTCCGTCTGGCCGAGTACGCCGACCTTGCATAACATGCGGGCGTGCGCCCGGGAGCCCGCGATGTCGTGGCGCCAGAGGCGCTGATCGAAGCTCACGGACGCAGTGAAGCGTTCCACGAAGGCGTCCGTGGGCTCGGCGAAGCGGCCACCCCAGAGCTTGTCGGAAGAATCGGTCATGATCAGGGGCTCCTCGTCCGCTGCGTGCGGGGTAGCGGGGGCGGCGGAGTATAGCTGGCGCGGATCGGGGGACTCGTGGGGGAAGAGGCAGCTGCAGGAACGTCGCGCGCGAAGGTCGCGTCCGCGCCGGACGAACGCTTCGTCATTCCGGAGCTGTGCACACCGATCGCGCTCGCCGCGGTGTTCATCGCCGCAGAACTCCTCGCCATCGTCGTGACGCTCATCGCCGACGCGCCCTCCTGGGTCCGCTTCGCGATCGTCTCCCTCTTCCTGCAGTGGTGCGCGCTCGGCAGTGCCGGGCTCCTGTGCATGGCGCGGCCGCTCTTCGAGCGCATGACCCTCGTCGCCGGCGGTTTCCTCGCCTGGGGGCTGGTGGTCGGCCTGGTCGCGATCTTCGCAGCCATCGGCGAACTCGGCATCTCGGGGAACCTCGCTGCGTCCGTGCGCGAACTCGCCGGCCAGCCGGCGCCGCTGCTGGTGCGGGAGCCGGACTGGTACGGGGTGCTGCGCATCGTCGTCTGCGGCATGGTCGTGGCGGGCATGCTGCTGCGCTATCTCTACGTCCAGCAGACACTGCGTTCGCGCGAGCAGTCGGAACTGCGCCTGCGCGTGCAGGCGTTGCAGTCGCGGATCCGGCCGCACTTCCTGTTCAACAGCATGAACATCATCGCCTCGTTGATCGAGACCGACCCGGAGACCGCCGAGGCCGTGGTGGAGGATCTCTCGGAGCTGTTCCGGGCCTCCCTGGGCGAGGCGGGGCAGCAGGTGCCGCTGCAGACGGAGCTCGATCTCTGCGACCGCTACGTCCGCATCGAGCGCCTGCGTCTCGGTGACCGTCTGCAGATCGAGTGGCGGACGGATCCCATTCCCCATGGCGTGCAGATCCCGCTGCTCACGCTCCAGCCCCTCGTCGAGAACGCGATCTATCACGGCATCCAGCCGCTGCCGGAGGGGGGGCTGATCGAGGTGGAGATCCACATCGGCGATGGCCGCGTGGAGATCGTGCTCACGAACCCCGTACCGGCTCGGGGCACGCAGGCGGGCAAGCACACCACCGGCAATCGCATGGCGATGGCCAACATCCGTTCGCGCCTCGCCGTGCTGTACGGTCCGTCGGCCTTCCTCACGGCCGAGCCGGACGAAGGCGCAGGAGGCGAGCGGTACGTGACGCGACTGAGTTATCCTGTCGATCAGGGGCAGGAAGCGGCCGGCGCCCGGAGCGCCGGCGCCTGACGGAGGCAGGGATGAAGATCCTCGTTGTCGACGACGAGAAGCTGGCCCGCGACCGGCTCGTACGTATCCTGGAGCGCACCGAGGGGTACAGTGTCGTCGGCGAGGCCGCGCACGGTCTCGAGGCGGTGGAACAGGCGCAGGCGCTCGCGCCCGACGTGATCCTGCTCGACATCCGCATGCCCGGCATGGACGGCCTCGAGGCCGCTCGCCACATCGCCCAGATGGACTCGCCGCCGGCGGTCATCTTCTGCACGGCCTTCGAGGAGCACGCGATCGAGGCCTTCGACGTGCAGGCCGTGGGCTACTTGCTCAAGCCCGTGCGCGCTGCCGACCTCGAGGACGCCCTCGCCCGCGCGCGCCGCGCCAATCGCGCCCAGATCAGCGCTCTGGTCGAGGAAGAGGTCGGCAGCGATCGCCGTACCCACATCAGCGCGCGTACGCGTCGCGGCATCGAGTTGGTGCCGGTCGACGAGATCCGCTACTTCCAGGCGGACCAGAAGTACGTGACGGTGCGATGGCCCGACGGCGAACTGCTCATCGACGACACGCTGCGGCAGCTCGAGACGGAGTTCGGCGAGCGTTTCATCCGGATCCACCGCAACGCCATCGTGGCC
>JAZBPO010000443.1:0-5515 GCA_036351675.1 Pseudomonadales bacterium
AGCTCGCGGCCATGTAGCCGAAGGGCGTGAGCGCCTCCGGGTCGAGCAGGTCGACGCGGACCCGCGCGGCGAGGAGGCGGAACAGGCGTGCGTTCTGCAGCAGCGCCGCCGTCGCGGCGTACATGAACAGCCAGACCGGCAGCGGCGCCACGGACATGACGAACTCCAGGGCCGAGCCCGTGAAGATCTCGCCCATGGCCTCGAAGCTGCCGGCGAGGAGGCGGCTCTGAAGGAGCCAGATGATCACGGCGACGGCGACGACGCGAAGCTGTGATCCGACGGTCTTGCGGCGGATCGAGCGCCGCGCCGCGGCCAGCGTCTCGGGCTCCATCGCGAGCCGCGGCGCGAGCGCGTCGAAGGCCGCTTCGGTGCGCTCCGTGACCAGGTGGAAGACCGGCGTGATGTACGCGAGGATCGCGCAGAAGAAGGTTGCCGTGGACCAGCTGCCGCTACCGAAGGCGCCGCTCAGGAAGAACACCGGCAGCAGCAGCGCGACGATCGCGACCGCAGCCAGCAGGCGGCCGTTCGGACCCGACGGAACGATCGCGAGCAGCCAGAGCTGACGATCGTTGCGCTCGCGCATGGCATCGAGAGCATCCATGGCGCGACGTTAGCGCAACCCTGCGACGCAGCGAACCGCGCGCCGCGACCCATCCAGCATCGAGGAGCCTCGCGTGCGTCGCGATCATAGGCCCTACTGGGCGAAGCGGGCCCTGGAGCGCCTGGAGCACCACTACACCGAGCACTTCCTGCGCCCGCAGCTCGACAGCCTCGGTACCGGGCACCGGTTCATGAAGCCCTGGTACTTCAAGGCCCATGGCGCCCGCATCCACGTCGGCGAGCACGTCCACGTGGTCACCGCCGCCGATCGCCACGTGCGCCTGTGCGTCTGGGAACACAAGGCGATGCACGGCGAGATCCGTATCGGCGACTACGCCCTGCTGTGCCCGGGCGTACGCATCGATTCCGCTGCGCGCGTGACCGTCGGGACCGCGACCATGATCGCCGCCGGCGCCTACCTGACCGACGCCGACTGGCACGGGCTCTACGACCGCACGGCGCTGATCGGCACGGCCAGGCCCATCGAACTCGGCGAGAACGTCTGGATCGGTGACGGCGCGATCGTGTGCAAGGGCGTGACGATCGGCGCCAACTCGGTCGTGGCCGCCGGCGCCGTCGTCGCCCGCGACGTGCCCGCCGACGTGATCGTGGCCGGCAATCCCGCCCGCGTGGTCAAGGAACTCGACCCGACCGAGGCGCGCGTCACGCGCCGCGAGCTGTTCGCGGACCCGGCGGGCCTCGCACGCTTCAACGAGGAACTCGACCGCTACCTGCTGAAGAACAACGGCCTCGCAGGCTGGCTCCGGGCCATGGTCGCGCCGCGCTCGGGGGATTGAGGCTGCCCGCCGCCCGTCACTGCCGGGCGAGGCGGAGCGCCGGCGCCTGCGTCTCCTTCGTGGAACGGAAGGGGTTGATGTCGAGGCCGCCCCGGCGCAGATAGCGGGCATAGACCGTGAGCGTGCTCGGTGCGCATCGCGCCATGATGTCCACGTACATGCGCTCGACGGCCTCCTCGTGGAAACCCTGATGGTTGCGGAAGGACACCACGTAGCGCAGCAGCGATGCGCGGTCGATCTCCGGCCCCGCGTACTGGATCCAGAGCGAGCCCCAGTCCGGCTGACCGGTGACGGGGCACAGCGTTCTCAGCAGATGCGTGAACACCGTTTCCCGGACCGCGCCCGCACCGGTCGTCTGCAGGAGTTCGGCGTCCGGTTCGTAGACCTCCACGGGCACGTCGAGCACGTCGAGCGACTCACCGGTGAAGTGCATGGCCGCCCCCTCGAGCTGGTCGAGGGGCAGCACCTCCACGATCACGGGAGACCGCACCGCGAGCCTGAGGTCCGATTCGATCGTGTTCTCGACGTCCTGGCGGCTCACGAACTGCGAGTTCGCCAGGGATCCGAGGTACAGCTTGAAGGACTTCGATTCCGGGATGTGCGAGGACTGGGCCGGGATCGTCACACGCAGCGCCGCGACTTCGGGCCTGCCCTTGCGATTCAGCCAGGAGAGCTCGTAGCCGTTCCAGACGTCCACACCCGTGAAGGGAAGCTGGGGCCCGGTCACGCCGAGCGCCTCCCGGATCGGCCCCCGCGCGATGCCCTTGAGCAGCGACGGCGTGTACACGTCGACGTACTCCGTGGGCTTGCCGAGATCCAGCTTGTGCAGTTCCGAGGTCATGGCGCGTCCGTCCCGTCGCGGGTCGGGTGCTTTTCGCCTGCGGGCTCCGCCCCGTCAACGCCGGGGCGACGGGCGGAGACGGAGCGCTGGCTGACGGGTCCGGCGCCCGCCGTGACCGCTCAGACCCTGAGGCCCGTCCCGCGCCGCAGCAGCCAGAGCGAGAGGAACCAGAACGCCGCCACGAACAGGCACACCGCGAGCACGGCGGCGCCCACGGGCACGCCTCCGCTCTGACCGAAGAAGCCGTAGCGGAAGGTGGAGACCATGTACACGATCGGGTTGAAGTAGGAGACCGTGCGCCAGGTCGGCGAGAGCAGGTCGAGCGAGTAGAACACGCCACCGAGATAGGTGAGCGGCGTCAACACGAAGGCCGGGATGATGGAGATGTCGTCGAACTTGTCGGCGAAGACCGCGTTGACGAAGCCCCCGAGCGAGAACAGCACCGCCGTGAGGATCAGGATGCCGAAGGTCACGAACACGTCGTGAACGCGGAAGTCCACGAACAGGGCGGCGACGACCATGACGATGGCACCGACGCACAGGCCCCGGGCGACACCGCCGGCCACGAAGCCGGCGAGGATCACCCAGTTCGGCGTGGGCGAGACCAGGATCGCCTCGATGCTCCTCTGGAACTTCGTGGAATAGAAGGAGGAAGCGACGTTCGAGTAGGCGTTGGTGATCACCGACATCATGATCAGGCCCGGGAAGATGAACTCCATGTAGTCGAGCCCGGCCATGGTGCCGACCCGGGAGCCGATGAAGGCCCCGAAGATCAGGAAATAGAGCGACATGCTGATCGCAGGCGGCACCAGCGTCTGCGGCCAGATGCGCAGGAAACGCTTGACCTCCTTGTACAGAAGCGTGCGGAAGGCGATCCAGTCCGCGCGCAGGGCACTGCCTGCGTCGAGGGGGCGTGCGGCCGTCTGCGGCCGCGCGAGCTCAGCCTGCTGCATGAACGAGGGTCTCCGCACTGCCTTCCGAGCGCGTCAGCGACACGAAGAGCTGTTCGAGGCGATTGGACTTGTTGCGCATGCTCGCGACCTCCAGGCCCGCCGCGTCGAGGGCCCGGAACACGTCGTTGAGCTGCTGGCCCCTGTGAAGGTCCACCTCGATGCAGTGCGAGTCGTAGCGCCGCACGGCGAAGCCCTCGATCGCCGGGATCTCGTCGACGTCACGGCTGAGGTCGAGGATGAAGGTCTCGGTGTCGAGCTTCTTCAGCAGCGCGCGCATGGACGTGTTCTCGACGATCTCGCCGTGATCGATGATCGCGATGTTGCGGCACAGGGACTCCGCTTCCTCGAGATAGTGCGTGGTGAGGATGATCGACGTGCCCGCGGCGTTCATCTCGGTGAGGAAGGCCCACATGGAACGCCGGATCTCGATGTCGACGCCCGCGGTCGGCTCGTCGAGGATCAGCAGTCTCGGCTCGTGCACGAGCGCGCGCGCGATCATGAGCCGGCGCTTCATGCCGCCCGACAGATGCCTCGCCTGCTCGTTCCGCTTGTCCCAGAGCCCGAGCTTGCGCAGGTACTTCTCCGTGTTGGCGCTCGCCTGCGGACCCGCGAGACCGTAGAACCCGGCCTGCGTCTCGACGATGTCGCCGACCTTCTCGAAGATCGAGAAGTTGAACTCCTGCGGGACCACGCCGATCAGTCGCTTGGCGGTGATCGGATCGGCATCGATGTCGACACCGAAGATCTCCACCCGGCCCGCGGTCTTGATCACGAGCGAGCAGATCACGCCGATCGTCGTCGACTTGCCCGCCCCGTTCGGGCCGAGAAGCGCGAAGAAGTCCCCCTCCGCGACCTCGAGATCGATGCCCTTCAGGGCCTCGAAGCCACCGGCATAGGTCTTCCTGAGACCGGTGATGGAAAGCGCGGGTGCGGTCATGGGTGCATCCGGAGATGGAGCGACGGG
Source organism: Pseudomonadales bacterium (assembly GCA_036351675.1). Lineage (GTDB taxonomy): Bacteria > Pseudomonadota > Gammaproteobacteria > Pseudomonadales > Azotimanducaceae > JAZBPO01. The sequence continues at coordinate 4,156 of JAZBPO010000443.1, forward strand.
CGGCGAATCACCACCATGCGCCGGACGCGGGATCGGGCGTCGCCCGGCGCGGAAAGGCGCGCACTGTAGCAGAGCGCCCGCGACGCTGCGAAGCAGTGACCACGTCGGGGCGTGCTAGGGTCCGGCCCGAGGCTCACCGGCACTCCGGGAACGCACCGCACCATGGCCGACCCTTCCACCATCCGCCCCAGGCGCGTCACCTGGGCCCTCGAGACGCTCAGGGGCCTGTACGCCACGGCGCTCCGCAGCCCACGCTTCGGTGAGCTGCGCGGCGAGCAGGACGAGCGCTTCCTCGCCCGCTTCGAGCGGCTCTGCGAAGCGCTCGCGAACGGCAGCGCGGACTACGAATTCGAGGGCCGGGAACTGCTCGGCGCCATGCAGGCCGGGTACCCCGAACTCTGGGCCGCCCTCGATCGACGCCTGCTCTTCTTCTTCGGCGGCGAGTGCCTCCACTTCCTGGACGACGCCGAGCTCGATCTGTTCCAGGCCGAGAGCGAAGCGGAGGGCTGAGGAGCGCCAGCGCGATCGCCCGACGGCTCCTTCCCGGCCTCAGGCCGGGAAGAAGTCGATGGGCTTGGTCATCACCACACGCGTGACCTGCTTGGCTTCGAAGCGGAACATGCGGATGCGCTGCAGCAGGCGACTTTCGAGCGTCGCGTCGCCCAGTTCGCTCGACAGCATCTCGACTGCAGAGACGCTGCCGTCGGGCTCGATCACGAGCTGCACGACGAGCTTGCCCTGCAGCGTCGGATCCTGCCGGAGCGCGCGGTCGTAGAGCGCGTAGATCGCGCCCTTGTTGCGGTCGAAGACGCGCTCCACCTCCTCGCGACTGCGCGGCGACGGCCCTGCGGGCTCGCCCTCGCCGCCCTCGGCCCCGCTGGCCGCGGCGCCGTTCGCGGCGACGGTGCTCGCGACCCGTTGCGTCTCGCGGCCGTCCAGCCCCGAGCCACCGGTCTCCCGGCTCAGCGACGAGGTGTCCACGCCGCCGCTGCTGGCGGTCGTCTCCCGGGCGACGATGTTGCGCTCGCTCCGCTCGGCGGCGCCGACACGACCGATGCGCGCCTGTGTCTCGGTGACCGCACCGAGCGCGCTGTTGTCGCGCAGCGACGCCAGTGCGTCCGCGAGCGGCAGGAGCCCGGCGGCCGACGCCTCCTCACGTGCCTCGGCGACCCGATCGACCTCGACCGGCGGCACCGGCTCCGGCGGCGCCTCCACGGGGGCCTCGGCGACGACAGGGGCCGGGACCGGCGTCGGCACCGGTGCCGGCAGCGGTTCCGGTACCGGCGCGGGCGCCGGGGGCGGCGTCTCGGCCACCGGGCGCGGCGGCGGGGGCGGCGGTTCGGGCGGTTCCGGTGGCGGA
>JAZBPO010000444.1:0-20042 GCA_036351675.1 Pseudomonadales bacterium
CGCGCGCGTCCGCCGCGGCGACGCGCCGCCGCTCGAGCTCGATCTCGCCAGCGCCGAACTCGCCGACGCCCGCGCGCGCCTCGCCGTCGCGGAGGGCGAGGTCAGGGCCCTGGAGCACGACTGGCGCGAGCTGACGGGCTGCGCCGCAGCACCAGAGGCCGCACCGGAGACCGTCATGGCGGACGAGCCGTCCGCACATCCCGGCCTGCGCCTGGCCGACGCGGAGGTGGAAGCGGCACGGGCTCGGCATCTGGTCGAACTGCGCCGCCGCGCCCAGCCGCCGACGGTCGGTCTGCTCGTGCGCCGCGAGCGGGGCGAGGCCCTGGCGCCCTGGATCGACGCCGTCGGCGTCAACGTCACCGTCCCCATCGGCCGCTCCGGCGCGCGCATCCGTGCCAGAGGCGAGGCCGCCGCCGCAGCAGCGGAGGCCGAGGCCGCGCGCAGCGCGATCCGGCGCAGTCTCGTCACGGCCCGCGCCGCCGCCGACGCCCGCCTCGCCGCCGCCCGAGCCGCCCTGAACGCCGCCCGCGATCGCGCGGAGCTCGCCGAGCAGGCTCGCGGCCGCGCCCATCGCGCCTGGGAAACCGGTGCCTGGGACACATCCGAATTGCTGCGCGTGGAGGGTCGCGCCGCCGAGGCCCGTCTCGCCGCGGAACTCGCCGAGGTCTCCGTCGGCCTCGCCATCGCCCGCCTCAATCAGTCCGTGGGAGTCCTGCCGTGAACCGTTCCGCGAAGCCCGCGCTCCGCATCCTCCTGTTGCTCGTCGCCGTCGCCGCCGCGCCTGCGACCCCCGCGGCGGAGATCCGCCTCGACGATCGCGAGCAGGCACGTCTCGGCGTCCGCGCGATGCCGGCCCGCGCCGCCGCCACGCTCGGCCTCGACGACCAGCCCGGCACCGTGCGCGTACCGAACGACGGCATCCGCGTGGTCACCGCTCCGGCCGAGGGTGTACTCGTGCGCATGCCCGTCGCCGAGGGGCAGACCCTCGTCGCCGGGGACGCCGTCGCGGAACTCGCCGGGCCCGCCGTCGCCGATCTCGAATCGGCCTATCGGGACGCCTGGCTGGGCGCCCGGGCCGCCGAGGCGGAACTGGCGCGCGTCGAGGGACTGGTCGAGGACGGCGTCCTCGCCCGGCGCGCCCTGGAGGCGACGCGCGTCGACGCGAGCCGCGCCGTGGGCGATCTCGCGGCCGCCCGCGCCGCCCTGGAGGAGACGGGCACGTCCCCGGAGCGCCTCGAGGCGCTCCGCGCCGGCGCCGCCCCGGCGGCGCGACTCGTGCTCCGTGCCCGGGAATCCGGCACGGTGCTGCGTCAGTTCGCCCGTCCCGGTGAGCGGCTGGCCCAGGCCGCGCCGCTCCTCGAACTCGGGCGCCTCGACCCGCTCTGGGTCGAGGCGCACGTGCCCCTCGATCGCGTCCGCGGCTTCGCGCCCGGCGACCGGGCCTTCGTCGACGCCGCCGCCGGCGTGCGCCTCGAGGGCCGCATCCTCGACATCGGCCGACGCGTCCACGAGGCGGACCGGGGCCTGCTCGTGCGCATCGTCCTCGACGACCCCGAGGGTCGGCTCATCCCGGGTCAGCCCGTGGAGGTGAGTCTCGAGCGGAGCGCCCCCGCCAGTGCCGTGTCCGTCCCGCGCAGCGCGCTGGTCATGCTCGGTCAGTACGCCAACGTCTTCGTCCGCGACGCCGGCGCCTGGCATCCGGTGCCGGTCACGGTGCTCGCCGAGACAGGCGGCCGGCTCGTGCTCACCGGCGCCGTCGTCGCCGGCACGGCCGTGGCGGTCGAGGGCACCTCGGCGCTGAAGGCGCTCCACGACGCCGCCGGGGGAGAGGGCTGATGCTCGCCGCGCTGATCCGCTTCTCGCTCACGCAGCGCCTGCTGATCGTCCTCGCCACGGCGCTGCTCGCCACCGCCGGCTGGTACGCCTACGACACGACCCCCGTGGACGCCTTCCCGGAGGTCTCGGTCCCGCAGGTGAAGATCATCCTCAAGTCCCCGGGCATGACGCCGGAGGAGGTCGAGCGGCGCATCACCGCCCCCCTGGAGGTGGAGCTCCTCGGCATCCCGCGCCAGCGCATGCTGCGCTCCGTGGCCAAGTACGGCCTCACGGACGTGACCATCGACTTCGAGGACGGCACTGACGTGTACTGGGCCCGGCAGCAGGTCGCCGAGCGCCTGAACGGCCTCCGGGACAGCCTCCCGACGGGCGTCAGCGGCGGCATCGCGCCGCTCACCACGCCCCTCGGCGAGATGTTCATGTTCACCATCGAGGGCGGCGACCTCACGGACCGGGACCGGCGCGAGCTCCTCGACTGGGTGATCCGGCCCGCGCTGCGCACGGTCCCGGGCGTGGCGGACGTCAACGCCCTCGGCGGTCGCGTGCGGAGCTGGGAGATCGTCCCGGACCCGGTGCGCATGGCGAGCCGGCGCGTGACCCACGCCATGCTCGTGGACGCCCTGCAGGCCAACAACCGCGACGACGGCGCGGGGCGTCTGTCCGAGGGCGAGGAGACCCTGCTCGTGCGCAGCACCGGCGCAGTGCGCGAACTCGACGACGTCCGCGAGATCGTCGTCCTCCAGGACCGCACCGAGCCCGTGCGCGTCGCCGACGTCGCCGAGGTGCGCTTCGGCAGCCTCACGCGCTACGGCGCCGTGACCCGCGACGGCAGCGGCGAGGCGGTACAGGGTCTGGTCCTCGGTCTGCGAGGCGCCAACGCACGCGAGGTCGTCGCCGGCGTCCGGGCACGCCTCGAGGAGATCGCCGCGACGCTGCCGGACGGCGTGCACGTGGACGTCTTCTACGACCGCGGCGAACTCGTCGACCGCGCCGTGGGCACGGTGCGCAGCGCCCTGATCCAGGCGGTGGTGCTCGTCGTCGCCCTGCTGGTGCTGTTCCTCGGCGACCTGCGCGCGGCGGTGACCGTCGCCCTGGTGCTGCCGCTCGCCGCCCTCGGCACCTTCCTGCTCATGCGCGCCTTCGACATGTCCGCGAACCTCATGTCCCTCGGGGGCCTGGCGATCGCCATCGGCATGCTCGTGGACTCGGCGGTGGTGGTCACCGAGAACGTCGTCGAGGAACTGCGGCGCACCCGCGGCGGGCCCCTGCCGCGGCTGCACGTGATCTATCGCGCGGCGCGCGACGTGGCGCCGCCCCTCGGCGCCGGGACGCTCATCATCGTCATCGTCTTCCTGCCCCTGCTCACGCTCCAGGGCCTGGAGGGCAAGCTGTTCGCGCCGGTGGCGATCACCATCGTCTTCGCCCTCGCCTCCGCCTTCCTGCTCTCGCTGACCGTGATCCCGGTCCTCGCCTCGCTGCTGCTGTCCGCGGACGCAGGGGGCGGCGCGCGCCTCACCGCTCGCTTGGAGGCGCTCTACGCCCCGCTCCTGGACCGGACCCTGCGCCACGGACGCATCGTCGTCGCGGCCGCCCTGCTGCTCCTCGTCGCCGCGGCACTCGCCTTCACGCAGGTCGGCAAGACCTTCATGCCGACCCTCGACGAGGGCACGCTCGTGGTCCAGCTCGAGAAGATGCCCTCCATCGACCTCGCCCGTTCCGTGGAGGTGGACCTGGCCGTGCAGCGTGCGCTCATGGAGCTGCCCGAGGTGGAGGGCGTCATCGCCCGCGTCGGCTCCGACGAACTCGGCCTGGACCCCATGGGCCTCAACCAGACCGACAGCTACCTGCGCCTGGCCCCCCGCGAGGAATGGACCGTCCCCGACGTGGAGGCCCTCGTCGCGGAGATCCGCGCGCGCCTCGAGCAGTTCCCGGGTGTGGAGTACACCTTCACGCAGCCGATCCAGATGCGCGTCGACGAGATGCTCACCGGCGTGCGCGGCGATCTCGCCGTGAAGGTCTTCGGCGAGGACGAGGACGCGGTGCGCGACGTCGCCGGCCGCCTCGTCGAACTCCTCGACGGCATCGACGGCGCCGCGGACGTCTACACGCCGCGCAACGCCGGCCAGCAGTACCTCGAACTCGATCCGGCGCGGCTCCAGCTCGGCCGCTACGGCCTCGATGTCGCGTCCGTGCAGGACGCCCTGCGCGCGCGCATCGAGGGCCAGACCGTCGCCACGGTCTACGAGGGCATGCGGCGCTTCCCGATGGTGATCCGCGGCGGCGAGGAGGACGTCAGCGTCGCCCGCTGGCTCGACGCACCGGTCGCCGTGGACGGCGGCGATCGCATCCGCGTCGACGCACTCGTCGACGCCGCGCGCACGGAGGGCCCGGTGGCCGTGAACCGCGAACTCGGCCGGCGCATGGCCGTGGTGGTCGCGAACGTCTCCGGCCGCGACCTCGTCGGCTTCGTCGACGAGGCCCGGGCCCGCGTCGCCGAGACCCTGGACCTGCCCGTGGGCGTGTCCCTCGCCTGGGGCGGGGAGTTCGAGAACCAGCAGCGCGCGGCGGCGCGCCTCGCCCTCGTCGTTCCGATGGCACTCGGGCTCATCTTCCTCGTGCTGTTCTCGACCTTCGGCTCCCTGCGCCTCGCCGGCCTCGTGCTGAGCAACGTGCCCTTCGCGCTCGTCGGCGGCGTCTTCGGCCTGCTCGTCACCGGCGCCTATCTGTCCGTACCCGCTTCCGTGGGCTTCATCGCCCTGCTCGGCATCGCGGTGCTGAACGGCGTGGTGCTCGTCTCCTACTACAACCAGCTCCGCGCCACGGGCATGCCCCTCGCCGAGGTCGTCAGGGAGGGCGCCATGCGGCGCCTGCGCCCGGTGATGATGACCGCCGCGAGCACGGCCTTCGGCCTGATTCCGCTGCTGTTCGCCACGGGACCGGGTTCCGAGGTGCAGAAGCCGCTGGCGATCGTGGTCATCGGCGGCCTGCTCACCTCCACGGCGCTCACGCTGCTCCTGCTGCCGCTGCTCTATCGCCGCTTCGCCGAGCCGAGGAACGCATGAACGATCTCGAACTGATCACGCTCCATCTGCCACCGGCCCTCGAGGACGGCTGCATCGAACTCCTCCTCGAGCACGAGGCCACGCGGACCTTCAGCTCCGTACCTGCCCGCGGCCACGGCGAGGCGACCCAGGAGCTGAGCCTGGCCGAGCAGGTCAGCGGCTGGCGCCGCGAGGTGCGCATCGAGGTGCTGGTCGGGGCCGCCGACCGGGGCACGCTCCTCGCGGCGCTGCGCGAACGCCTGCCCACGGAAACCGTGCGCTATCGCGTCCACGCGGTGCTGGAGGCCGGCGACTTCGGGGAATGATCACGCGCTCCCCGCCGACGCTATGCTGCACGGCTCGCCACGGGGACGGCACGGAACACGGATGGCCAAGCTCTACTTCCGCCACGGCACCATGAGCAGCGGCAAGACGCTGAACCTGCTCGCCGTGGCGCACAACTACGAGAACAAGGGCGAGCGGATCGTGGTCATCCGCCCGCGCCTCGATACGCGCTTCGGAGCCGATGCCGTGCAGAGCCGCGTCGGCCTCGCGCGTGAGGCCGACGTGCTCGTGGATCCGGACACGCAGCTCGATCGCAGCGCCCTCGCCGGCGCTGCCTGCATCCTCGTCGACGAGGCGCAGTTCCTGTCCGCACAGCTCGTCGATCAGCTCCGCGAGATCACCTGGGAGCTCGACGTCCCGGTCATCGCCTACGGCCTGCGCACGGACTTCCGCACCCGCGCCTTCGAGGGCTCCCTGCGCCTGCTCGAACTCGCCGACGCGATCGAGGAGGTGAAGACCGTGTGCCACTTCTGTAACAGCAAGGCGATCTTCAATCTGCGCATCTCCGAGCGCGGCGCCCTCGTCGACGGCCCACAGATCGAGCTCGGCGCCGACGATCGCTATCGCCCTGTCTGCGGCCCCTGCTATCGGCGGCACACGGACGATGCAGGCCGGGACCTGTTCGGCGCAGACGGCGACTGAGCCACCGACTACCCAGCCGGGGACACCGCGGCTACCCTCGACGGGCTTCGACAGATCACCCGGGGAGGGGAGCGATGAGCGAGTTCGAGGGCAAGGTCGTGGTCATCACCGGTGCCGGCGGTGGCCTCGGCAAGGCGCACGCACTGGAGTTCGCACGCCGGGGCGCGAAAGTGGTCGTGAACGACCTCGGCGGCTCCGGCGACGGGACCGGCTCCGGTGACGCCGCGGACGCCGTGGTCGACGAGATCCGCGCCGGCGGCGGCGAGGCCGTCGCCAACAAGGCATCGGTGGCGACGCGGGAGGGTGCGAAGTCGATCATCGACGACGCCGTCGCCGCCTTCGGCACCGTCGACATCCTGGTCAACAACGCCGGCATCCTGCGCGACAGGACCTTCAAGAAGATGCCCCTCGACGACTGGGACATCGTCATGGAAGTGCACCTGAACGGCACCGCCTACGTCACGCACGCCGCCTGGCCGATCATGTACGACAAGCAGTGGGGCCGGATCGTGCTCACCAGCTCCACCTCCGGCATCTACGGCAACTTCGGCCAGGCCAACTACGGCGCGGCGAAGATGGGCATGGTCGGCCTCATGAACGTGCTGGAGAAGGAAGGCCGTTCCAAGAACATCCGCGTCAACACGCTGGCGCCCGCGGCCGAGACGCGCCTGATCGGGACCATTCCTGGCCGTGACGTCAATCCCGACGACCCGGACCCCATGCGCCACCCGAAGCTGGTGACGCCCGCGGTCCTGCTCATGTGCGGCGAGGACGCGCCGACGGGGAAGATCATCCAGGCGGGCAACGGCCGCTTCTCCTGCGCAGCCGTCTTCAACAACGACGACCTCGAGTTCGGCGCCGACGTCAGCTACGAGGACCTGCTCGAGCAGAAGGACGCGCTTCTCGACATGTCGCGCGCCACCGAAGGCTGGACGGCCATGCAGAAACGGGCGGCGGCGCAGAAGGGCTGAGCGCCGGCAGGAAACCCGGGGGCCGCGCGGCGCCCGGGACGCCGGCGGTCGGGTTCAGCCCTCGCTCCCCAGGCTCGGCAGCAGCACCAGCGCCAGCACGCCCCCTGCTCCAGTTCACGGGCGACGCATGATACGCAGCGGCTGGCCCCGGGCATGAGCGGCACGCTGCCCGGCAGGTCCGGAGATGGCGGAGGGAGCGCATGGGCACGCTGCAGGCGTACATCGCGGGGCTGACGACCCTGCTGCGCCTGGGCGGCCCTGCCGCCGACCGCGCGCCCTTCGATCCCGACGCCGCGCGCTGGATCGATCTCACGCACAGCCTCGTCGCCCTGCCCCTGAAGATCGCCGGCGGCAGCGGCGGACCGCTGCGCGCCGTGGCCCTCGTCCCGGACTGAACACGGCGCCGTCTCCCGACCGTTCGTCCCTCCGGCGGGCTCGCCGAGCCCATGTCGTCGAGCGTGAGCGAACCGCGCAGCGGAGAATCCGCGGCCAGGTGAGCACAGGGCCCGGAAAAGGAGGCGAGCATGTACACTCGGCGGTGCGCGAAGTTCGTGGCCATCGCATTGATGCTCGCAGGCATCACCGCCTGCGGCGGATCGAAGCGCTACAACATCGACACCTGGGTATCGAAGACGGAGAACAGCAGCTTCGAGCAGCGGATCGCGAGGCTCTCTGCCGATCTCGCGGAGGCCGTGCCGGACGCGGATCGGAGTTGGGCCTTCTCCGGCCGGCTGTTCTCCTGGAACCCGACGAGCGCGGCCCCCCGGTTCACCTACGGCAATCGGCCCTGGTGGGAGATGAACGAGCGCTCGCGCCTGAAGCGAGGCGGCGTGATCGAGGCGACGGTGCAGTTCGACATGCGCCCGGGCGTTCCCGTCTATCGCGTGATCCTCGAGCCGATCGATTTCCCCGCCAGCGCCATGGCGAGCTGGCAGGGGTTCCTGGTCCTCGACACGGGACTGAACACGGACGACGAATCCGACGAGCAGCTCTTCGCGCCACTCGACACCGCGGTGCGCACGGACGACGGAAGACTGATCACGGACTGGGTCTACTGCGGCCACTGCGTGGCCGACGGCCCGGTGGAAGGCGACGGCGCCCAGCTGATCCGCCTCCGGCAGTACGCCTCGAGCTACGGCACCCGTGATCCTTCGCCACAGTGGCTGGAGGACTGGTCCTACCGGTCGCTCGCCGTGGGAAGCAGCGGTACCGAGCTGTTCACGGGCGACGCGGCGTTCGCGGCGGCGCGACGGGCCGCACAGGCCGCCGACGAGGCTCTAGCCGCACGCGAGGCCCAGGCGGAGCAGAACGCCGCCTACGCGCGCTTCTTCCGCGAGGAGCACGACCCCCTGTCCTTCGAGACCTTCTCGGCCCGCAGCGACTGCCCGCAGGGCTACGCCGGCTACACGCCGATCGGCAACGACGCCGGGACGCATGCCGACGAAGCGCGCGAAGCCGAGGCGTACGCCCGTTGCCAGCGCTCGCTGCTGGAACGCTACGACTTCGAGGGCTACGTTCGCCGCTACCCGGAACTCGCGGCCCGGGAGGCCGAGCTGTTCGCACGCACATCGGGCATCGACCGCCGCGACGTGCTGAGTCCGCAGGATCAGCTCGACCTGGCCACCGGCCGCATCGAGCGGGCCTTCGCCAGCGCGGACAAGTCCTGGGCGCGTGCGGATCGGATCGCCGCGAACGACGCCGAGCGGCGCCGCCAGCAGGCGATCAACCGGCAGGTCTTCATGCAGACCCAGGCCGCCATCGACGCCTGGCAGCGCGACGTGGCCGGCATGGCCCCCGTCGTCCGGGCCGACGGCACGCTCACGACCGTGAACGCGGAGCGCCAGCGCGCGGCCTTCGCCGCCCGAGCGGCGGCATTTCGCGCCGAGGCGGAGGACGACCGCGCGAGCGGCACCGCCAGCGCATCGCGTACCTCCGGTGCGAGTGCCGGGTCCGGCGCCTCGGCAGAAGCGGCGAGTGCGCGCACCGCGACGGAGGAAAGGGCTGCCGTGGAGCCCTCGCTGCCTCCGTTGGTCGGCGGAACCCACTACTACGCGACGCTCGGCTGGGACTCCCTTCCCGCTGGGCAGGACATACCTCGCTGCACCCGCTTCGGACTCCCCGGCGACACTTCGCGCGCGCGCTGCCGGGTGCTCCAGCACATCGAGGTGCCGATGCTCCAGAGCTACTGCCTGCCGAACCGCGGGAGCGAGGCCTACACCGCCGGCGCGATCATCACCGTGGTGTCGGTCGATGGCGTGACGGAGTCCCAGAGTCGAAAGATCGCTGCCGACGCAGCGAACACGCAGTTCGGGTTCGCGGCCTACAATCCGTCGACGAACGTCCATTCGGCCGTGCTGGATGCGCTCGAGGCACGGCGCTGGACCATCGATCGGCAGCGCTACTTCCGCAGCGTCGGCGCCCTGGAACGCGCCCACGTGGCGGTCTGCGGGCCGGACGTGCCACTGCACTGGGACTGAAGCGCGGAGCGAGACGGACATGAGCGACGAGCACCGGATCGGGATCCTGGGCTCCGGCGACGTGGCCCGGGGCCTGGGCACGGCCCTGCTGCGGGCCGGCTGCCAGGTCATGCTCGGCGCCCGCACGGCGAACAAGGACGCGCTGCTGAGCTGGGCCGAAGAGAACGGCATCGATGCCCGGGCGGGTACCTTCGCGGAGGCTGCGGAGTTCGGAACAGAGCTCGTGCTGAACTGCACCGCCGGCGCCCACTCCCTGACGGCGCTCGCCGACCTCGGGGATGCGCTGCGCGGCAAGACCCTCCTCGACGTCGCGAATCCCCTCGACTTCAGCCAGGGCATGCCACCCCGACCGACGATCCCCGGCGGTGACTCGCTGGGCGAGCAGATCCAGCGCGCGCTTCCGGAGACGCAGGTCGTGAAGGGCCTCAACACCGTCGCCAGCGCGGTGATGGTCAATCCCTCGGCGATCCCGGAGCTCCATCACCTCTTCCTGTGCGGCAACGACGCCGCCGCGAAGGCACGGGTGTGCGCCTTCCTGCGGCAGCGGCTGGGCTGGCAGGAGACATCCTTCCTGGACCTGGGCGACATCACGGCCGCCCGGACCACCGAGGCCTACGCGCCGCTGCTGCTGCAGTTGTTCGCGACGCTGCAGACGCCACTCACCAGCATCCGCGTCGTGCACGGCTAGCCGCGAGGCTGCGACGGCGGCCGGATCCTCTGGCAACCTGCAGCCTTTCGTGGCCATCTGCCCGCGCTCACGATCCCAGGAGAAAGACCGATGCCCGCCCTGCGCCCCGATGTCGATCCCGACGGCCTGCTGGAGTACTCGGTGGTCTTCACGGATCGCTCCCTGAACCACATGTCAAAGGCGTTCCAGGGGGTCATGCACGACATCGACCGCACCCTGCGGGAGGTCTACCGCGCGGACGGGGTCGCGATCGTGCCCGGGGGCGGCACCTTCGGCATGGAGGCCGTGGCGCGACAGTTCACCGCGGACGGCCACGCGCTCGTCGTACGCAACGGCTGGTTCAGCTATCGCTGGACGCAGATCCTCGAGGCCGCGGGACTCGCGCCCGGTCACACCGTGCTCAGGGCCCGGCGCACGGCCGAGGATCCGCGCGCGCCCTTCGCGCCCGTACCGGCCGAAGAGGTCGCCGAACGGATCCGCACGGAGCGGCCGGCAGTCGTCTTCGCACCGCACGTGGAGACGTCCGCAGGCATCCTGCTGCCGGACGACTACGTGCGCACCGTCGCCGCCGCGACCCGTGAGGTCGACGGCCTGTTCGTCCTCGACTGCATCGCGAGCGGCGCGCTCTGGGTGGACATGCGCGTGCTCGGTGTCGACGTGCTGATCAGCGCGCCGCAGAAGGGCTGGAGCGCGTCGCCGTGCAGTGGCCTCGTGCTGCTGGGCGAGCGCGCCGAGGCGCGCCTCGCGACGACGCGCAGCAACAGCTTCGCCTGCGATCTCGGCAAGTGGCGCGAGATCATGCGCGCCTACGAGAACGGCGGTCACGCCTATCACGCGACCATGCCGACGGACGCCCTGCGCCGCTTCCGCGACGCCATGCTGGAGACCCGGGAAGACGGCTTCGATGCCGTGCGCGCGGCGCAGGTCGAACTCGGATCCCGCGTGCGAGGCATGCTGAAGGAACGGGGCTTCACGAGCGTCGCGGCGGAGGGTTTCGAAGCGCCCGGCGTCGTCGTCTCCTACACGGAAGATCCGGACCTGAAGAACGGGAGCAGACTCCTCGCGCACGGACTGCAGATCGCCGCCGGCGTACCGCTCATGTGCGACGAAGGTGAGGACTTCAGCACCTTCCGCATCGGTCTGTTCGGCCTCGACAAGCTGCACGACGTCGACGGGGCCGTCGCACGCCTTGCCCAGAGGCTGGACGCAGCGCTCGGGTGAGCGGCCCGGCGACCGCGCCTCCTACATGCCGCGCAGTCGCCAGATGGCGCGCAGATCGATGCTCGCCAGCGCAGCCTGGTCCGTCTCGTCGTAGAGATCGAAGGTCGCGTCCACGAACTGATGGCCCTTGCGCTCGAAGAGTTCGCGTACGGCCATCTCCGCGACGAAGGTCGTACCTGCGGCGATCGCACGGAAGTGCTGCGCGGTCGTCTCGAGGTGGACCCAGGGATTCATGTGGCCGTTGGCTGCCAGCACCCAGTTCGATATGCCGAGCAGGTAGGCCGTGTTGGCGAAGGGCGCGTAGCCCACGAGCAGTTCGGGCATGCGCTCCTCGCCACCCGGCCTGAGGTAGCGCGCCATGCGGTGAGTACCGTCCCAGCGATAGCGCAGCGCCCGGCAGCCCTTCTCCCGGAGCGTCTCCCAGTGCGCGAGGGTCGCCTCGGGGCCCTGCCAGTCCGCCTCCTCTACAGGATCACCACGCCGTTGCGGCGCCTCGGCGGGGGCGTCAGGGAGCGCGACCTCGGCCGTTGCGCACAGCGTACCGTCGGGGCGCCGCAGTTCGCCGCGGTAGGCCCCGGCCGCCACGTCGGCGACCCTCACCTCGAAGCGTTCCCCGTCGTAGAGGGGCGAGACGACACGTACGTGCGAGCGTCCGCGGTCCAGGAAGTCGAGGCCCCAGGCCTGTACGGCCGGATGCAGGAGATAGGCGGAGACCGTGACGCCCGGGACGAGACCACCTTCGAAGCCGTAGAGCTGCGAGACGCGGTCGCCATGAATCTCGTTCCGGGAGTCCGGAACCTGATTGAACGCCACACCGTTCCAGCCTTCGATCTTCATCCGCAGTTTCCTCGCGCCCCGTCACGAGATCGACCGTACACCGGTGCCCTCAGGCAAAGCGATCGGGGCGCACCCGCGCCGCGTCGAAGCCATCGTCCTCGAGCCCCGCGGGCGCCGCGCCCACGCCGAGCTCGGCCGCGCACCAGCGAGCGGCACCCGCCGAACTCTGGAAGCCGGCGCCCCCCTGGCCGGCGCACCAGTAGAAGCCCGGCAGGATCGGATCCCAGCCGAGCACGAGCTGACGATCCGGCGCGAAGGTCCTGAGCCCGGCCCAGGTGGACTCGAAGCGGCGGACGCCGAGTTCGGCGACCGCCTCCGCGCGCTCCACGGCAGCGGCGAGATCGAGATCCTCCGGCCATGCGTCCATGGGTTCGCTCGGAGTCTGGTCCGCCGGCGAGAGCATGAGCCGGCCGCCCTCGGGCTTGAAGTAGAAGTCCTCCGCCACCGGCACGACCATGGGCCAGCCGGAGACGTCGTGACCTGCTGGTGGCGCGATGATCGCCGCCGAGCGGCGATGCGGCACGAGCCGGATCGCCGTCGCACCGGCGAGCGCGGCGAAGGCGGACGCCCAGGCACCCGCTGCATTCACCAGCACCGGAGCCCGCGCCGCGCCCTGCTGCCAGCGCACCTCGAAACGGCCGTCGCGACGCAGCACGCTCGTCACCTCCGCGCCGGTCACGAGGCACCCGCCCCCGGCGCGAAGGCGCCGCGTCCAGCCCTGCAGCATGCCGTGCGTGTCGAGTGCCACGGCAGCGGGATCGAGCGCGAAGCGCACCGCCGCTCCGGGCCGCAGCACGGGCACCCGTTGCCGGGCCTCGGCCTCGCCGAGCTCCCGGATCGCGGGACACCTCGCGCTCCAGGCGCCCAGGAAGCGATCGATGCCCGCCTCCTCGCCCGGCCGCGCGAGTACGAGGAAGCCCCGCGGGCTCACGAGGGAATGCTCGGAGAAGTCCGGGGGCGGGCGTTCCAGGAAGGGCGTGGTCGCGCGCGTCAGCGCGTAGACAGGGTCGGTGCTGAAGGGCTCGACGGATACAGCCGCGGAGCGGCCGGAGGCGTGGTAGGCGCTCTGCGCCTCTCGCTCCAGCACCAGCACCCTTGCGGACGCTGCGAGCTCCCCCGCGAGGGACAGCCCCGCGATGCCGGCGCCGACGACGATGACGTCCCAGTGCTCTCCGTCCCCGCTCATGCCTGACCTCCCTGATCGCGTCGAGGCCCGATCGCCGATCTCGTCGCGGACGTTCTGTGTATGGTGCACCGGGGAAGGCCGGGCGGTGAGGAGGGCGTCTTGAACGGTGAGATCCTGGATCCGGGCTGGCTGTCGCTGCTGCCGGCGATCATCGCCATCGCGCTCGCATTCCTCACGCGCAACACGGTCTTCTCCCTCGCAGTGGCCTGCATCATCGGCACGCTCGTGCTCGGCCTCGGCCCCCGCGGCTTCCCGGATCTGCTGAAGCGCTCGCTCGGCAACGAGGCCTTCTCCTGGGTGCTGTTGCTGGAGCTCTTCATCGGCACCGTGATCGCCTTCTTCCAGCGCACCGGCGCCATCGCCAACTTCACGAAGTTCATCGAAGCACGCGCGCTGACGCGTGTGCGCGTGCAGCTCGTGGCCTGGGGCATGGGCCTGTTCGTGTTCTTCAGCGACTACTTCAGCCCGCTCTTCGTCGGCGCCACGCTGCGCGGCACCTCGGACCGGTTCCGCATCTCGCGCGAGAAGCTCGCCTACATCGCCGACTCCACCTCGGCGCCCGTGAGCGTGATCGTGCCCATCACGGGCTGGGCCGTGTACATCGCCGGCCTGCTCGTGGGCCTCGGTCCGGTGGCCGACGCCACCGACGCCATGGCGCTGTTCGTGGCGAGCATCCCCTACAACGTCTACGCCATCGCCGCCGTGGCGATGGTGGCCCTCGTCGCCACGGGCGTCGTGCCCGAGTTCGGCCCCATGCGCGAGGCGGAGCGGCGGGCACAGGAGGAAGGCAAGGTGCTTCGCGACGGCGCCGAACCACTCATGAGCGCGGAGCTCACGGCCATCGACCCCTGGCCCGGCGTGCGCACGAGCCTGCTCTGGAACTTCCTGCTGCCGGTCTCGGTGGTGATCGCCATCGGTCTCGGCAGCTGGCTCGCGGGCGGTTCGGCCCTGACCATGGAGGCCTTCCTGGCCGCCGCGATCCTCTCCGGGATCATCATGCGCATCCAGGGCATCCCGCTCTCGGAGATCATGAACACGGCCACGGCGGGCATGAAGGGCGTGCTGCCGGCGATCCTGATCCTCGCCTTCGCCTACGCGCTCAACCAGCTCTCGAAGGACATGGGCACGGCACGGTTCATCCTCGGCGCCACGGAGGCCTGGCTGTCGCCGACGCTGCTGCCCGCCATCGTGTTCGTGGTGGCGGCGAGCATCGCCTTCTCCACGGGCACCTCCGGGGGACCTTCGCCATCGCCATGCCCATCGCCGCGCCCCTCGCGCTCGCCTACGGCGACGGCCAGGTCGGCCCGCTGCTGCACGCGACGATCGCGGCCGTGGCGGGCGGCGGCGTGTTCGGAGATCACTGCTCGCCGCTCTCGGACACCTCGATCCTGGCCTCCACGGGGGCGGCCTCGGACCACATCGACCACGTGCGCACACAGCTCCCCTACGCGCTCGTCGTCGGCGTCCTCGCCGTGCTGGCCTATCTCGGCGTCGGCGTACTGGTCGGCGGATGAGACCATGCCGTACAGCTTAGCGCCGGCGGTTTCCCACCGGCGCCAGGCCTGGCGCCCCTCGGGTCTCAGCGCGGTGCGCCGAGGGCGGCCCAGCCGGACCGCAGCCGCCCGGGCAGCGTTCGCCCGTAGCGCTCGACGAACGCCGCCAGGACCACGAGCGCGACACCGCCGAGGGCGAGGACGATCCAGCTCGCGAACTCGAAGACGCCGACGACCTCCGCGACGAGGGCAACGGCGGCGGCGAGCGTCAGCAGCACGCCGGTCACGGCCGCGCCACGCTGACGGCCCTGGACACCCCAGGCCGCCGTCCCGAGACCGAGACCAAGCGCCTGGAAAGCGGGCGCGAGTCCGCCCGCCTCCAGCAGCTCGAGACCGGCCACCGCGAGCAGCGCACAGGCGAGGCCGCGGTAGAGGGGCCCGAGCGCAGCGTCGCGTCCGACGAAGAACAGCAGCGCCGCGGACGGCAGCGTCACCCAGAGCGAGGCCGCATCGGCGATGCCCTCGACGCACCACACGAGCCAGGCCAGCAGGGCGAGCATGGAACCGGTGAAGGTCAGCGCCTCCGCGAGGAGCCCGCGCTGTGCGCAATGCTGCCCCGTCCAGGTGAGCGCCGCGCCGCCGAGACCGGCGAGCGCACAGGCTCCGGCGAGCGGGTCGACGTGGAAGGCGTAGCGCCCGGCGGCGATGAGCAGCGGCAGGCCGAGCATGGCGCGCACGGCGAGACCTTCCGGCGTCCGGTAGTGCGCGCTGCGGACCTGCAGGGCGCGATCGACGACGAGGACGAGGACCGCCAGCAGGGCCAGGAGCCCGAAGCCGGGGAGTCCGGCGCGGATCGGCCCGAGCAGGAGCGCCGACGGCAGCAGCGAGAGCGCCGTGAGCATGCGTGCATCGCGGCGGACGAGTACGGAGAAGCCGAGCCGCGCGACGAGGAGCCAGGCGAGCAGGGTGCTGCCGGCGACCGCCGCGAAGCCCGACCAGGTGACCGCCTCGTAGGCGAAGAAGTCGCTGAGGAGCGTCGGCTCCCGCGTGAGGAGCGCGTGCAGCATGCCCCCGAGCTGCGAGGCCTGGACCGGCAGCAGCGCCGTCGCGATGCCGAGCAGCAGGCGTACGCTCCTGGCGTCCTCCGTCACCGCGCGGGTCGCGACGCCGGCGACCGCGAGCAGCGCCATGAGCGCGAGCACGCCCCAGTTGCGGAGCATGCCCTCCACGTCGCCGAGGCCCTGGAGCAGGAAGACGGCGGCCGAACTCGCGACGGTCGCCGCGCCGAGCCAGCGGAGCAGCGCCGCGAAGCGATTGCCGCCGGCGCTATCGACCGACGGCGCTCCGAAGGCCTCCGGCCCGGCCAGATCCATGGTCTGCGTGCTCATGGTCACACCTCCCCCTGACCGTCTGCGCCAGGCTCGCGGGTCCGGGCGCGCAGCGCGGCGAGATCCGCGCGGAGCTCTGCCAGGGCTTCTTCGTCGGCGAACTCGCGATCGAGGGTGTCGACGACCTCCGCCCCGTCCGGCAGCTCGACACCGTCGCGGTACTCGTCGGCCGTGACGACGGTCTCCCAGCGATCGAAGACCGCCTCGAGCGACTCCTGCGTTCCGCAGCGTTCGACGTTGCGGAGCGTCTGCGCACGCGCCGACCGGGAGGTCAGAGCCGTACGCTTGAGCTGGGCCTCGTCGAGACGCCGCTCGAGGTCGCGCAGACGGCCCTGCAGATCGTCCACCAGCTCACGGTAGCGATCGCGCTGGCCGAGCAGTGCATCGCTCTCGAGCTCGGCACGACGCGCGCGACGCACGCATTCGATGGCCTTCGCCTCGTCGGAGGTGGCAGCGCCCGTCTGCGCGCCCGGCCCCTGACCTTCGGTCTCGACGACGCGCAGGGCACGCTCGCGCCAGCGCCCGGCCTCCGCCTGCAGGCCGGCGATGCGGTCCTCCAGATGCCTGAGCTGGGTCTCGGTGCGCGCCTGTTGCACACGAACGCGCGCCGCGGCCTTGCGCAGATCGTCGATCGCGGAGTCGGCCACGGCCTCGTGGTTCTCGACGCGGCTGACGAAGTCCTCGAAGCCCGCCGAAACGGACGCCATCAGTCGTTTCACCTTCATCGCAGCAATCCTCTGTGGGCTGGATCGTGGCGACGCCGTGAGCGGCGCCGCGCCCGCCGCAGGGCCCGGAAAGGGCAGCCCCGGCGCGACGGCGAGCCGATCCTCCCTGCGATGGGCCCCGTGAGGCCTGATGTGACGGTGATGCTTTGCTGATGGAACCATCAGAAGTGTCAAACCTCTGATTCAGATGAATTTTTGGCCCCTGGAAGGAGTGCTGTGAGGGGCCTACCGCAAGGACGCTGATTACCCGCACCAGGCACGGATTCGCGCCCGGCGGTCGCCCCGCGTAGCCTCCCCGGGTCGCCCGGTAGAGGACCTGACCATGCTCCCGCGCCTCCGCACGCACCGCCTCACTCTCCGTGGACTCCTCCTCATGCTGGCCGCGACCGCACCGGTCTGCGTCGGCGCCGCGGACCCGGGCAGCGGCCCGCTGATCGTGGCCACCAAGGAGACGCCCCCCTTCGTCGTCCGGACCGAGGACGGCGCCCTGGGCGGCTTCGCCATCGAACTGTGGGAGGAGATCGCAGACCGCGCGGGTGTGGACTTCGAGTACCGTGAGTACGCCCTCGAGGAGCTCATCACGGCGGTCTCGACCGGAGATGCGGACGTCGGCGTCGGGGCCCTCACGCTCACCGCGCAGCGCGAACAGCGCCTCGACTTCACCCACTCCTGGCTGGAGGCCGGCTTCGCGATCGCGGTGCCGAAGACGCGGAGCAGCGCCTGGCTCGTCGTCCTGCAGCGCTTCGTCTCGCTCGAGTTCCTCTCCGTTCTGGCAGCGCTGGTGCTGCTGCTGCTCGGGACCGGCGGCGCACTCTGGCTCGCGGAGCGGCGGCGCAATCCGGAGCAGTTCGGCGGCGACGCACCGCACGGCATCGGCGAGGGTTTCTGGTGGGCCGCCGTGACCATGACCACGGTCGGCTACGGTGACCGCGTACCGGTCACGGGCATCGGCCGCGCCATCGCCATGGTGTGGATGTTCACGGCCCTGATCGTGGTCTCGACCTTCACGGCGGCCATCACCACCTCGCTCACGGTGGGCGAGCTCGACAGCGGCATCAGCGACCTCTCGGACCTCGGCCGCGGTGACGTGGTCACCGTCGGCGCCTCGGCGAGCGCCGCCTGGCTCGCGGATCGGCGTATCGCCTTCGTCGCCGCCCCGGACGTGGAGACCGCGCTCGAGCGCGTCGCGGACGGCCGCGCGGATGCACTCGTCTACGACGAACCGCTGCTGCGCTATCTGGTGGCGGACCGCTACGCCGACAGCATCGACGTGCTGCCCGGACACTTCGATCGTCAGGAGTACGCCTTCGTCACCACGACCGGACACCCGGCACGCGAAGCGCTGAACCTGGCGATCCTCGAGATCCTGTCGGAACCCGAGTGGCAGGCCCGGCTCGCGGAGCTGTCGCCCTGAGCCAGGCCATGCGCGGCAGCGCGATCAGTCCGTGCCGGGCGCCTTCCCGAGCAGGACCTGCGCCGGCGCCGCCCGGCCGTCCTTGTCCGCGCCGAAGTAGAGCGTCGTGTGCGGGAAGGGGATCTCGATGCCGAGTTCGTCGAAGCGCAGCTTGATGCGCCGCAGGAGCTCCCGCTTGATGCGCCACTGCATGCCCGGCCGGGTTCGCTGGCGGACCCGGATCGTGACCGATGAATCGGCGAGGGCGTCGACGCCCATGACCTCGAAGCCGCCGGACAGGTCCGGCGCGAAGGCCGCGTCGGCCGCCAGCTCCTCGGCGACCCCCTTCAGCACCTCGACCACCTCGTCCGTGTTCTCGCGATAGGCGACGCCCACGTCGAGGAGCGCGTAGGCATAGTCCTCCGAGTAGTTGAGGATGGTGGAGACCTCGCCGTAGGGCAGGGTGTGCACGTTGCCCGAGATGTCCCGCAGGCGGATGGTGCGGATCGTCATCTTCTCGACGACGCCGGTGTGCGCACCGAGCGTGACGATGTCGCCGATGGTGATGGTCTCTTCCAGCAGGATGAAGACGCCGGTGATCACGTCGCGCACGAGGCTCTGCGCACCGAAGCCGACGGCGATGCCGAGCACGCCGGCACCCGCGAGGAGCGGCCCGATGTCGACGCCCAGTTCCGACAGCACCGTGAGCACGAGGAGCAGCGTGAGCACGAGACGGACCGTGTTCATGAGCAGGGGCAGCAGCGTCAGCAGCCGCGCGCTGCGCTCGCGCGGCGTGCCGTCGGGCTCACGCTCCGCCAGCACACTCTCGATGACCACGGAGAAGCCCTCCCAGACCAGGAAGGCGCCGCCGACGATGAACAGCAGCAGCAGCGCACGCGAGATCAGCGCCTGCCCGGTGTCCGAGGTGACTGCCGCGCCGACGTCGACGCCCCAGCCCTGCAGCGCGATCGACAGCGCCACCACGGCCAGGGCCCCGGTGGCGATGCGTCGCAGCAACTGCTCGTAGCGCCGCGCCCGCTCCTGCAGCGTCGGGAACCGTTCGTTCAGCTCCGCGGGAATACGCAGCGCCGCGGCGAGCAGGCGATGGGCACCGTCGTTCACGGAGCGGAAGAGCATGATCACCAGCAGCGAGACGACCGTGGCGCGCACGAGCAGGCCGGCGTCTGCGCCGGCGCCGAAACTCGTCACGCCGAACACGGCGACCAGGTAGAAGATGGCGACGAGATGCCAGATGCCCGCCAGGCGGCGCAACAGCCCGGGCCGCCGCGCCCCCTCCCGGCCGTTGCCGGCCAGCCAGTCCGCCACCGCCCGACGGCTCTGCAGCACCAGCACCACGAGCAGGCCCGTGAGATAGAGCCCGATGAGCGTCACGAGTGGCGCACGCAGATCCGCCGGCAGACCGACGAGGTCGCCGGCCTCGATCGCGAAGTAGCCGTACACCGGCAGCGCGACGAGGCGCCGCGCCCAGACGTAGACATAGGCCGAGTCCTCGTCGTCGAAGCGCCGGACCAGGCGCAACCCGGTGGCTGCGGGGTCGAGCAGCAGCCGCACCACGGACAGCGCCGCACGGACGATCAGGCGGGCGTTCAGCACGGCGATGGCCACGTAGCGGATCGTCTCGCGGAGGTCGAGCAGGCTCGTCGCCGCGTAGCCCGCCATGCCGAACGCGACGATGGGCAGCCACTCACGCACTAGCGCCAGAGCGAAAGCGAGTACTCGCTCACCGAGCCGCGCACCGCGCTCCACTCGCGGCGGCCGCCCGACGAGCCAGCGCGCGA
>JAZBPO010000445.1:0-16221 GCA_036351675.1 Pseudomonadales bacterium
ACAGCACCGCGACCGCCATGCTCGCCGCCCTGCGCGCGGGGGAGGTCAGTTCCCTCGAACTCACCGAGGCGCACATCGCGCGCATCGAGGCCCTCGACGGACCGCTCAATGCGATCCCCGTGCACAGCTTCGAGCGCGCCCGGGACATGGCCCGCGCCGCCGACGCCCGCATCGCCGCCGGCGAGCAGGCGCCGCTCCTCGGCCTGCCCATGACGCTGAAGGAGTCGACGCTGGCGGCCGGTCTGCCCCAGAGCGCCGGCCTCGAAGTGTTCCGCGACCATCGCCCGGAGCGCGACGGCCCCATCGCGCGCGCCGTCTTCGAGGCCGGCATCGCGCTGCTCGGCAAGACCAACATCCCCGTCGCCCTCGGCGACTGGCAGGCCGACAGCCCGGTCTACGGCCGCACGAACAACCCCTGGGACCTCGAGCGCACGCCCGGCGGCAGCACCGGGGGTGGTGGCGCGGCCCTCGCGGCGGGCCTGACGCCGCTCGAGGTGGGCAGCGACATCGGCGGCTCGATCCGCGTGCCCGCGGCCTATTGCGGCGTCTTCGGGCACCGTCCGACGGAGACGGCGATCCCGCGAACCGGCGCCTTCCCGCTCGCGGACCTGCCCAATCCCACGGCGCTCATGGGGGTCCAGGGCCCGCTCGCGCGCTCCGCAGGAGACCTGGAACTGCTCTTCGACGTGCTGGCCGGCCCGGAAGAGGGCGAAGACGTCGGCTGGCAGCTGCAGCTGCCGCCGCCCAGAGCCCGGGATCTCTCGAAGCTGCGCATCGCCCTCTGCCCGCCCCTGCCTGGCCTGACGCCGGCGAAGGCCGTCCGTGACGCCATGGACCGCCTCGCGGGCCTGCTCGCCGACGAGGGCACCGAGGTGGGGACGCCGGCCCTGCCCTTCGACTTCGAGCCCTACTTCACCGACTACCTGCGCCTGCTGACCGTGATGATCAATCAGGCCATGTCGGCGGAGGCGCGGCAGGCGACTGCGGCCGCCATGCGCGAGTCGGGCGATCCGATCGCCAGCGCCCAGGCCGACGGGCTGGTCATGGACGCACCGGGCTTAATCGCCCTCGCCAATCGCCGCGCCGCCGCCCAGGCAGCCTGGCGCGGCTTCTTCGAGGACTGGGACCTCGTCGTCGCGCCCATGGTCCCGGACGTCGCCTTCCCGCATCAGACCGCGACCTTCCAGGAGCGGAGCCTCGTGATCGACAACGAGGAGGTGAGCTACTGGCTCAATATCGTCTATCCGATGCTCGCCATCTTCACGGGCCTGCCGTCCACGGCCTTCCCGGCAGGGCTGTCGGACGCAGGCCTTCCCGTGGGCCTGCAGGCCATCGGCCCCTATCTCGAGGACCGCACGCCCCTCGCCTTCGCCCGCGCGATGGAGGCGCGCGGCTGGGCCTTCACGCCACCGCCAGGCTACTGACGGCGGCCGGCGGCCACACGCTCCGTAGGCGTGTCAGCCTGCGAGGGCGAGCAGGCGGCTGCCACCGAGCAGCGCGACGACGAGCAGCACGCCCGCGCCGAGCAGGTTCGCGAGCGCGCCGTTGCGCTGCGCACCGAGGATCGCCTCGCGGTTCATGATCCACAGCAGCAGAGCCGCGACGATCGGCAACAGCAGCGCGTTCGCCGCCTGCGCCAGCACGATCACCGCCACGGGCCGCGTCTGCAGCAGCGCGGTGACGGCTCCGAACGCGAGCACCATCGCCCACACCATGCGGAACGCCGGCGCCCGCAGCTCCGTCCGCCAGCCGAGCGCACCGCAGACGGCCCAGGCCGCCGCCAGCGGCGCCGTGATCGCACTCGTCAGCCCCGCCGCGAGCAGGCCGAGCGCGAAGCAGAGCTCCGCGAAGGGGCCGAGGACCGGCTCGAGCTGACGCGCCATGGTCGCCGCACTCACCTCCAGCCCTGATCCGAGCAGCGCCACCGCCGCCGTCGACAGCACGGCGAGCGTCACGACGCCGCCGAAGCCGATGCTGACGAGCGCATCGCGGCGCGCCTCGCGCAGCGCCGTGGGCACCGGGACGGATGGCGACCAGCGCGCCTGCACGGCGGAGGCGTGCAGGAACAGGTTGTAGGGCACGACGGTGGTGCCGATCAGTGCGACGGCCGTGAGACCGAAGGGTTCCGCGCCGTCAGGTACGGAGAACAGCAACGCGAAGGACGGCGGGGCGACGAGCACGGAGGCGAGGAACACGAAGCCCATGAGCGCCACCAGACCGATGAGGACGCGTTCGAGGAGCAGATAGCGGCCGGAGTACAGCAGCCCCGCCGCGAAGGCCGAAACGAGCAGCACCAGCTCGGCGTCACCCAGCGGCAGCAGCGCCGCCGCGCCGAGCGTCGCGCCGATGATGTTGCCCGCCTCGTAGGCCGCGTTGCCGACGCCGATGGCGACGACCACGAGACCCATGAGCAGCGCTCGCAGCCAGCGCTGCGTCAGCTGCGAGCGCAGGGCCTCGGACAGGCCGAGACGCGAGACCACGCCGAGACGGGCCGCCATCTCCTGCAGGACCAGCGTCGTGACGATGGAGAAGGCCAGCGCCCAGACGAGCACGAAGCCGGACGTCGCACCGGCGACGGAGGCGGTGGTGAGCGTACCGGGCCCGACGAAGGCGGCGGTGACGAGGAAGCCGGGGCCGAAGCGGCCGCGTCCGGGCTCGGCGCTGGCCCGCGTTCCCGAGCCGTGCGGACTAGTCACGGGACTCGGCGTCCAGCCAGCGCAGCGTCGCCCGGTAGCCCTCGCGGCCGAGGCCCGCGAGCACGGCGAAGACCGGCAGCGTCGGGAACAGGAGCTTCCAGACCTCGGCGACGTAATCCTCGTTGACGAGGCTCGAGATCAGCACGAAGGCGCCGAGGCCCGTGAAGGCGAGCGCCGCCGCGCCACCGAGGGCGCCGAGGCTGTCGCGCGGCTCCTCCGTCTGCGCGAGGCGCTTCAGCTGGCGATGGATGACGGTCGGCGCGAGGAACAGCACGCCCGCCAGCAGCAGCGACGTGACCGCATAGACGATCTGCGCCCCGAGCGCGTTGGCGAACCCGAGGAGGCCCGCCGCGAGCGTCCCGAGCAAGAGGCAGAACGCGAGGGCACCGAGAAAGCGTGCGTCGATCACGTCGATTGGTCTCCGGTTGGCGAGGCGCCGAGGCGCCGCAGACGCCCTGCTCCTCGCCTGCTGTCGAACTCCGATGCAAGGGACCCGGGACACTAGGCAAACCCCGAGCGATTCGCACGCGCCCCGGCCTGCTGACGACCCGGGCCCGCTGCGGTAGCATTCGCAGTCCTTCCGCCGAGGGACCGCCCATGAGACGCCTCATCCCCCTGCTCGTCGTCGCGCTCGCGCTCCTGACCAGCGCCACCCGAGCCGCCGACGGCAGCGCCCTGCCGCGCACCATGGCCTGGAGCGCCTACAACCTCGGCACCACCGGCTACAACCAGGCCGTCGGCATCGGCCGCATGCTGCGCGAGCGCTACGGGGTCACGCTGCGCGTGATCCCCGGCAAGAACGACGTCTCGCGCCTCATGCCCCTGCGTCGGGGCCTGGTGCAGTTCTCCGCCAACGGCGTCGCCACCTGGTTCGCCCAGGAAGGCCTGCACCAGTTCGCGGACGACGCCTGGGGCCCGCTGCCGATCCGCATGGTGGCCATGTCGAACGGCGACTCCAATCAGGCCCTCGCGGTCGCGGCCGACACCGGCATCGAGCAGTTCGCCGAGCTGCGCGGCCGCCGCGTCGCCTGGGTGCGGGGTGCGCCGGCGCTGAACGTCTCGACGGAAGCCTTCCTCGCCTGCGGCGGGCTCTCCTGGGACGACGTGGAGAAAGTCGAGTTCCCGGGCTACGGCGCCATGTGGAACGGCATCGTCGCGGGCCAGGTCGACGCCGCCTACGCGACCACGGTCTCGGGCCCCACGCGCAAGCTCGAGGCCTCCCCGCGCGGCATCGCCTGGCCACCGGCACCACACGCGGACGAAGCCTGCTGGGACGGCATCCGCCGCGTGGCCCCTTACTTCACGCAGCACGTGGCGACCCTCGGCGCGGGCATCTCCGCGGATGCACCCCACGAGGGCGCGACCTATCCCTATCCCATGCTCATCACGCTCGCGGATCGTGACGCCGCCATGGTCGAGGACCTGGCCGCCGCCATCGACACGCACTTCGAGGACTTCCGCGCCTCGGACCCGGGCGCCATCGGCTGGGCCCGGGACCGACAGATCCTCGACTGGGTCGTACCGCTCCATGACGGCGCCGTCGCCTACTGGCGCGAGGCGGGCGTCTGGACCGATGCCCACCAGGCACACAACGACGCCCTCGTGCGCCGCCAGCAGGTGCTCGCGGACGCCTGGCGCGCTCATCGCAGCGCCGGCGGCGGCGCCGAGGCCTGGCTCGGCCGCCGCGCCGAGGCCCTGACGGCCGCAGGCTTCGACCCGCTCTTCGCCGCCGAGTGAGCGTCGCCGAACGGCATCGCCCGCTGCCGGCCTGGGCCGCCTGGGCGACGGGCATCGCCGCCGTCGCCGCGTCCCTGCTCGCCATGGACACGCTGCGCCTCTTCGGCGGCGAGCAGCTCCTCGGCGCAGTCATCGTCGTCGACACGCACTACGCCTACGCGCTCATGGCGCTGCTGCTGCCCGTCGCCTTCGCCCTGTTCCCGCCCTGGCGCGGCGCCCGCCTCGTCTGGGACACACCGCTGCTGATCGCGGCCGCGCTCCTGCCCGGCTGGCTGTTCCTGCATGCCGAGCAGGCGCTGGACGAGGGCTGGGAGTTCGCCGCACCGCAGACCGCCGTATGGGTGAGCGCGGGCCTCTGGTTGCTCATGCTGGAAGCCGTGCGCCGGACCGCGGGCTGGGTGCTGTTCGTGCTGGTGACCCTGTTCTCCGTCTACCCCGCCTTCGCGGACCGAGCGCCCGGCGTCCTCGCCGGCCTCGCCATGCCCCCGGACGTGGTCGCCGCCTATCACGCCCTCGGCACCGAGAGCCTCCTCGGCCTGCCCTTCCGCGCCTTCGCGGAACTGGTGATCGGCTTCCTCGTGTTCGGGGTGGCGCTGCAGCACACGGGCGGTGGTCGCCTGTTCATCGATCTCGCCTTCGCGCTCCTCGGCCGCGTGCGCGGCGGGCCGGCGAAGGTGGCCATCGTCGCGAGCGGCCTCATGGGCTCCATGAGCGGCAGCGTGATCACGAACGTGCTGACCACGGGGCAGCTCACGATACCGACCATGATGCGCAACGGCGTGCGCCCGGACTACGCGGCCGGCGTGGAAGCCTGCGCGTCCACCGGCGGCGTGCTGCTGCCGCCGATCATGGGCTCCACGGCCTTCGTCATGGCGACCTTCCTGGCCGTGCCCTACGCGGACGTGGCCACCGCCGCCGCGATTCCGGCCCTGCTGTTCTTCTTCGGCCTGTTCGTGCAGGTCGACGCCTATGCCGCGCGCGAGGGGCTCAGCGGTGCGGAGGCGGAGGAACTGCCGAAGGTCGGGGCGACGCTGAAGCGCGGCTGGTACCACCTCGGCGCCTTCGCGACGCTGATCTTCCTGCTGCTGGTCCTGCAGCGGGAGGCGGTCGCCCCCTGGCTCGCCACCGGCGTGCTGCTGGTCCTGAACCAGATCGCACCACAGGAGCGCTGGCGGCTCGCGGACGCGGGCGCCTTCTGCATCGCCACGGGTCGGCTCCTCGCGGAACTCCTCGTGGTGCTGTCGGGCGTCGGCCTGATCGTCGGCGCGCTCTCGCTCACGGGTCTGTCCGGGACGCTCGTGAACGAGCTCCTGTTCCTCTCCGGCGGCTCCACCCTCGCGCTGCTGCTCATGGGGGCGGCGACCAGTTTCCTGCTCGGCATCGGCCTGACCGTGACCGCGGCCTACATCTTCCTCGCCATCGTGCTCGCGCCGGCGCTGATCCAGGGCGGCCTCGCCCCCATGGCCGTGCACCTGTTCATCCTCTACTGGGGCATGCTCTCCTTCATCACGCCGCCCGTGGCCCTCGGCGCCTTCGCCGCGTCGGCCATCGCGAACGCCTCGCCGCTGAAGACCGGCTTCACGGCCATGCGCCTCGGCAGCGTCGTCTACTTCATCCCCTTCTTCTTCGTGATCGATCCCGCGCTGGTCCTAGATGGATCCGTCGGCGAGGTCCTGTCCGCCACCGCCCAGGCGCTGATCGGCGTCGTCCTGATCGCGGGTGCGCTGCAGGGGCACCTGCTCGGCTACGGGCCGCTGACGGCGGCGACGCCGGTCGGGGTTCCGGTCCGCACGGCGCTCGTGCTCGCGGGGCTGCTGATCGCGACGCCGCGCCTCGACGCGTTCGGCATCGCGGTGGGCGACGTCGTGCTCGCGTCCGTGGGTGTGGCGTCCACGCTCCTCGCGCTCCTCGCCGATCGCTTCCTCGGCGCGCGCACGGCCAAAGCGACATGAGCGCCGACGCCGCCGGAGCGGCGCCCGCGGGCGACGACGCGACGCTGCGCGTGGCGGGCTTCGGCGCGCCCGACGAGACCCTGGAGTTCGCCGTCGGCACCCTCAACGTGGTGCTCGGCCGCAACGGCGCGGGCAAGACGTCCCTGTGCCGGTTGATCGCCGGGCTGGACCCGGCCGGCCCCGCCCGCGTGACGCTCGCAGGCCGCGACCTGACGACCGTCGCCACGCGCAGGCGCGGCGTTGGTCTCGTGTTCGGCGAGTTCGTGAACTACCCGGGGCTCAGCGTCGCCGAGAACATCGCCCTGCCGCTCCGCGCTGCAGGCATGGGCCGCGAGGACGCACGGGCGCGCGCGCAGGAGATGGCCGCGCGCACGGGACTCGAGCATCTGCTGGACCGGCTCCCGGAGCAGCTCTCCGGCGGTCAGCAGCAGCGCGTCGCGCTCGCGCGCGCCATGGCCCGCAGGCCGGACGTGCTGCTCCTCGACGAGCCCCTCGCGAACCTCGACTACAAGCTCCGGGAGGCCATGGAGGAGGAGCTGCGCGCGCTCTTCACCGGTTCGTCGACCATCGTCGTCTACACGACGTCGGACCCGCGCGAGGCCCTCCAGCTCGCCGACCGGCTCGTGCTGCTCGAGGAGCGCCGCCTCGTCGCCCAGGGGGACCCGCTGGATCTCCTGCGCGCGCCCGGCTCCATCGCCGCGGCGGATCTGCTGAGCGATCCGGGCATCAATCTCGCCGCGGCGCATCGCAGCGGCGGACGGCTACGGTTGGAGTCCGGCCCCGAACTGCCGCTGCCGCCCGGCGTCGAGCTGCGCGAGGGCGAGGCGTGCCGGATCGCCATCCGGCCCGATCATCTGCGCCGCGCAGCCGCGGCGACGGGGGACGTTCCGAGCCTGTGCGGCGAGGTGCTGCTCGCCGAGACCACGGGCTCCGACACCTACCTGCACCTGCGCGTCGGCGGAGGCGAGTGGGTCGCCCATCTCGACGGTCTGCACGCGCTCGCGCCGGGGGAGCCGTGCACGCTGATCGTGGACCCTGCAGACGTCCTCGTCTTCCCCCGCGACGCGGACGTCCGCTGATGGCACGGCTGCGCTTCGAAGCGGTCTCGCACCGCTACGACGACGGCCCCTGGGTGCTGCGCGAGCTCGACCTCGACGTCGCGGACGGCGAGGCCCATGCGCTGCTCGGTCCGTCCGGGGCGGGCAAGAGCACGCTGCTCAATCTGCTGTCCGGCCTGCGCGCGCCGACGGCGGGCCGGATCCTGCTCGACGACGCGGACGTCACGCATCAGCCGCCGCGCCAGCGCAACATCGCCCAGGTCTTCCAGTTCCCGGTCGTCTACGACGGCCTCACGGTGCGGGGCAATCTCGAGTTCCCGTTGCGCAATCAGGGCATGGCCGGGGCGCCGCTGCGTGCGCGCGTCGACGCCGTGGCGGAGCTCATGGAACTGACCGACGTGCTCGGCGCGCACGCCGCCGAGCTGTTGGCCTACGATCGCCAGAAGGCCGCCATGGCCCGCGCCCTCGTGCGGCCGGACGTGGCGGCGGTGCTGCTCGACGAGCCGCTGACGGCCGTCGAGCCGGCGGCGAAGTGGCGCCTGCGGCGCGCGCTGAAGACCGTCCAGCGCGAGCTCCGCCTGACGATGATCTACGTCACACACGATCAGCTCGAGGCCCTCAGCTTCGCCGACCGCGTCAGCGTCATGGCGGAGGGGCGCATCCTGCAGTCCGCGCCACCGGCCGGACTCTTCGAGGATCCGCAGCACGCCTTCGTCGGCCACTTCATCGGTTCGCCGGGCATGAACCTGCTGCCCGCGTCGATCTCGGACGGCGTCGCCCGTCTGAACGAGGGACATGGCGTGACGCTCGGCGCCGGCTTTTCCGCGGGCGCCTGCGAGCTCGGCTTCCGACCGGAGGACGGCATCGCGAGCAATGCCGGGCCGACGGACCGGGACGGCGACCCGCTGCGGCTCCCCGTGAAGATCCTGGAGGTACGCACGCTCGGCGTGCGCGCCGGCCGTGGCTGGGGCCTGGTGCAGGCAGAGCTGGCCGGGACCCGCATCCACCTGCGCCAGGACACGGACGGATTGGCGCCGGGCGGTGGCGAGCTCCTGCTGCCCCGACAGCGCCTGCGTGTGTTCCGCGAGGGCTGGCGCCTGCGCGAGGCGGAGGCCATGGCGTGAAGCGGCCGGTACGGGAGGCGCGGCAGGACCTGCGCGGCTGGCTCGGCGTCCTGCCCGTGCTCCTGATCGTCGCGTTCAGCGCGGTGATCCCGCTCATGACGGTCGTGAACTACTCCGTACAGGACATCTTCGACGTGCAGACGCGCGTCTTCGTCGGCCTCGACTGGTACCGGCAGACGCTCGCCGACGAAGCGCTGCACGCCGCGTTCGTCCGGCAGCTCGGCTTCACCGCCGTCGTCGTGCTCGTCGAACTGCCGCTCGGCATCCTGATCGGCCGCATGATGCCGCGCGAGGGCCGCGCGACGGCGCTGCTGCTCGTGCTCTTCGCCATCCCGCTGCTCGTGCCCTGGAACGTCGTCGGCACGATCTGGCAGATCTTCGCGCGTCCGGACATCGGCCTGCTCGGGCAGGCCGTGAACGGCCTCGGCATCGACTACAACTACACGGCCGACCCGCTCGACGCCTGGATCACGCTCGTGATGCTCGACGTCTGGCACTGGACCTCGCTGGTCGCGCTGCTGACCTTCTCGGGCCTGCGCTCGATCCCGGGCCCGTACTACGAGGCGGCGGCGATCGATGGTGCGAGCCCCTGGCAGACCTTCCGCTACATCGAGCTGCCGCGCCTGCGCGCGGTGCTGACCATCGCCGTGCTGCTCCGACTCATGGACAGCCTGATGATCTACACCGAGCCCTTCGTGCTCACCGGCGGCGGTCCGGGCAACGCCACGACCTTCCTCAGCCAGTACCTGGCGACGCTCGCCGTGGGGCAGTTCGACCTCGGTCCCGCGGCGGCCTTCTCCATCATCTACTTCCTCGTGATCCTGCTGGTCTGCTGGGCCTTCTATCGCGCCGTCATGGCCCGCGAGGGCGAGCGATGATGGCCAGGACCGCAGGATCGCGCTGGCTGCCTGTCACCGTGCTCGCGCTCTACGGCCTCTATCTGCTGCTGCCGATCTACTGGCTCGCGACCATGGCGCTGTCGAGCAACGCGGACATCCTCGCCGGGGGCCAGCTCTGGCCGCGCTCGCCCACGCTCGCGAACTTCGCCGAAGTGTTCACGAATCCGGTCTGGTACGAGGGCTTCCTGAACTCGCTCGCCTACGTCGCGATCAACACGGTGCTGTCCATCGCCATCGCGCTGCCGGCGGCCTACGCCTTCTCGCGCTACCGCTTCGTCGGCGATCGGCATCTGTTCTTCTGGCTGCTCTCCAACCGCATGGCGCCGCCGGCCGTGTTCCTGCTGCCGTTCTTCCAGCTCTATTCCGCCGTCGGCCTCTTCGACACGCCCTGGGCCGTCGCGCTCGCCCATTGCCTGTTCACGGTGCCGCTCGCCGTGTGGATCCTCGAGGGCTTCATCTCCGGCGTACCGCGACGCATCGACGAGATGGCGCGCGTCGACGGCCTGCCGTTCCCGGTCTTCTTCGGCCGCATCTTCCTGCCGCTGATCCGCGCCGGCATCGGCGTCGCCGTGTTCTTCTGCTTCATGTTCAGCTGGGTCGAGCTGCTGCTCGCACGCACGCTCACGGCCAGCGAGGCGAAGCCGATCGTGGTCGTGATGACGCGCACCGTGAGCGCCTCGGGCCTCGACTGGGGCGTCCTCTCGGCCGCAGGTCTGCTGACGATCATGCCCGGCCTCGCCGTCGTCTGGTTCGTCCGGGGCTACCTGGTGCGCGGATTCGCGCTCGGCCGCGTATGAGGGGCCCGAGCTGATGGATCTCGCCTGGATGGCCTGGACCCTCCCCACGGCCCTGTTCTTCGCCGCCATCGCACTCGGCCTCGTGACCATGACGGCCTGGGAGTTCGTGCGGCCGACGGAGCGGCGCCGGGGCCTGCTGCCCTTCGCGACGACCCGGGGCGATCGCTTCTTCCTCGGCCTCCTGGCCGGCGCCTTCTTCCACCTCGCCTGGCTGGGACTGCTCACGGCACCGGTCTGGATCGCCACGCTGCTCTGGGCCGTCGGTCTGGCGGCGCTCCTGCGCTGGGGCTGATAGCCTCCCGGGCCGAATCGCACGTCCATGCGCGGGCGTGCGCAGGCTTCCGGGGAGCAGGACATGACGCAGCCGACACGGCCTCGATCCACTCTGGCGCAGAGCGCAGTGGCGTTCCTCGCGTGTCTCCTCTCCTGGCTTCTCGCGGGCTGCGACAGCGGTGATACGGGCGACGACGCGGCCGCCTCCGCGCCGGCAGCGTCGACCGTGCAACTCGACCCCGAAGCCCCGGCGCGCTGGGTCGACGACGAGTTCCAGCCCTCCACGCTGACGCGCGACGAGCAGCTCGCCGAACTGGCCTGGTTCGCCGAGGCCGCCGCGCCCTTCCGCGGCATGGAGATCTCCGTGGTCTCGGAGACGCTGACCACGCACGAGTACGAGGCCGGCACGCTCGCGCGGGCCTTCGAGGAGATCACCGGCATCCGCGTCCGCCACGACCTGATCCAGGAAGGCGACGTGATCGAGAAGCTGCAGACCCAGATGCAGTCGGGCCGCAGCATCTACGATGCCTACGTCAACGACTCGGACCTGATCGGCACGCACTCACGTTATGGCTACGTCGTCCCGCTCACCGACTTCATGGCCGGCGAGGGCGCCGACGTCACCTCACCGACCCTCGAACTCGAGGACTTCATCGGCCTGTCCTTCACGACCGGTCCGGACGGCAAGGTCTACCAGCTGCCCGATCAGCAGTTCGCGAACCTCTACTGGTTCCGGGCCGACTGGTTCGCGCGCGAGGACCTGCGCACGCAGTTCCGCGAGCGCTACGGCTACGAACTCGGCGTGCCCGTGAACTGGTCCGCCTACGAGGACATCGCCGAGTTCTTCACCGAGTACGTCGGCGAGATCGACGGTCAGCGCGTCTACGGCCACATGGACTACGGCAAGAAGGACCCGTCCCTCGGCTGGCGCTTCACCGACGCCTGGCTGTCGATGGCCGGAACCGGCGACGTCGGCATCCCGAACGGCCTGCCCGTGGACGAGTGGGGCATGCGCGTCGAGGGCTGCCGGCCGGCGGGATCCTCCATGACCCGGGGTGGCGCCGTGAACGCGCCCGCGTCCGTCTACGCACTGGAGCGCTACATCGACTGGCTCGATCGCTTCGCGCCGCCGGAGGCCTCGGGCATGACGTTCTCGGAGGCCGGCCCCGTACCAGCGCAGGGCCACATCGCCCAGCAGATCTTCTGGTACACGACCTTCACCGCCGACATGATCGAGCCCGGCCTCGCCGTGGTGAACGAGGACGGTTCGCCGAAGTGGCGCATGGCGCCGTCACCGCATGGCCCCTACTGGGAGACGGGCATGAAGCTCGGCTACCAGGACACGGGCGGCTGGACCTTCCTCGCCAGCACGCCCCTCGAGCGCCGCAAGGCCGCCTGGCTCTACGCGCAGTTCGTCACCTCGCGCACGGTCTCGCTGAAGAAGACGATCGTCGGCCTCACGCCGATCCGCGAGTCGGACCTGCAGAGCGACGCCATGACCGAGCTGGCGCCGCGCCTGGGCGGTCTCGTCGAGTTCTACCGCAGCCCGGACCGCGTCCAGTGGACGCCGACGGGCACGAACATCCCGGACTATCCGAAGCTCGCACAGCTCTGGTGGCCGAACGTGGCGGCCGCGGTGAGCGGCGAGGTCACGCCGCAGGCGGCCCTCGACCGCCTCGCCGAGGCTCAGGACGCGGTGCTCGCGCGTCTCGAACGGGCCGGCATCCAGGGCGACTGCGGTCCGGCGCTCAACCCGGAGGAGCCCGCCGAGACCTGGCTCGCGCGTCCGGGCGCACCCAAGCCGGCGCTCGAGAACGAGAAGCCCGCAGGGCAGACCGTGCCCTACGACGAGCTCGTCGCGCGCTGGCGCGAGGCGGGCTGAGGCGGGCGGCGCGCACGAGGCGTCAGCTCCCTGGCGGGCTGTGCGCGTCGCTTCGTCGATCGCGCTCCGATCTCCGGCCCACCGCGATGCCGAGCCCGAGCACGACAACGCCCATACCCAGGAACATGGCGGCGAAGCCGAAGAGCGGGATGCGTCGGTCCGGATCGAGCATGAGGACGCGCGGCCGCGACGGATCATGCCGGACGAGTACCGTCCGGCCTGGTGCGAGCGGACCCGCGACCCGCGCCTCGAGCCCCGCTCGATCGGTGGTCGCCACCGTCTCGGCGCGGAAGCGGCTGTCTAGGCGCTCACCGTCGACTACGTAGGCGACGCGCAGGTCGATGCCGTAGCTGGGATCGTAGCGGCCCGGGCCACTCGAACGTCTGACGTAGACGGTGCGCGGTCGCAGTCGGCTCTCCAGCACCTCCGCCTCGACCGCCGGCCAGTGGTTCGACCGCACGTACTGCCGTCCCGCATCCACCGCACCGACGACGACGAACAGCAGACCCACCAGGACGACGGTCCGCCCCACTACGCGGCCGACGTCTCCTCGCCGGCCGATCATGACGACGCTCGCGGGGACCAGCAGGAAGAGCACGCCGAGCAGGCCGATGACGGCGGGGCCGACGTAGTCCTGCCAGCTCGGGGGCAGGCGTGGCGTCCCGTCACCTTCCGGGTCGAGCGGCGCGAGGACCCGCGCGCCCGTCGGCGCGACCGCGAGCGCCGCTTCCAGCAGCGCCGGCGAGTCGGAACTCCAGCCCAGCAGGATCTCATGGACGCGACCGTCCTCGGTCGCGAGGCGCACGCGCCCCGTGAGACTGGAACGTTCCGGAACGCTGACGACCTCGGAGGCGAGCACTTCGGCAGGGACCGTCGGCCAGTTCTCGACCTCACGCTGCTGCTGCCACCACCAGGCCCCGGCGAGCATGGCGAGCACACCGAGGCCCCAGAAGACCCCGAGCGCCGAGATGGAGGATCGTTCGCTCACGAGATCATTGCTCCGGGCGAGCCTGCTGGACGAGCGCCAGCGCCGCGGCCGCGTTGCGCGCAGGCAGCCCCGACTCCAGCCAGCCCCTGACGACATCGCGGCTCTCCCGCGACGCGCAGGCATTGGCTCTTCCCTTCATCTCCACTCCGACGATCCGGCGACGCTCGATGCGGAAGTAGAGCGTCGCAGGGCTGGTGGTGTCCACGTGATAGGCGAACCCCCTGCCCGCAGCGATCCTCGGCAGATAGCTCCGGATGCAGTGCGACATGCGTCTGCCCTCCTCGAGCACGTCCGCCGCGGTCACGAGCGCCCTGACGCGATCTCCCGGGGCCACGGGTGGGACGAAGGGCACCTCGGCGGTGTGCACGACCAGTTTGCGGGTCGGAGCATCGAGCTCCGCGAGCCACGCCAGCTCGCGGAGAATCCGCTCGTGACCGCTGCGCCGGAAACGTCGATCGAAGCTCTGGAAGAAGGCCGCGTTCTCCGTGTGCAGTACGCCGGACAGCAGCCGCTCCAGCTCCTCCATCCTGCCCTGCGAACCGAGCGCATGAACGCTCTGCCACGCGAGCAGTTCGGGCCGCCTACCGAGTCGTCGCAGCACGGACATGCTCACCGAAGGCCAGTGACGCAGCCGACGACCGCTGGCGTCCGACGTCAGGAGCCGCGCGAGCAGCTCGAGGTCCCCGGGTTCCACGTCGTAGGGCGGGGCGATCTGCCGCAGCCACCGCGGCGCGACCCGACTACGGACGCCGAGCGCCCAGGCGAGAAGCTCGTCATGCGGCTTCGCCAGCTGTTCGAGCCCGGCGGAAAGGGGGAGACCGGACAGCCGGGTCCTGAGCGCGGCGAGGATCGTCAGCAGGGGGTTCGCGCGCGCCGCGTCGCAGGCCACGGGGCTCTTCCGAAGCATGCGCAGCACGTGGATCTGCGCCCCTGACACGGGACCCGCGAGCGCCCGGAGCGGCGCCGGTACCGAGAGCACGACGAGGCTCGCGCGAATGGAAGCGGGACGGCCCGCTTCATTGAGGAGGGGCAGATCAGGACAGCGCTCCGTGGGTTGCCATGCACCGCGGACCGCCGTGGACACCTCCAATCCGCGCGCCCAGCCGGAGACCCGCACGGCGGCTTTCGGTGCCGCGCCACGCCCCCGGCCCTCCAAGAGCATGAAGGTTGCCGCGCCGTCCTCGATGTCCTCCTCGAGGCGCACGCCGCGCAGCCGCCGGAACGGCCCCGGTACTTCCTCGGCTGCGACCCAGCGATGCGCGCTCTGTACGTCCATACAGAACGCTAGGCGCCGCTCCGGCGGAGCCGCAACCTCCGCCCGTCCGCGAAGCGTCCACCCCGGCTCGAAGCAGCGCCGCCGCTGTGCCGGCACCGGAACGGGGCCGACGAAAGGCCGACGAAGCGGCGGACAGCGCAGCGCGTCCGCCGTGCTCGGACCATGCGGCCCCGCCCTGCGCGCTGGGGCTCCCGAAGCCCCCGCGTGCGGATCTTCCCCGACGGACTGCGCGGGATGGGCTCCGGCCAGTCGACGGAGTGACGTCAGAACCGTCAGATACCGGGTTCTCCGGTGTTCCGGATCAGGGGCGGACCACGGGCGCGGACTTCCTGGTCCACGGGCTTCGCACAAGAGTTCAGCGGTCGAATCTGGTCACCGGTGGACGTGGGATGGGCACCGGACGCTCGGCCGGGCCGCAGCTGCGATCCGGCGGATCAGGCTCCGTACCTGTAGACCGCGACCACGTGGCAGAAGGTGCCGAGGAGCACGAAGAGGTGCCAGACGAAGTGCCCGTAGCGCAGGCGCTCGTCGAAAGCGAAGAAGACGACCCCCGACGTGTAGGCGATGCCCCCCGCAACGAGCCATGCCAGGCCTTCGGCCGGAAGGCGTGCAATGAGCAGATCGAGCGCGCTGAGCACGATCCAACCGAGCGCCACATAGAGAGATGTCGACAGCCACTCGGGCGACCAGCGCCCGAACATCTTCTGCACGACGCCCGCGCCAGCGAATGCCCAGACGACGCCGAACAACAGCCAGCCCTCGGGCCCCCTGAGGACGCCGAGTGTAAAGGGTGTGTAGGTACCCGCGATGAAGAGATAGATGCCGGCGTGATCCAGAACGCGAAAGACCCGCTTCGTGGGGCCCGCCGGCCAGGCGTGATAGAGCGTCGAGGCGAGATAGATGAAGACGCCCGTGCCCACGAACACGCTCACGCCGGCGATGAAGGCAGGGTCGCCAACGGCTACGGCACGAACGATGAGTATCGGTGCCGCGACGAGCAGGAGGAGCGTTCCGACGCCGTGGCTGACGGCGTTGGCGAACTCCTCCGCCGCGGACTGCGGTCGACTCTTCTCGGGCAGCTCCAGACCGACCGCGAGTTCCGCGACCATATCCGCGTGACATGCCGTGCGTTCGGTCTCGATGGCGCCGAGCCGGTCTCCACGCCTCCGTGGATCATCGGAGAGGCCTCGGGCCAGGATGTCGATCATCGAGCGGTGCTCACCGACTGTCCTGCGCTGTGCCGTGCGCTGTGAGTCCATCCGAGGCCTCCGGCGTCGTTCCGCCCGGCCCTACGGTGAGCAAGTCGCATGCCGTCGCTGCAAAGCGCGTTTCCACTCAGGCACTTGCCGGATCGCCGGTCACGACCACCTGCACGCGTGTAAAGAATCCCGACGCATCGGGTCAGGAGCCGGGAGCCCAGCGAACGTGCTGGACAGCCACACCATCGCGCGAACGAGCGACGCCCGACGCTCACGGAAATCGAATATCCAGACGACTCAGCAGCTTGATCAAGGCTTCGACATGCATGTCCGCGCAAGG
>JAZBPO010000446.1:0-12065 GCA_036351675.1 Pseudomonadales bacterium
CCGAGCCCTCGTCCTTGAACGCGAGCAGGATGCGCTCGCCCTCGGTGCCGCACTCGATACGCAGGCGTCCGCCCTCGGGCATGGCATCGCGGGCGTTCGCCGCGAGATTGAGCATGACCTGTTCGAGCAGCACGACGTCCGCGCGGATCGTTAGCGCCCCCCGGGCCGGCTGCATCTCGATGTCCACCTTGTCTCCGACCAGGGAACGCAGCATGGGCAGGGCGTTCCGGAGCACCGCGCCGAGGTCCACCGTGCGGAGCTCCGGCGGCTCGCGTCGGCTGAACAGCAGGAGTTCGCGCACCAGCGCGGCAGCACGTTCACCTGCGTCCTGCAGTTCGGCCAGATGCTCGTCGGCGGCGGCACTGCCGTCCAGGTGATCACCGAGCAGCTGAGCCCGGCCGAGGAGCACGGCGAGCAGGTTGTTGAAGTCGTGCGCGATGCCGCCGGCGAGCCGACCGAGCGCGTCGAGGCGCTGGGCATGCAGCAGCTGCGCTTCCAGGGCCTTCACGGCACTCAGGTCGCGGATCACGGCGTGTACGAGCATCCGTCCATCGATGCGGATGGGCGTCAACAGCACCTCGCAGGCCAGCGGCGTACCGTCGGCACACGCATGGGTCCATTCGAAGCGGTGGCTACCGTGCTCCAGCGCCTGCGCGAGCAGTTCGTTCGACCGGACCAAGGAATCGCGGCCGTCCGGTTGCGTCGGCGGCGACACGTCCGAGGGATGCAGTTGCAGGAGCTGCTCCGCGTGCTCCAGACCGAACAGGCGCACCGCGGCTTCATTGCAGGCCGTGAAGCCGTCCTGCTCGTAGACCACGACGGCGTCTGCGGTCCGCGCGAGGAGTTCGAGATAGAGATCGCCCGCACCCTCCTGCGGCGGGAGCGGGACCCCGGGGCTGTTCCTGGCCATGGAATGCGACAGGTCGGCGAAGCGGTCCGACATGGTACGACGATACGCGCGCGCAGCGCGCATCGTGCCGCGATCCGGCAGCCGGCGTGGCCTTGATCCAGGTCATGTCGCGGCCGGGGCAGGCCGGTAGCCTCGTCCGACAGTCGACTACGACAGACAACGCACCCGGGGGGCGTCATGAGCGCAATCGCTGCAACGAACAGGGTCGAGGCCGGGCACGTCGACGTGCTCATCGTCGGCGCGGGCATCTCGGGCATCGGCTCCGCCTATCACCTGCAGGAGCAGTGCCCGGGCAAGTCCTACGTCATCGTCGAGATGAAGGACACCTTCGGCGGCACCTGGGAGACGCACAAGTATCCGGGCATCCGCTCCGACTCCGATCTCTACACCTTCGGCTACCGCTTCAAGCCCTGGATCGGACCGCCGATCGCGAGCGCCGAGGCAATCCTCGAGTACATGGGCGAGGTCATCGACGAGAACGGCATCGACGAGCACATCCGCTACGGCCACCGCATCACGGCCTGCAGCTTCTCGAGCGAGAGCAATCGCTGGACCGTCGAGGCGACGCGCGCCGAGGACGGTGCGCAGGTGGTCTGGACCTGCGACTTCCTGTGGATGTGCCAGGGCTACTACGATCACGAGAACCCCTACAT
The DNA here is from genome assembly GCA_036351675.1 of Pseudomonadales bacterium. GTDB lineage: Bacteria > Pseudomonadota > Gammaproteobacteria > Pseudomonadales > Azotimanducaceae > JAZBPO01. The sequence continues at coordinate 1,564 of JAZBPO010000446.1, forward strand.
CCCCGACTGGAAGGGCATGGAGGACTACCGGGGCGAATTCGTGCACGCCCAGCTCTGGGATCCGGACAAGCACTCCTACGCGGGCAAGAGGGTGCTGGTGATCGGCTCCGGCGCGACGGCTGCGACGGTGGTGCCCGAGTTCGCCGAGGGCGCCGAGCACGTGACCATGCTCCAGCGCTCGCCGACCTACTTCTTCTGCAGCGAGAACCGCAACGAACTCGCCGATCGCCTGCGCGAGATCGGTATCGACGAACCCACGATCCACCGCGTCGTGCGCGCGCAGATCATCCACGACCAGAACGTGATGACGCAGCGCTGCATCGACGAGCCCGACGTGGTCTTCGAGGAACTCAAGGCGCTCATCCGTCAGTACGCGGGCGAGGACTTCGAGTTCGAGCCGCACTTCACGCCGCGCTACCGGCCCTGGCAGCAGCGCCTCGCCTTCTGTCCCGAGGGCGACGTGTTCAAGGCGGCCGCGGCGGGCAAGCTGACGGTGGTCACGGACACCATCGACACCTTCACGGAGAAGGGGGTGCGCACCGCTTCCGGAAAGGAGATCGAGGCGGACCTGATCGTCGCCTGCACGGGCTTCCGCCTGAAGGTGCTCGGCGGCATCCCCTTCACGGTCGACGGCGAGGCCGTCGACTGGCACGAGACCGTCAACTACCGCGGCATGATGTTCACGGGCGTCCCGAACATGGCCTGGGTCTTCGGCTACTTCCGCGCGAGCTGGACCCTGCGGGTCGACATCCTCGGCGATTTCGTCTGTGGCCTGCTCAACCACATGGACGAGCTCGGGGCGCACCGTGTCGAGGTCGCACTCCGTCCTGAAGACGAGGGGATGGAGATCAAGCCCTGGATCGAGGCGGAGAACTTCAATCCCAACTACCTCATGCGCGACATCGACAAGATGCCGCAGCGCGGCGACAAGCCGGAGTGGCGTCACAACCAGGACTACTCGCGCGAGCGGGAGGAGATCCCTGCCATCGACCTCGACGCCCCCGAGTTCGTCTACGACGTCGCGAAGCCGGCTGCGGAGAAGTCCTCGCAGGCGGGCACCGTCGCCGCCGGCTGAACGCGCGCTCCGCGGACGGGCGCCCCTCGCGGGCTCCCGTCCGTCCGGCGAGGATCAGCGCGGGGCGTCATTCCTCCGCGGCCAGAGCGGGACGAAGCCGTCCCGGTTCGGCATGCGCAGCTCCACCAGTGTCCGTGCGTCGACCTCGGCGTCGGTCTCGAGCAGCCCGTTCAGGTGCAGCACCCATCCCGTGACCGCGTAGACCTCCTCGTCCGTCAACGAGCCAGCGGCGCCGTAGGGCATGGCGCGGTCGATGTAGTCGTAGAGCGTGGTCGCGTAGGGCCAGTAGCTGCCGACGGTCTTCTGCGGCGCCGCCGTGGCGAGGCTGCCCTCGCCGCCGACCAGTGCGTTGCCGGCGAGGCGGCCGTCGGCTCCGTGACAGGCAACGCACTGCGCCGCATAGAGCGCCTCGCCATCGGCGACGCGGGCGGATCCCCGGGGCAGGCCCGTGCCGTCCGGCGAGATCGAGGAACGATAGTCCGCGGGTGCCGGTGTGCCGAGCGCCGGGCGCAGCGACGCGTCGAGTTCGGCGAGCGCGGTCGGGGTCGCGATCAGCAGCAGGAGTAGCGGGATCCGGGTGCGGTGACGCTCAGACATGGACGTTCCTCACGCGGCCGGTCTCGTCCACGCTCCAGCTCTGCATGCCGTTGTAGTGATAGAAGCCGGCTGGCGAATAGCGCGCGAGGGCCTCGCTGCGCGAAGGCTGTACGTGGCCGCGGTCGTCCACGGCCCGCGAGAGCAGCACCGCGGGGCCGCCGTTCCAGCGCCAGGGGATGCGGAAGCGGGTGGGGCGCAGGGGGCCGGGCTCGGACTGCAGTTCGGCTTCGGCCCAGCTCACGCCGCCGTCCGCGCTCACCTCCACGCGGCGTACGGCGCCGTGGCCGGACCAGGCCATGCCGGTGATCGCGTAGATGCCGCGCTCGGGCAGCTGCATGGTCCCGGAGGGTGCCGTGATCACCGACTTCACGCCCATGCGCAGCGAGAAGGCGTGGGCGCGCCCGTCCGGTAGCAGGTCCGTGTACTTGCTGGTCTCCTCGCGGGTCCAGGCAGCGATGGGCTGCACGCGCAGGCTCTTCAGCCACTTGATGGACAGATTGCCCTCGCAGCCCGGCACCAGCAGACGCATGGGGTAACCCTGCGCGGGGCGAAGGGGCTCGCCGTTCTGGTAGAGCGCGATCATGGCGCCGTCGAGGGCGAGCGGCATGGGCAGGCTGCGGTTGTTGGCGGAGGCGTCGGCGCCCTCGGCGATCACCCAGCCCGTCTCCCGCAGGGACGCATCGAAGCCCGCCTCGTCGAGCACTGCGTGGAGCGGCACGCCGGTCCACTCGGCCGTGGAGACGAGGCCGTTGAGGGCGCCGGCGGTGAGGTCGAGGGCCTCCGGCAGCGTGTTGCGGTAGCTGTTGCCGGAGCATTCGAGGAACAGCGTGCGCGTGACCATCGGGTAGCGCAGCAGCGCGTCGAGGTCGAACTGCAGCGCACGGGCGACGTCGCCGTGCACGGTCAGTCGATGCATGGTCGGTTCGATGGTCGGAATACCGCTGTGGTGTCGCTCGAAGTGCAGCGCGTTCGGCGTGAGCGTCCCGTTCAGGGACTGCAGCGGCGTCGACGAGGAACCGGCTGCGGGGCCGAGCGGATGGCCCGAGGGATTCTCGCGTTCGAGACGCGCCTGCGGCGCGGGCTCGCCGCGCCCGCTCGGCGCCGGCCCGGGTGCGCGTCCCGTCGCCGCCATCACCGGCGTGACCAGGCCACCGGCGGCAGCGCCGCCCAGCGCGCCCAGAAAGGCCCGGCGCGGTAGCAGGCCGTTGCCTGCGATCGGATCCAGCATCGTTCCCTCCCCTCGCTTCCCCGGGGAAGTCTAGCGCCGTCGGGCCCGGGGTGTCCGACTCGCGCGCCTGTCCACGGCGTGCCGATCTGCCTATGCTCGGGTCAGGACGGTGAAGACGAGACGGAGTCGGGGATGGGGAAGTTCGAGGAGAGCGGTCTGAGTCGTCGCGCGTTCGTGCAGGGGGCCGGGGCCGCCGCGGGCACGTCCCTGCTGCGCCTGAGCGCCCCGGCGCTCGCTGCCGCAGCGCAGATCGCCTGTAGCCGGCGCGACGCGGCGGGGCCGGGCGCGCCGTTCGTGACGCTCGGCGCGGAGGAGGCGGCGACGCTCGAGGCGATCGCCGCGCGCATCCTGCCCAGTACGGACACGCCGGGGGCGCGCGAAGCCGGCGTGATCCACTTCTTCGACACGGTCCTCGGTGGCCCCATGGCCGATGCGCTGCCCTCGCTGCGCGAGGGCCTCGCGACCTTCGCGCCGGATGGCGCCGCCTTCCGGGCCCTCGGCGAGACCGAGCAGGATGCCTGGCTCGCGGCACGCGAGGACTCGCCCTTCTTCGCGATGGTCCGGTCGTTCACGATCATGGGCTTCTTCGCCATGAGCAGCTACGGAGGCAATCGAGACGGTGTCGGCTGGGAAGTGATCAACTTCGCCGGCCACGGCGCCGCGAGCTATCCCTTCGGCTACTACGACGCCGAGTACCGGGGCGAACCCTGGGACGAAGCAGCACGGCAGGGAGGCACGCAGCATGGCCACTGAAGGCGCGCGCCATGGCGAGACCGAGGTCGTCGATTTCGTCGTCGTCGGCTCCGGTTCAGCGGGTGGCATCATCGCGAAGGAGCTGTCGACGGCGGGCTTCTCCGTCGTCGTCCTGGAGCAGGGCCCGCACCGCAAGGCTGCGGACTTCACGCACGACGAGGTCGACGTCGCGCTGCTCGACAACTTCGCCACCGGCGGGGACGGTGATCCGCAGACCTTCCGCGCCGACGAGAGCGAGCGGGCCGAGCGCCAGGGCCGCAACCCGGCCTGGTACTACCGCGGTGTCGGCGGTTCCAGCGTGCACTTCACGGCGAACTTCTGGCGCCTGCGCGAGATCGACTTCGAGGAGCGCAGCGTGCTCGGGGCGATCTCCGGCACGAACTTCGCCGACTGGCCCATCAGCTATGCGGAGCTCGAGCCCTACTACACGAAGGTGGACTGGGAGATCGGCGTGTCCGGTGCGCCCGGGCCGAACGACTCCTTCCGGTCGCGTCCTTTCCCCGTGCCGCCCATGCCCGTGAAATCCTCGGGCGTGCTGCTCGAGCGCGGCGCCGCGGCCATCGGCTTCCAGGCCCAGCCTGCGCCGCTGGCGATCCTCTCGCGGACCCACAACGGCCGTCCTCCCTGCATCAACTGCGGCTACTGCATGGGTTTCGGCTGCGAGGTGGATGCAAAGTCGTCGACGCTCGCCGCGATGATCCCGCAGGCGCTGGCGAGCGGGAACTGCGAGCTGCGCACCGGAGCCACGGTCTACGCGCTCGTCACCGGCGCCGACGGTCGCGTCCGCGAGGTGCAGTACTACGACGAGTCCGGCGCGCCGCACGGGCAGAAGGCCCGCGCCGTGGTGCTGTCGGCGAACGGCGCCGAGACGTCGCGGCTGCTGCTCATGAGCGCGAGTCCGCAGCATCCGGACGGTCTCGCCAACTCGAGCGGTTTCGTGGGCCGGAATCTCATGACCAACGCCCATGCCACGGTGCACGCGGTCTTCGAGCATCCCCTCAACGACTACCGCGGCGTGCAGGTCACACGCATCGTCCACGATCTCTACGAGTCCGATCCCTCGCGCGGCTTCTACGGCGGTGGCGGCTTCGACGCGCGACCGTTCCTCGCGGCGACGCCGATCCGCTATGCGCTCGCCGCACAGCCGCCCGACGGCCCGCGCTGGGGCGCGGGCTTCAAGGATCAGCTCGCGCACAACTTCACGCGGCAGATGGCGATCCTCTGCAACGCGACGTCGCTGCCGCTCGACCGCAACAACATCACCCTCGACCCGGAGCTCAAGGATCGTTTCGGGCGCCCGGCGATCCGTGTCACCTATCGAGACCACGAGGACGATCTGGCGAACGCGCGCTACATGCAGGGCTTCGCCGAGCAGATGGCCGAGGCTGCAGGCGCCGTCAAGCAGTGGAGCCCGGAGGTGGAGCCCGGTCGGGGTGGGTCGCACCTGCTCGGCACCTGCCGCATGGGCAACGACCCCGCGACGTCCGTGGTCGATCGGTACCATCGCGCGCACGACGTCGAGAATCTCTTCATCTGCGACGGTTCGAGCATGGTCACCTCGGGCCGGGGCCAGCCGACCATGACGATCATGGCGCTCGCCTTCCGTGCCGCGGAGCACATCGCCGCGGCGGCGCGGCGCATGGAGGTCTGAGCCATGAGCGACGAACCGGCGACGATCTGCAGGGCGGACGAAGCCGAGGCGAAGCGCGCCTACGCGACGATCACGGCGGCGTTCATCGCGGACCCCGTCACGCGTTTCGCCTGGCCCGACGCGCAGACTTACCTCACCGCCTTCCCGGGAATCCTGGAGGCGCTCTGCGCGCCGAGCTTCGGCAGTGACCTGGCGCTCGTCGCCGACGAATTCACCGGTGCAGCGCTCTGGGTCCCGCCCAGTGACGAGGTCCACGATGCGGGCGGCGAGGATCCGGGCGCGGCGATTCGCGACTTCCTGAGTCAGACCTCGCCGGCCGATCGCGTCGACGACATGGTCGCGACCTTCCTGGCCATGGGCAGCCACCATCCGCAGGAGCCGCACTGGTATCTGCCCTTCATCGGGGTCGACCCGGCGGCCCAGGGGCGAGGCATCGGCGCGGCGCTGATGAAGCAGGCCGTCGCCCGCTTCGACGCGGACGGCACGGTCGCCTACCTGGAGTCGTCGAACCCGCGCAACATCTCGCTCTACGAGCGCTTCGGCTTCGAGCGTACGGGCGAGATCCAGATGGGCAGGGCGCCGGTGGTGACGCCCATGGTGCGCGCACCGCAGGGCTGAGCGGACGCCGGTCGACGGAACTCAGTCGATGCTGTGACTGCCCCGGTGGTAGCGGAGCACGATGTCCGGATCCGGTGCGAGCGACGTGTAGGGCGTGTTCTTGCCCTCGTAGTCGAAGGTCGAGAGCACGTGCCGCATGCTCTCCAGGCGAGCCTTCTTCTTGTCGTTGGCCCTGACGATCACCCAGGGGCTGAAGGAGGTGTGCGTCTTGCTGAACATCTCCTCCTTGTACTTGGTGTAGACGTCCCAGTGTTCCTGAGCGTCCTGATCGACCGGGCTCAGCTTCCACTGCTTGAGCGGGTTCGAGCGCCGTGAATCGAAGCGTGCCGCCTGCACGTCCTTGGAGATCGAGAACCAGAACTTCACGAGCTCGATGCCGTCCTCGTAGAGCATGTGCTCGAACTCGGGCACCTGCTGCATGAAGGTCTGGTACTGGGCGTCGGTGCAGAATCCCATGACGGGCTCGACGACGGCACGGTTGTACCAGCTGCGATCGAAGAACACGATCTCTCCGGGATTCGGCAGCTGTTCCACGTAGCGCTGGAAGTACCACTGGCCCTTCTGCAGCTCCGTGGGCTTCGGTAGCGCCACGATGCGTGCGCTGCGTGGATTCAGGTGCTCGATGAAGCGGCGGATGCTGCCGCCCTTGCCGGCGGCGTCGCGGCCCTCGTAGATGATCGCGATGCGCCGGCCGGTGAGCTGCACGGTCCGCTGCAGCTTCACGAGCTCCATCTGCAGCTTCTCGAGCTGCTCCTCGTAGCGCAGCTTGATCAGCGCCTTGTCGACGTTGATGTTCTTGGTGGTGAGGAGCTGCAGCAGGCCCTTCTTGCTGTTGACCGACGCCAGCTCGTCCTCGGAGAGCTGCACGCTCTTCTTCAGAGTCTTGCCGAGGCGCTTCTCGTCGTCCGTGAGTCGGTTGTCGACTCGCTCGTCCGTGGGTCGCTCGCCCACGGCCTTCAATGCTCCTTCGCTCAAGCTACCGTCCCCGCGTGACTCCGATGGCCGGCCAGCCGCGCCCCGACGCGGCGACCACTCCCCTCACGTTATGCCGCGGAGCGTTCAGGGGTCTTGAGGTCGGTCAAGGGCGGGGGCGTTCGCGACCGCGGTGGCACCCGATACGTCGGCGCTCTGCAGGACCGCGATGGCCTCGGCCGCCGGTGCCTAGCTTTCAGGCGCCTGCCCGCCATCATCGCCGTCCTCGTCGCCCTCGAAGTCGGTCGCGCCCAGATCGAAGCTCGCCTCCCGTGGTGCGACGACGGTGCGTTCGTCGTCCGAACGGGAGGGGCGTGGGGGCGGCAGAATCGTTCGAGCGTGGGCGGCTCGGTCCCGCGGCCCGCTCTTTCGCGGGTCGTCGTCGCTGCGCATCACGTCGCGCCCGTCCGGGGCCGGTCTCGGGCCGGCATCCTCGAACGCAGCCTCGACCACGAACCGGGTGGTGTCGAAAGCGATGCGATCGCCCGGAACGAGCGGCATGGGTGCACTCAGACGCCGGCCGTTGAGGAAGGTGCCGTTGGTGGACGCGAGGTCCTCGAGCATCGCGCCGCCTTCGTCGAGCCAGATGCGCGCATGGCGGCGCGAGATCTTCGTATCGTCGATGCGCAGCCGTGCCGCACGGCTACGACCGACGACCATCTCGCCGTCGATCTCGACCGTCGTTCCGGCGCGCTCGGGGCGCAGGCGCCAGATTCTTCGTCGCGCCATGCTCGCTCTTCCGTCTTCCTGCCGGGATGCCTCGACCGTGCGGTCCGCTCAGGGCGTACGGCGGGCGCGCGCGGTGTCGTCGGCCTCGACGGACCCGGCCGCGTCCGCATCGACGTGCTCGGTCGTACCCCCCTCGCTTGCCTCGATCCCGCTGTCCGCGGAACCTCCTTCGGCGGCCTCGTCGGTCGCCGTCGTCTCCGCATCCGCGCCCGTTTCCGCGTCCACGGTGCGCGCGTTCTCGAGGAGTCGTGCTCTCGCCTGGTCGACGATCGCCGCCGCGCGGTCCTCCGACACGCCGAGCCGGGTCGCGCTGTCGGCCCAGTGCTCGAAGAGAGCCCGGTAGTCCTGGGCGAGCTTGCCGAAGAGGGCAGCGCTCGCCTCGAAGTGCTCGTCTATACCGCCCTTCGTACTCTCCGCGCTCGAGCGCGCGGCGGCGAGTTCGGCCTCGAGTTCGGCGATGCGGGCGAGGTCACGGGCGCGGGGCTGGCGGCGTCCGAGCAGGAGTCCCAGGCCGGCAGCGGTGATGGCCACGAGGGCGGTGAGGGCCCCGAGGAGGACGGGGTCGACGACGATCTGGTCCATCTTCTGGATCCCTGTCGAGAGCGGAGGCGCGCATGATGGAGCAGCGCACGGACATGTCCAGCGCCCTGCGAACGGGTCAGCGATCGGGGTCGAAGCAGGGACGATCGCCGGCGATGGTCACGCGCTCCATGATGCGCACGGCCGGGTGATAGTCCGAGGCCGCGTAGTGCTGGCAGGCGCGATTGTCCCAGAAGGCGATGGAATCCGGGCGCCAGTGAAAGCGGCACTGGTGCTCGGGGATCGCCGCGAAGCCGTAGAGGTGATTCAGGAGCCAGTCGCTCTCCTTCGCGTCGAGGCCCACGATCGAGGTCGTGAAGGCCGTGTTCACGTACAGCGCGCGGCGTCCGGTCTCGGGGTGCGTGCGGACGACCGGGTGGCGCTGCACCGGGTACTGCTCGCGCAGGGCCTCGGCGGGCTTTCCCAGGCGCGCTGCGAACACGCGGGCGATGTCGTGCTCGGCGGTCAGTGTGCAGGCCCATTCCTTCATGGCGGGCGAGAGGGCGTCGTAGGCGGCGTACATGCAGGAGAAGAGCGTGTCGCCCCCCGTCTCCGGCACCTCGATCGCGCGCAGCACGGAGCCCAGCGACGGCTCCGCGCGCCAGGTCACGTCCGAGTGCCAGAAGTTCTCCTGGCCGCGTGAATCCGGTCCGTGCGCGATCCGCAGCACTTCCGGATCCGGCTGATCGGCAGGCGTCGCCGGATGGATCTCGAGGTCGCCGAAGCGCCGCGCGAAGGCGAGGTGCTGCTCGCGCGTGAGGGGCTGGTCGCGGAAGAAGATCACGCCGTGGTCGAGCAGGGCACGACGGATCGCGCGGATGGTGGCTTCGTCCAGCTCGCCGCAGAGATCGACGCCGTGGATCTCGGCGCCGATCGCCGGGCTCAGGGGCCTGACGTCGAGCATCGTGCCCCCGACCGGTCCGCTGTCGATCGCATGCTGACTCATGGCGCGTTCCCCTCCGCTCGCATCCCGGTTGCCGAAGCTAGGCGGGGAGCAGCGCCCGATCAAGTCGGCGGGAGGCGTCCCGAGACCGGCTCAGGTCGCGGGCGCACTCTGCGCACCCGCCTGCGGGGCGCGTGCGTCGCTGTCGCTGCGCTCCGAACCCCGGTGTTCCGCGGATCGGTCGCGGGCGAGCAGCACGTAGACCGCCGGCACCACGAACAGCGTGAACAGCGTGCCGATGCCGAGGCCGGTGAAGATGACGAGGCCCATCTGCGAGCGCGACACGGAGCCCGGCCCGGTCGCGAGCAGCAGCGGCACCATGGCCATGAGCATGGCGACCGTGGTCATGAGGATCGGCCGGTAGCGCGTCGCAGCCGCCTTCGCCGCAGCCGCTCGCTTGTCGAGCCCTTCGGTCTCCTGCAGGCGGTTCGCGAAGTCGACGATGAGGATGCCGTTCTTGGCGATCAGGCCGATGAGGGTGATGAGCCCGATCTGCGTGTAGAGGTTGATGGAGGCGAAGCCGAGGTAGATGAACACCATGGCGCCGGCGATCGACATGGGTACTGACACGAGGATGATGAGCGGGTCGCGCCAGCTCTCGTACTGCGCCGCGAGCACGAGATAGATCACGAGCAGCGACAGGAAGAAGGTGTAGATGAGCGCGTTGCCCTGCTGCATGAGCTGGCGTGACTCGCCCGTGTAGTCGCGACCCACGTTCTCGGGAAAGAGGGTGGCCGCGGTCGCATCCATCCAGGCCATGGCGTCGCCGAGGGACACGCCCGGCGCCATGAGGCCGCTGATGGTCACGGCGTTGAGCTGCTGATGCTGGGCGCGGGTGGTGGGTTCGATCTCGTGCACGAGGGAGACGAAGCTCGCCAGCGGGATCAGCTCGCCGTCGCCGCCGCGGACCCGGTAGTCCTCGAGCAGCGTCTCGTCGAGGCGATAGCGGCGCGCGACCTGCGGGATCACTTCGTAGCTGCGCCCGGACTGGTTGAAGCGGCTCACGTAGCCGCCACCGAGGAGCGTGGAGAGCGTGGCGCCGAACTCGTCCATGTCGACGCCGAGATCGCCGGCCCGGTCGCGGTCGATGACGAGGCGCGTGAGGGGCAGGGCGATCTCCGTGGACTTGCGCAGATAGACGAAGTTGCGCGAGGCGTAGCCCGCACCGATCAGCTGGTCGGCGAGGTCCACGAGCTGGTCGTAGGGCGCGTCGCCCGTGAGCACGAACTGCAGCGGTGTTCCGCGCGCGGCACCGGGCAGGGACGGGAAGGTGAACACGGCGACCTGGATGCCCGCGATCTCGTTCACGAGGCGCTGGGCGAGCGGCTGCAGCTCCATCTGCGAGCGCTCGCGCTCG
>JAZBPO010000447.1:0-2005 GCA_036351675.1 Pseudomonadales bacterium
GACTCCGTCGATCTGCGCAGCGCCGAGATCACTCGCGGCGGCCCCGTGGACGCGAGCGCCACGCTGCTGACGAACCTCATCGCGGGGCTCGTGGAGGAAGCGGGCGCCGCCGTCGCCGGCGAGCACGCGGGCATCCACGGCGTGAAGGTCCACGGGGGCGCCGCGGTGAGCGCCAGCGCGAGCATCGACCTGGAGTGTCCGCGGGACTAGGCCCGTCCGGCGCGGGCAGGTTGGGGATGACGACGGGCGAAGGGACGACGCCACGCTCGCGGATCGAGCGGTCATGGCATCACGCACCACGTCTTCGCCGCCTCGCCGAGCATGGCGGAGCACTTCGCCGGCAACGGTTCGCCGGAGGCGTTCAGGCGCTTCGAGGAAGCGGTGAGCGACATGCGGACGGTGGTGTCCATGGACGCGGCCTTCATGCTCGCGCAGTTCTGAGCGTCGCGCCGGAGCCCGGTCGCCCGGCGACGAGGCTCCGGCCCCTGCGAACTCGCCTCGCCCGAGGACGAGGCGAGATCCGCCAGATCTTCGCGCATCCTGCCAGCCGAAACCGCTCGCTGCTGGCCCACCGTGGTCGCCGAAGTGTTCGGGAACAGACACTTACGCCGGCCGAGGACGCTGGCACCAGCCTTGCTCTCCTGACCGGAGTTCCGATTCCCGAGAGGAGACCGACATGACCCTGCACCACGCCACGAGAACCTCCCGAGCGCTGCTGCTCGCTGCCTTCGCCTGCGTGCTGCCGGCGACCGTCGCCGCCGGGCAGTGCCGTTTCGGTTTCGATGCCGCCCTCGACGTCGCACCGGCGCAGATCCTCATCGAGGATGCGGAACTCGGAGCCGTGGTCATCGACGAGCGCGGAACGCTCGCGATCGACGGCCGGGACGTTCCGCTCGACACCGAACAGCAGGCCGCGGTCGAGGCGTGGGCGTCACAGCTGCGTGAGGTCGTGCCGGGCGTCGTGGAGGTGGCGATCGACGGCGTCGAGATCGCGATGACCACGGTCTCCGAGGTGTTCGCCGCGCTCGTCGACGGCGAAGTGCCCCCGTCGGTCCGGAGCGCCCTCGCCGATCTGCGCGCGGACGTGGACGCCGGCCTCGGCCGTGAGGACGGCGTCTGGTACGTCCGCCGCGACGGGATCGAAGGCCTGGACGAGACCATGGAGTCGATGGAGCCGCTGATCGAGAACGCGGTCAGCGAGAGCGTCGGCGCCATGCTCGTCGCCATGGGCCGGAGCATGCAGTCCGGAGACGGGAGCTTCGAGGCCCGCATGGACGCCTTCGGCGAGCGCATGGCGCGCCTCGACGAGGAGATCGAGACGCGCATCGAGGATCGGACGGAAGCGATCGAGGCCAGAGCCGAGGCGCTCTGCACGGAGCTCCGCGTACTCGCCGCGCGCGAAGAGGAGATGAAGGCGCGCGTACCGGAACTGACGGCGCTGCGCGTCCTGACGCGGAGCTGAGTCCGACCGGCCCCCGGCGCACGTGCGCCGCTGCGCTCGCGTCCTGGGCGCGAGCGCGGACCCGGGGAGGCGAAGGAGTCCGATCTGCCGGGATCCCTGCGCAGAGCAGTGGTCGGCGGCAGGGCGCTCGCACTCGAGCCGCTGTCGTCGGCCCTGCTCGGCGGCTGCGGAACACCACTGCACAGCTCGGACCGGGCGACCGCACCAGCGACCGGCGTGCCCGAGCCTGCCTTCGAGTGGGCCCCTCAGGAGCGGAAGGCGTCGTCACCGAAGTCGGGACAGGCCTCTACGGGCTCGGGCCCCGGGAGCTCCGCGCGGGCATCGACGAACCAGCATTCGTCGAAGATCGAGCAATAGCAGTACTCGAGGCTACTGCCCGGGTCCTGCGCCGCCGCGACGAGCCCTGCCACCAGTTCCGCATCGCGGGTCGCGAAGACGTCGATCGCCTCGCCGGGCCGCATGACGAGGCTGACGACGCTGCGCCGTTGCGTGGACGGACCCAGCTCACCGCCCGCAGCCCGCGCCACCTCCGCCCAGTCACGC
>JAZBPO010000448.1:0-10844 GCA_036351675.1 Pseudomonadales bacterium
CCACTCCCCCCCCCTGGCCTCAGAGCGCCCGCCGCTACCGCGGCGGGCGTCGCATCGGAAGTCTCGCGAACGTCCCGGCACTCGAGCGCCGGGCGTCGCGCGGCCGCATACTGCCACCCCGCACACCGTCTCCCGCCATCCTCCGCTCCCGGCACTCACGCCGGGGCCGAGCAGGGCTGCGCCCGATGTCCCGCGGCCGCGTACTGCCACCCCGCACACCGTCTGCCGCCATCCTCCGCTCCCGGCACTCACGCCGGCGCCGGGCAGGGCTGCGCCGGACGTCCCGCGGCCGCGAACTGCCACCCCGCACAGCGTCTCCCGCCCATCCTCCGCTCCCGGCACTCATGCCGGAGCCGGGCAGGGCTGCGCCTGCCGTGGAGCGCATGCACGGAGACCGGCTGGAGCATTGACCAGCGTGTTGAGTGGGCCAGGAGGACCGTCGCCGCCGAGGGCACGATGTCCCGAGAGCGCATCGAACAGGCAGACCCCGTGTTTCGAGGCATCCCGGACCCGGAGACCGGATGAGCCGACACTCCGGCCGAGGGTGCCGGGTCTTTGACGGAAAGAAGGGAACGGCCCCGATCGGCGCTGCCGGTGGAGGCAGACGATCAGGGGCCGTGAAGAGGAACCGCTCGTGAGCCCCTGCTTCGGGGCCCACATCTCAGCAGAGAGTATCGCCTCAGAAGTTGTAGCCGAACTGCAGCTTGTAGAATTCGTTCGTGGTCGCAGCGTCGTTGCCGTCCTCGAGGTCGACGCCGCCCGAGAAGCGCAGCGAGTACGTGTCGTTGCCGACCTGGAAGTACGGGCCGATCCACTGGTAGAAATCGACGCTTCCGACGTTCGAGCCGCCGGTCTGCTCGAGCTCCTCGAAGTGCAGGCCGACGGAGAAGTGCTGGTTGAGCTTCTTGCCGGCATTGATCCAGTAGTGAATGAACTCGGTCGTCGTGTTGCCGCTGCCGTCGCGATCACGCAGTGGCAGGTACCAGCCGGCGTAGAGCTGACCTTCCCAGGAGCCGTCGTCGTAGTTCATGGTCAGATTGGGAACGTAGCCGTCACCCAGGACGCCTTCGTCCGCCGTGGCGGAGGACAACAGGTTGCCGGAGACGAAACCGAGCTGCGGGTTGATGTAGAGATCGCCGTCCATCGCTTCGAAGCCCACGCCGACGCCGAACTCCGTCCAGTCGGCAAAGGTCTGACCCGTACCGGCACCCCAGTAGATCCCGTAGAACGTCACGTCGATGTCACCCGTGTCGTAGGCCAGGCCGACATACGGATTGACGCCGAAGAACGAGTCCGAGTTGAAGGAGACGCTGCCGCTGAGCGGATCGTCGTCTGCCGCGTGTGCGCCGGTCGCCGCGAGTCCTGCGAGCAGTGCAATGCCGGTGAAGCGTGCCGTCCGGTTCTTCATCAGTACGTCATCCTCGATCGGTAGGTTATGCAGCCTGTGACGTTTCAGCCCCCCGCGTAGCCAGGACCCGAGGGAATCGCTCCAACGCCTCGGGCCACCCTGAATGCAACCGCAATGCCATCCGAAGAAGCCGCACCAGCCGGTGTGGCGATGGCGCCCCCGACTCAGCTGCCGAACCGCCTCGAAGCGGCCTGCCAGGGCCCGCAAGGACCGCACCCTTCGGCCGACTCGAACGATCAATCAGGGTGCACCTTCCGATTCGCATGAGGTCGATCGGCACCGCATTGACGCAGCAGGCTTGGCTGATCGAACCAGGATAGTGCGGATTGACACATCGTCGCCCCATAGTAGGGCGCAGACAGACGGGCAGTGTACCGTGGGTCAGCCGAGGCTCCGCGCCTCGTACCCCTCTTCACCGAGCCGCGCGAGCACCGTGTCGATCTGCTCGGCCCCGCGCATCTGCAGCAGGAACGTGACCTCGGTCGCGCGCACGGAAGATCCCGAGAAGGCGCGCTGATGCGAGAGGTCGACGATATTGCTGTCGAGCTCGCCGATGAGCCTACAGATCTCGCCGAGGGCGCCGGGCACGTCGGGGATCTCGACGGCGATGCGCACGAGGCGCCCCGAGCGCGCCAGGCCGCGCTGGATCACCGAGGACAGGATCATGAGGTCGATGTTGCCGCCGCACAGCGGCAGCAGCACGCGACGGTCACGGAAGCGCTCGGGCTCCGCGAGCACGGCGGCGAGGCCGGCTGCGCCCGCGCCCTCGACCACGGTCTTCTCGATCTCGAGCAGGCTCAGCACGGCGCGCTCCAGATGGCTCTCGGTCACCAGCAGCACGTCCTTCACGAGCGCGCGGATGATGGGCAGCGTCAGCGACCCCGGCGCCTTCACCGCGATGCCTTCGGCGATCGTCGAGACGCCGAACGCGGGCCCCTCGCCCCGCAGCGCCCGATAGGCGCCCGCGAAGCGATCCGCCTCGACACCCAGCACCTCCACCTCGGGCGCCCGCGCCGCGAACACGGTGGCGATGCCGCTGACGAGACCACCGCCACCGATCGGCACCACGACCACGTCGGGCCGCGGTGCATCCTCGAGCGCCTCGAGCGCGAGCGTGCCCTGCCCGGCCATGACCGCAGGGTCGTCGTAGGGATGAACGAGCGTGAGCCCCCGCTCGCGCGCGAGATCCTCCGTGAAGCGGATCGCCTCGTCGAAGACGGCACCGTGCAGGATGAGCTCGGGCCCGAACACGCGCGTCGCCTCGACCTTGGCGTTCGGCGTGTAGCGCGGCATGACGATGGTCGCCGGGATACCGAGGCGTTTCGCGTGATGCGCGACGGCCTGCGCGTGATTCCCGGCGCTCATGCAGATCACGCCGCGCTGGCGTTCGGCGGAATCGAGCGCGAGCAGCCGCGTCAGTGCGCCGCGTTCCTTGAAGGAGGCGGTGAACTGCTGGTTCTCGAACTTGAGCCAGATCTCCGCGCCGGTGATGCGCGAGAGCGTCTCCGAGTGCTGCACCGGTGTGCGCAGCACCTGGCCCTCGATCAGGCGCCGGGCCGACTCGACGTCGGCGAGCGAGATGGCGAGTTCGGCGGCCAGTTCCCTTCCTCCCGTGACGACGGCGCGCGAGTATAGCGCCATGGTGGAAAGCGCCCCGAACAAGTGCCTGCTCGTGGTCTGGCACTCCAAGACCGGCAATACGGAACGGCTCAAGGACGCGGTCCTGGAAGGCGCCCGGCATCCGGAGATCACGGGCGTCACCGTCCGCTGCCTGCACACCTCCGAAGCCGGCCCGGAAGACCTGCGCCGGGCCGAGGGACTGCTGCTCGGAACACCGGAGAATTTCGGCTACATGTCGGGCCAGCTCAAGGATTTCCTCGACCGGACCTACTACGAGGTCGAGGGCCAGCTCGCCCCCCTGCCCTACTCGATCTTCGTCTCCGCCGGCAACGACGGCACGAACGCGGTCCGCGAGATTCGCCGCATCGCGAAGGGCTACCCGTTCACGGAGGTGCAGGAACCGGTGATCGTCCGCGGCGAGCCCGACGACGCCGGCCTCGAGCGCTGCCGGGAACTCGGCATGGCGCTCGCGGCCGGCCTCGAGGCCGGAATCTTCTGAGGCCCGGGCGGCGCTCAGTCGGACGCGGCGACCGCCTCGTCGGAGACGCTCGCGGCCTCGTCGTCCGCCTCTTCTTCGTCCTCGCCCTCGGAGGCGGGACGCTCCCAGGGCGTCCACTCCTCGCCGAGGACGTACTTCTGCATCCAGCGGATCTCCTCGATGTCGCGCGTGCGCTGATGGCGCGGTTCGCGAAAGCCGTGCGGTTCGCGCGGGAAGCGGATGTAGCGCACGTCGGCGTTGCCGATGTCGCGGAGCGCGGCATAGAACATCATGCTCTGCTGCTCCGTATCGGTCGTGTCCTGCATGCCGTGGATCAGCAGCGTCGGCGTGGTGACATTCTCCGCATGCGTGAGCGCGCTCTGATGCCGGTAGCCCTCCGGGTTGTTCCAGGGCGTGCCACCGATGTGCCAGAGGCGGACGTCGTTGTTGAAGCCGGGGCCGTATTCGCTGGTCCAGTCGTAGACGCCCGCGCCGATGGAAGCGGCCTTGAAGCGATCGGTTTGCGTGATGGTCCAGCCCCCGAGGATGCCGCCGTAGCTCCAGCCCCGCAGCGCGAGGCGGTCCGGATCGGCGATGCCGTCGGCGATGACGCGGTCGACGCCGTTCATGAGATCCCAGTAGTCGCCGAAGCCGATGCCGTCGCCCTGCTGCACCGTGTTGCCCTCGCGCAGCGCGTCCGTGTAGCTGCGGCTGCCGCGGACGTTCGGCGACAGGGACGCGTAGCCGAGTCCCGCGTAGACGTGATAGCGCGAACTCCAGCGGTTCGCGAAGACGCCGGCCGGGCCGCCGTGGATGTTCAGCATGAGCGGGACGCGCTCACCCGGACCACGATCGGCCGGCGTGTGCAGCAGGCCCTCGATCACCATCTCGTCCTTGCTGCGCCACTGGATGACCTCCATGACCGCGAGTTCGAGCTCGTCGATCTGCGGATTCGCGTCCGTGACGCGCACGCCGTGGCCGCTCATGGACCCCACCCAGACGTCCGGCGGCGTGCGGTAGTCGCTCAGCGTGTAGGCGTAGTGTTCGAAGTCCTCGGAGAAGGACTCGACGCGCAGCGTTCCGGGTAGATCCGTGAGTTGCTCGACGGCGCCGGTCGCCACGTCGAGCGAGAAGAGATGCGTGTTCGTGCCCTGCTGACCGTTGAAGTAGACCCGGCTGCCGTCCGGCGAGAAGCGGGCGTCGCTCGGAGAACCCTGGAAGGCGCCGGAAAGCAGGCGATGCTCGCCCGATTCGACATCGAGGAGCCAGAGCTTCGTGTTGCGATTCATCCAGCCTTGGTCATCGGCGGCCGCGTAGAGGATGGAGGTCCCGTCCGGCGAAAAGGCCACGTTGCTCTCCGGCGCACCATTGTCCGTGAGCTGCGTCAGCGCCCCGGTCTCGACGTCGGCGACGTAGACCTCGTAGCGATCGGCGTCGTTGCGCCGGTTCCGATCGCGCGCCGTGAGCGCGATGCGCTCACCGGCAGCGTCGACGTCCCAGCTGCTCACCAGGAACTTCTCGGCGGTGATCTGCCGGCTCTCCTCCGTCTCGAGATCGAAGACCCAGAGGTTCTCCCACTGATCGGCGTTCTGCCCGTTCGGACCCTCGTCGACGAAGATGGCGTCGGTGCCGTTCTTCTCCTCCTCCGTGACCTCCTCGGGCTTGGCGTCGTCGGCCTCGAAGTAGATCGCCGATTCGTCCTCGGCCCACTCGTAGGCATCCAGGCCCGTCTCGTGCTCCGTGAGCTGCACGGCCTCGCCGCCGGACAGGCGCATGAGGAAGAGCTGCGAAGCCTTGTCGTCACCGTCGCCGACGGAGCGGCGGAAGCTCAGGTACGTCCCCTGCGGCGAGAAACGGAAGTCGCTGCCGCCGTCCTCGCCGATGAAGCGATAGGCGTCGCTGCCGTCCGCGGATGCACGCCAGTACTCGGTGACGTACTCGTTCTCCTCCCAGTCGAGCGTGCGCTTGGAATACAGGACCCAGCTGCCGTCCGGGGAGATGAGCGGATCGCCGACCTCGACCATGGCCATGGCGTCGTCCACGGTCATGGGGCGGCGCGCAGCATCGGCCCAGGTCGAGGCGGCGCAGGTCAGCAGCGTGAGCAGGTACAGGATCGGCATGGCGGAACGTGCTTCGGGGCGAAACATGGAGCGGCTCCGGTGGCTCGGGTTCGTGGGGAGGTGCGTGCATCGGCGCTCGGCCGAGGCGCCGAGTCTAGGAAGCCCGTGAAGGACGGGTCCAGCCCTCGGCGAGCCGCACCGGAGGCCGGAACGGTGGCAGGCAGCGCAAGAAGACGCGGCGGCACGCTCAGGCGGGCGCATCGAATTCCTGCGCTGGCAGTTCGACCTCGACATGGCCACGCAGATCCACGCTCGAGAAACCGAGTTCGACGCGCGTCGTGCCTGCTTCGGTCCGGAATACCCCTCGCCGCGGATCGAAACAGGCGAAGCGCGCGAGCGGCAGGTCGAACTCGACCCGAGTCTCGCGGCCAGGCTCGAGCTGCACACGCCGGAAGCCACAGAGTTCGAGCGGCGGCCGGCGCGCGATCTGCCCCGGCGCCCCGAAGTAGACCTGCACCGTGGTGCCGCCCGCGCGCTCCGCTTCGTTGCGCAGGCGCGCGGACACCCGGACCCGGTCGCCGGCGATCTCCGCCGTCGCCCGGTCGAGCTCGAAGCGTGCGTAGCCGAGGCCGTGCCCGAAGGGAAAGGCCGGCTTCGTCCCGCGCGCCAGGAATCCACGATGACCGACGAAGACGCCGTCTCCGTAGCGCACTTCGCCGAACTCTCCGGGGTAGTCGAGCCAGGAGGGGTGATCCTCGAGGCGCTCCGGGAGGGTGACGGGGAGGCGCCCACCCGGTTCCGCCCGCCCCGTGAGTACGTCGGCGAGCGCCCGTCCGCAGGCCTGGCCGGGATACCAGAGCTGGAGGATGGCCCGCGCGTCGAAACGGAAGCCCGACGTGTCGATGGGCGAGCCGGCATTGATCACGACGATCGTGTTCGGATTGACCGCCAGCACGCGCCGGACCAGCTCGCTCTGGGCGCCGGGCAGCGCCAGATCGACGCGATCGACCCCTTCCGTCTCCCACTCGCCGTCGAGCCCGACCATGACCACGGCCACCTCCGCGTCGCGCGCTGCTTCGAGCGCGTCGGCCATGAGATCCAGGGGCTCCGGTTCGAGCAGACCGATGCGCAGCGCCGCGAACTGAGGCGCCGCCTCGCGGCTGTAGTGCACCTCGAGAAGCACCGGCACGCCGGCCTCGAGCTCGATGCTGCCGCGCTGCTCACGGCCGCCGTTCCCGAAATAGCTCTCACCGGGCGTCCAGGCTTCCCAGTCGTCGACGATCGGGCGGCCGTCGACGGTGAGGCGCGCACGACCCGCCGTCAGCAGGCTGAAGACGTGTTCGCCGCTGCGCCGCGGCGTGAGCCAGGTCCGCACCACCGCGCTGAACTCGCGCGGTACGGCCGGATCGAAATCCCCGAAGAAGACGAGCGCGCTACGGCGTGGACGGGTCACCTTCACCGCGTCGCCGGCGAAGGCGTGACCGGCGTGGAAGCTCACCTTGAGCCCGGCGCGATCGCCTCCTTCCTCGACGCGGCAGAGCTCCGGCGGCAGCAGCGGCAGATAGCGGTGCGAAGCGCATCCCCGCGCGACGCGGATCTCCGTCTCGGGGAGCGCCTCGCGCAGGGCCTGCTCGGGCAGATCGACGAAATGGGGCGACACGCCGCTGGAGCCGCCACCCTGGATCTGCGGTTCGACCGCGTTCGGGCCGATCAGGGCGAGCCGCCTCACGCCCCGCAGGGGCAGCGTCTCGCGCTCGTTCTTCAGCAGCACCATGCCCGCGATCGCCGCGCGGTGCGCCAGCTCGCGACGAGCCGGATCGTCGCCGTCCGCCTCCGGGCCGTGCTCCGGCGCGTCGAGGCGACCGGTCCGCACCATGAGCCGCAGCTGACGCCGGACCTTGTCGTCGAGTGCCGTCTCGTCGACTTCGCCGGCGCGCACGGCGGCCGCCAGCGCCTCGCCCATGCGGCGCGGCGGTCCCGGCATCTCGAGGTCGAGCCCGGCCCGCGCCGGCCCGACCGTGTCGTAGGTGCCGCCCCAATCCGAGATCACGACGCCGTCGAAGCCCCACTGCTCGCGGAGCAGCTCCGTGAGCAGCCAGTGGTTAGCGCTGCAGTACTCGCCGTTCAGGCGGTTGTAGGCGCTCATCAGGGACCAGGCACCGGCCTCCCGGATCGCGCGTTCGAAGGGGCGCAGGTACACCTCGCGCAGCGTGCGCGCATCCACGACCGAGGAGATGCTCTGGCGCTCGAACTCCGAATCGTTGCAGACGAAATGCTTGAGGCAGACGGCGACGTCGCGGCCCTGCACGCCCCGGGTATAGGCGATCGCGAGTTCGGCGGTGAGATGCGGATCCTCGGAGTAGCACTCGAAGTTGCGGCCGGCGAGCGGCGTGCGCTGCAGGTTGACGGTCGGCCCGAGGAGCACGTCGACTCCCTTGACGCGGGCTTCCTCGGCGAGGGCAGCGCCGATCTCCCCGATCAACTCCACGTCCCAGCTCGCGCCGAGGGCGACCCCGACCGGAAAACAGGTGGAGGTGACGCCCCCACGCGCTTCGCCCCGGACCCCGTTGGGCCCGTCGGACATCTTGAAGGCGGGGATGCCGAGGCGCTCGACGGGCGTCGAGAACCAGAGACCCGAGCCCGCCGCCATGGCCGCTTTCTCGTCCAGGGAGAGCTCGGCGACGAGCCCCTCGATGCGCGCGTCGATGTTCCCCGTGCTCGCCATGATCCCTCCCCCGACCTGTGCGGATCATACGGCTCGGCGCGGCGCCCCGGTCAACGCGCGGTCGTGAGGGGAAGCGCGACGGCGTGTCAGGGACGCATGCGCACGGGAATCCGACGCGGGCCGAAGCTTCCCCGTTCGGCCTCGAAAACGCCCGCGACGGGCGTCCCGCAGCTCGCGCAGCAGCCCTGGCCGTCGAGGTGCCAGCGTCCGAGCCGGTACCAGTCGCGCTCGATGAGCAGCGCACCGCAGTTCGGACACCAGGTGCTGCCGCCCTCGGCGTCATGCACGTTTCCCGTATAGGCATGACGCACCCCGGCGTCGAGGGCGATGCGGCGCGCACGGGTCAGGGTCTCCGGCGGCGTCGGCGGGACGTCGCGCATCTTCCAGTCGGGGTGGAAGGCCGTGAAGTGCATGGGCACGTTCGGACCGAGTTCGTCGACGACCCAGCGCGCCATGCGCTCGAGCTCCTCCGTCGAGTCGTTCTCGCCGGGGATCAGCAGCGTCGTGAGTTCGAACCACACGTCCGTCTCGTGGACCAGATAGAGCAGCGTGTCGAGCACGTCGGCCAGGCGCGCGCCGCAGACGTCGCGATAGAAGCGCTCGGTGAAGGCCTTCAGATCGACGTTCGCCGCATCCATGGCGGCGAAGAACTCCCGCCGCGGCTCGGGGTCGATCCAGCCCGCAGTGACGGCGACGCTGCGCACGTCCACGGCGCGGCAGGCAGCGGCAACGTCGATGGCGTACTCGTGGAAGACGACCGGATCGTTGTAGGTGAAGGCGATGCTGCGGCAGCCGAGTTCGACGGCACGCCGGGCGAGCGCCTCCGGCGTCGCCTCGTCCGCGAGCGTGTCCATCTCGCGAGACTTGGACATGTCCCAGTTCTGGCAGAACTTGCAGGCGAGGTTGCAGCCGGCGGTGCCGAAGGACAGCACGGGCGTGCCCGGTAGGAAGTGGTTCAGGGGCTTCTTCTCGATGGGATCGACGCAGAAACCGCTGGAGCGGCCCCAGGAGAACAGCTTGACCTCTCCGTCCTCGCAGCCGCGGACGTAGCAGAGCCCGCGCTGGCCCTCGCGCATGCGGCAGTGACGGGGGCAGAGATCGCACTGAACGCGCAGTGCCTCTGCCTCCTCGTCGACCCTGTGCCAGTACTTCGTGCTGATCCCGGTCAAGGTTCCGGCCCCCGGCCCTTGAACGGACCGCGCAGAACGTCATATCCAGCACATGGAGGCGCGGAGCCGCGCCCGCAAGTGCGACCGGAGGAGAACGCCGGCATGGCGCACGCCGAGATCAGCACGATCCGTCCCCCGGCCGTGGACGGCGCCTTCTACCCCGGGGAAGCGAACGCCCTCCACCGCGCCCTCGATCACCTGCTGGCGTCGGACGCCCGGGACGCGGCGTCGGACCGCCCGATCCGCGCCCTGATCGTGCCCCACGCCGGCTGGGTCTACAGCGGCGCGCTCGCGGGTCGCGCCTACGCCAGGCTGGCCGCGCAGGCGCGGCGCTTCCGGCGCGTGCTGCTGCTCGGACCCTGTCACCGGGTCTGGGTCCCGATCATGGCGCTGCCGGCGACCGACGCCTTCGAGACCCCTCTCGGGCGCATCCCTCTCGACAGCGCCTGGCGGGACGAACTCGGGGGCCGCGTGGGCATGGAGCTCTGCGACGAAGCCCATGCCCAGGAGCACGCGCTCGAAGTCCAGCTGCCGTTCCTGCAGCGTCTGCTCGGCGACTTCGAACTGCTGCCGGTAGTCGTGGGCGGCGCGCCGACCGACGTCGTCGCCGCGCTCGTGGAGGAGGCGCTCGCGGACCCGGAGACCCTCGTGGTGGTCAGTACCGACCTCTCCCACTTCCACGCCGAGGGCAGCGCGCGGCGCCGGGACGCGGATACGGCAGCGGTGGTGGAAGCGCTCGGCGAAGGCCTCACCGGTGAGGAGGCATGCGGTGCGGCGCCGCTGAACGGGCTCCTCCGCGCGGCTCGCCACCTCGGCCTCACCATAGAGCGCGTGGGGCTCGCGACCTCCGCCGACGCGGGCGGCCCGCCGTCGCGCGTCGTCGGCTACGGCGCCTGGATCCTGCGCGCGCCCGCGAGCGCGCGCCACGAGAGCGCGCCGTGAGCGCGCGCGACGATCTCGAACGCGCCCTCGACGCCCCGGCGCGACGGGCGCTCCTCGCCCTCGCGCGCACCAGTATCGCCCTCGGTCTCGCCGAACGACGGCCGGCCCGGACCGAGGAAGGCGCCTGGCCGCGGGTACTCTGGCAGCCGGCGGCGACGTTCGTGACGCTCGAGACGGAACAGGGCGATCTGCGCGGTTGCCGCGGCGTCCTGGAGGCCTGCCGCCCCCTTCCCGTGGACGTCGCCGAGAACGCCTTCGCGAGTGCCTTCGACGATCCGCGCTTCTCACCACTGGAAGCGCGGGAGCTGGCGACGCTGCGCCTGTCCATATCGGTGCTGACGCCGAAGGAGCCGCTGGAAGTGCAGAGTCGCCGGGCGCTCCTCGCGGCCGTCGCGAGGGGCCGCGACGGTCTGCTCGTCCAGGCGGGCCGGCACCGTGCGAC
>JAZBPO010000449.1:0-3777 GCA_036351675.1 Pseudomonadales bacterium
CACCTACTCGCAGCAGTTCGGCTTCCTGCCCTCGCCCTGGGACGGCTTCGGCGTGCAGCTGAACTACACCTACGCCGAGGACGACGCGACGACGCCGCCGCTGTTCAACCCGGCCACGGGTCAGAACGACGGTGCGAGCCGGGGCACGGGTCTGGCCGGGGCCTCCGACGAGACCTACAACGCCTCGATCTTCTTCGAGAAGTACGGCGTGTCGACGCGGATCTCCTACCAGTACCGCTCCGAGTGGCTGAACGCGATCGATCTCGGCGAGCCGCAGCTCGATCGCTTCTGGGACGAGCGTCCGTCGCTGGACGCGTCCTTCCGCTACTCGATCTCGGACAACTGGCTGCTGTTCGTCGACGCCAACAACCTCACGGACGAGAATGGTCGCCGTTTCAACGGCAACACCAACAACGTCTACGAGGTCGAGGGCTTCGGTCGGTCCTTCCTCTTCGGCGTCCGCGCCAATCTCTGACGCCGTGCCGCGACGGGCCCCGCCAACCGGCGGGGCCCGTCCCTTCCCCAGGAAGTCCCCTCCCGCTCCCTTCGAACATCTCGCGCTCCGCCGACCCCGAGGAACTTGTTTCGCGCACGACCGAATACGGTGTCGGAACACGCTTCGATGTCCTCGAGGCATGATCGAAGACGAATGATTCACGCCCTGAAAGAATCTCCTCCCGGGCCGTCAAGGCTCTCCCTTCGACAAATCCGCATCTTGTCGATCCCGCAAGGCCCTGCAGCACGCAGAGGTCGGTGATCCGCCCCCGCACTTAACCGTTCAGCAACGATCGAGACACGGTCGCGTAACGGATCGCGCAGAGATTCCCGCCGCCCTGTGCCGGCCCCGGCGGTCGTGTCGATGCACGAAGGATCGAAGCGCGACAGATCCGGCAGCACGCGACGCGTCGTACCGGCCACTCCGTACGGGCACATCGGGTTCACGCAGCCTCACCACCCACAGGAGTTCGCCATGAAGATGCGCAAGGTCTGTCGCAGTACCGTCACGAAGCATGCCGGTGTCGGCATCGTCCGCCGCACGGGTCGCCCCGGGCTCCTGCAGCCCACGATGCTGTCCGCAGCGATCGCCATGGCCGCCGTGATGGGTCAGCCGGCACCCGTGCTCGCCGCGGACTCCGCCGAAGTGGCCCTCCAGGGCCAGGGCCGCATCACCGGCACGGTCGTGAACCGCGAGCGCGGCGAGAAGATGCGTGGCGCCCGGGTGAGCATCCCGGCCCTCAACATCGAGACCGTCACCGACAGCGAGGGCGCGTTCACCCTGCGTCGCCTCGCGCCGGGCACCTACACGGTCCGCATCAGCTACATCGACCGCGAGGACTACGTCGTCGACGTCGACCTCGACCAGGGCGAGACGCAGAGCCTCGATGTCCAGCTCGTCCGCCTCGGCGCGACGGACACGGTCGAGGAGGTGGTCGTCGTCGGCCGCCTCATCGCCGACTCGGAGGCCGCGGCGCTTCAGCGCCAGCGCGCCGCTGACAGCGTGAAGAACATCCTCGCGTCCGACTCCATCGGCCGCTTCCCGGACCAGAACGCCGCCGACGCCCTCGGCCGCGTGTCCGGCATCTCCATCGAGCGCGACCAGGGTCAGGCCCGCTTCGTCAACGTCCGCGGCGCCCCGGCCAACTTCACCAACATCGCCTTCAACGGCGTCGCCGCGCCGACGCCCTCCCAGGGCGGCCGCAATGCCCGCTTCGACACCATCTCGAACCACATCATCAAGTCCATCGAGGTCCAGAAGGCGGTGACGCCGGACGTCCCGGCCGACTCCATCGGCGGCTTCGTCAACATCGAGACCAACGGCGCCTTCGACAAGGAAGGCCTCTACGCCGATGTCGCCGTCGCCGGCGGCATCAAGGAGCTCGGCGGCGGTCCGCTCCAGCAGTACCAGTTCACGGCGTCGAACACGTTCATGCAGAACGACGACGGCGGCGACATGTTCGGCATCCTGCTCTCCGCGTCCTACTACAAGGACAACAAGGTCACGGACAACACGGAGAACCGCTTCGACGTCTACGACGATGGTCAGGTCTGGCCGAACGCCACGGACTACCGCCTCTATCGTCTGAACCGCTCCAACACCTCGCTGAACACCCGCCTGGATTTCCGCCCGAACGAGAACCACGGCTTCTACGCCAACTTCCTCTACTCCGACTTCCAGGACTTCGAGATCCGCGACCAGCACGTCTACGACCTCGACGACTCCCAGTTCGGCCATCCGGCTTCGCGCGACGGCTTCGACCCGACGATCTCGAATCCCACGCGGAGTACCGTCCTGGGCGTGGAGCTCGACGCCACCTTCAACGTCCGCACGGACGTCGAGTCCGTGTTCACCATGCAGCTCGGCGGCGAGCACGACTTCGACACCTGGCACGTCGAGTGGGTGGGCGGCGTCAACAACTCGACCTCCGAGCGCGAGGGCGACAGCGCCTACTGGGAATACGACATCAACAACTACTCGCCGACGAGCGCCGACGACCCGACGCCGCGCGAGCCGGGCATCTCCGTGATCTACGACTACACGGATCCGGACAAGCCGATCACCAACGTCTTCGAGACGGTGATCGACGCGAACGGCAACCTCGCCCTCGGCCAGCAGTTCGCCGGTGCGCCCATCGACTACTTCGTGTTCGAGAACGTCGAGATCGAGGAGACTGTGGGCGAAGTCGACGAGACCTTCTTCCAGTTCGACGTCGAGCGCCCCTGGGCGCCCTTCGGCATCACCTCCGATCTCAAGTTCGGTGGTCGCTACTCGCGCCGCAATGCGACGCTCGAGGATTCGGACTTCGAGGTCACCGACGACATCGAGGACTTCGGCTTCGCCTTCCCGTACTCGAGCATCCTCTCGGGGCGGCCGTCCCGCGCGACCTTCCCGCAGCCCCTGATGTTCGAGTTCGACGACACGCTTGCCGAGGCACAGCGCGACGCAGCCTTCGCAGCGGCAAGCGCGAACGGGGTCTTCCTGAACCAGCCCAACGTCTGGGAGAACTTCTACGACGTCGACGAGACGGTCACGGCCCTCTACGCCATGAACACCTTCCGCTGGGATCACTGGGACGTCATCGTCGGCGCCCGCGTCGAGTTCACGCAGATGGAAGGCATCGGCAACGAGCCGCGTGACGAGGACGCCATCGACGACATCCTCGAGACTCGCAATGCCCCCGTGAGCCTGGCCGAGCTCTATGCGGCACGCGACGCCAACGGCGATCCGATCCTGGTCCAGGTCGACGCCGATCAGGACTACGTCGACTTCTTCCCGGCCTTCCACATCAACTACCGGCCGACGGAAGACCTGGTCGTGCGCTTCGCGTACACGGAGACCATCCTCCGCCCGAGCTACAGCGAGTTCGCGCCGAATCGCGTGATCGGCCAGGAGTCGGACGAACAGGCCGGCGGCATCATCTTCCTGAGCGGCGGCAACCCGGAGCTAGAGCCCTATCGCTCGCAGAACCTCGACCTCTACGTAGAGCGCTACCTGCCCTATCGCGGCATCCTCTCCTTCGGCCTGTTCGCGAAGAACATCGACGATCCGATCTTCAACGCGCAGCAGCAGCTGCCGGGCGCCGGCTTCGGCTTCCCGGACAACCTCGTCCGCATCTCCGGACCGCTGAACGGCTCGGACGGCGAGATCCGCGGCTTCGAGGCCACCTACTCGCAGCAGTTCGGCTTCCTGCCCTCGCCCTGGGACGGCTTCGGCGTGCAGCTGAACTACACCTACGCCGAGGACGACGCGACGACGCCGCCGCTGTTCAACCCGGCCAC
>JAZBPO010000450.1:0-8821 GCA_036351675.1 Pseudomonadales bacterium
CGGTCGATTGCATGAACACGAGCGTGGCGCCGTCACGCTTGAGCGTGTCGATGGCCGCGATCATCCGGTCGTCGAGGTCGAGCAGGTTCTCGAAGACGAACATGGTCTCGTCGATGCGTTCGGAGAGCTCCGAATCCCGCTCCCGCAGGTCCGCCATGATCTCGTCGTCCATGCCACCGCCGAGGTTGTTGATGATCGAGGCGGCGGTGCGCAGACCGTCGAGATGCGCGCGCTCGATGTCCGGATCGGCGCTGAACTGTCGATCCATGAGGTCGTCGAGTTCGGACAGGGCCGATGGCGGCACGGAATCCAGATTGGCGACGCGGTGCAGCACCTCCGAGCGGATCGCGGGCGGCAGCAGCGAGACGACCTTGCCCGCGGGCCCCGGATCGAGATGCGCGAGCACGATCGCGATGATCTGCGGATGCTCGCCACGGAGCACCTGGGCGATGGCGGGCGGATCCATCCATCGCAGGGCATCGAGACCGCGTGAGCGATCGCCCATGAGGATGCGATTCGCGAGTACGGTGCCGCGGCGATCGCCGAGCGCACCCACGAACATGCGCCGCAGGTAGTCCTCGGAGCCCACCCCGAGCGGTGTGTTCTCACCGACGTCCTCCAGGAAGGAGCCGAGCACCGTATCGACCTGCTCGCGTGGCACCGTGGACAGCTCGGCCATCGCGTGGCCGACCTGCTGGACCTCGTCCGGCCCCATGTGCCGGAGCACCTCTGCCGCCTGGTCCTCGCCGAGCACGAGCAGCAGGATCGCGGCCCGCGTCGTGCCCGAGAGCCTGGGCTCCTGAGCGAGCGCTGCCTCAGCCATCGGCGGCCACCCAGTCCTTCACGACGCGAGCGGCGAGGCGAGGATCCTGCGTCACCATGCCCTGCGCACGCACGACGCGCTCCTGGTACTGCTCGGGACCGGAGAGCCGGAGCTGTTCCGGAGCCGGTCCGGAGAGCGTGAGTCGATCGGCGCCGAGCGCGTCGTCCTCGGACGATCCGTCCAGCGGCAACGCCTCGACGCTCGCCTGGGTCGCCTGCGCTGCACCGCGCGGCTCGAGGGATCGCATGAAGGGCCGCAGCACGCCGAAGACGAGGAACAGGACTCCGAGGACGCCGGCGGCCTCCCGGGCGAGTTCGAGCACCTCGGGCTGCCGCCACAAGGGCAGCTCCGCCACGGGCTCGGCGACCTCGAAGCGGAACGGCGCGCCGACCACCTGGACGCGGTCGCCACGGGCCGCGTCGAAGCCGACCGCGTTCTCCACGAGCGCCGTCAGCTCGGCGATCCTCTCCGGGCTCAGCGGCTCGCGGATCGCCTCGCCGGTCTCCTCGTCCACACCGACCACGTCGTCCACGACGACTGCCACGGAAAGGCGCTCCAGACGTCCGACGGGCGAACGCACGGTACGGATGGTCCGGTCCAGTTCGAAGTTGCGGGTCGTCTCCCGGACGCTCGAACTCTCGGTCTGGTCGTCACCCGCAGCGGCTCCGGGCGGTCCGGCCGGCGTGTTCGCGAGCGCACCGGGTACGCCGCCACCGCCGCCACGGCGCTGCGATTCCGACTCCTCCGTCAGGGTCTGCTCACTGACGACGACGTTCGGGTCGCCCTCGAAGTCCTCGATCGTCGCCTCGACGACGGAGAAGTCGAGCTGGGCGGAGACCTGGGCGCGGATGCGCCCGTAGCCGAGCATCGGCGACAGCAGATCCTCGATGCGCCGGACGTAGGTCTCTTCGAGGCGGTTCGCGTAGTCGAGCTGAGCCATGGAGCCGACGCCGCCGGCGGCGTCGTCGAGCGGCGAAACGAGTCGGCCGCCCTGGTCGATCACCTTGACCGCGTCCGCGGTCAGTCCGGGAACGCTCGCGCCGACCAGATGGGCGACGGCGCTGACCTGCTTCGGGTCGATGCGCGCACCGGGATCGAGCGTGAGGACCACGGAGGCGGACGGCTGGCGACGCTCGCGCACGAACACGGAGGGCTCGGGCATGGCCAGGTGAACCCGCGCCGCCTGAACGCCGGCGATCGTCGCGATGCTACGGGCCAGTTCCGTCTCCATGACGTGCTTGAGCCGCGCCGCCTCCATCACCTTGCTGCCGCCGAAACCGGTGGGGTCGGCGATCAGTTCGTAGCCCGAGGCCCGCTCGCGCGGCAGCCCGGAGGCCGCCAGGGCGAGGCGCGTCTCGTGCAGCTGATCGACGGGCACCTCGAGGGCGCCGGTCCGCGCGTCGAGCCGATAGGGGACGCCGCTCTGCCGCAGCTGGTCGACGATCTCGGCCGCGGCCGAATCGGACAGCTTTCCGAACAGGAGCGCGTACTGGTCCTGCTGCGACCAGAGGACGATCCAGACGCCGAGCGCGACGCTCGCGGCGATGCCGACGAGTACACCGAGCTGCCGCGCGACCGGGAGCTCCGAGAGCCCGGTGAGCTGCGCGCCGATTCGATCCGGATCCACGATGGCCATCTGCAGTCGCCTCCGTCCTGCGTCAGATCTGCATGTTCATGATTTCGCGGTACGCCGTGACGAGCCGGCTGCGTACCTGATTCATCGCTTCGAAGGACAGCGACGCCTGCTGCGCCGCGACCATCACCTCGGCCACGTTCGCCTCCTCGCCGAGCGTGAAGGCCCGCGCCATGTCTCCCGAATGCTGCTGCGCCGCGTTCACTTCGGAGAGGGATCGCTGCAGCAGTTCGGAGAAGCCGGACGTCTCGCGTGCCGCACCGGCGTCCGCCGCCGGTGCATCGAGTTCGGCAGAGAGCGCGCGCATGCGCGCCAGGACGTCGTTGATGGCGACGTTTCCGGTCCCGTTCATCAGCACGAGCCTCCTGACTGGATCAACTCACGTTCGGGCGCCGCGAGCGGGTCGAGCCCCACCTCCCGGAGCCGGGCGATCTTGTAGCGCAGCGTGCGCGCCGGAATGCCCAGCTGCGCCGCCGCGTCCTTGCGCGAGCCGTTGCTGCGCGCCAGCGCCTCACGGATGAGGTCGCGCTCGCGGATCTTCATCTCCTGATCGAGCCGGGCAGCGTCGTCACGGGACGCACTCCCTTCCCCGGCCGCCACCGAGGACTCCTCGTCCTCGTCTCCGAACACCAGGTCGTCGATCTCGAGGACGTCGCCGACCGCGAGGATCAGGGCGCGCTGCAGCAGGTTGTCGAGTTCGCGCACGTTGCCCGGCCAGTCGTGCGCGAGCAGCGCCCGGGCAGCCGCGTCCGAGATCTCCGGGATCGGTCGGACGCCCTGCACGTGACGGGCGAGCAGACTGCGTGCGAGGGGCAGGACGTCGCCCTTGCGCTCCGCGAGCGGAGGCAAGCGCAGGGGGAACACGTTGAGGCGGTAGTAGAGATCCTCGCGGAACGCGCCTTCGCGCTCCGCGCGACGCAGATCCCGGTTCGAGGTCGCCAGCACCCGGACATCGAGCGCGAGGGGACCGCGGCCCCCGATCCGCTCGACCTCGCGCTCCTGGAGGACGCGCAGCAGCTTCGCCTGCAGCCCGAGGTCCATCTCCGTGATCTCGTCGAGCAGCAGCGTTCCGCGCTGCGCCTGTTCGAACTTGCCCGCGTGGCTCCGCTGGGCACCGGTGAAGGCGCCTCGCTCGTAGCCGAAGAGCTCGGCCTCGAGCATGTTCTCGGGGATCGCGGCGCAGTTGATCGCGACGAAGGGACCTTCGCAGCGCCGTGAGCGGGCGTGCAGGAAGCGTGCGAGCACTTCCTTTCCCGTGCCGCTCGCACCGGTGATCATCACCGTGGCGTCCGTGGCCGCGACCCGCTCGGCGACGCTCACCACACGGCGCGTGACCGGATCCTCCGCCACCGGCGCCGGGCCTTCCGCCGGCCGGATGCAACGACCGATGCGCTCGAGCAGGACCTCCTCGTCGAAGGGCTTCGCGAGGTAGTCCGTCGCGCCGGCGCGCATGGCCGCGGCCGCGCGTTCGACGTCCCGGTCCCCGGTCATGAGCATGACGGGCAGGAAGGGATGGCTGCGGCGGACGCTCTTCAGGACCTCGTCGCCGTCGACGTGACCGAGGTGCACGTCGGTGAGCAGGAGATCGGGGGCCCTGTCGCGCAGCGCCGCGAGCGCCGCGAGCGCCGCGTCGCCGTCCGCACAGGGGATCGTCTCGTAGCCCGCATCGACCAGCGAGGCGCACAGGGCCTCGCGCAGGGACGCGTCGTCCTCCACGAGCATCACCGTGGCGCTCACGCGCACACCTCCGGCGCAGCCGAGGCCGCGGGCCGGGCCTGCGCCGCGAGGGGCAGGCGGACCACGAAGCCGGCACCGCCGAGTTCCGAGGCGACACAGCGGATCTCGCCGCCGTGGCCGTTCACGGACGCGCGGACGATGGCAAGGCCCAGGCCCGTGCCGCCTTCGCGGGTCGTGAAGAAGGGCTCGAAGATCTTCTCGCGGAGCTCCTCCGCGACGCCGGCGCCGTCGTCGGCGACGACGATCTCGACGTCAGCGCCGCAGCGGCGCGCGGAGAGTTCGATGCGCACCGGCCGCGCGGTGTCGGCTGCGGAGTTCGCCGCGTTGAGCACGAGGTCGCAGAGCGCGGAGACGAGCGTCGCTCGATTGACCCGCACCGCGACGCCGCTCACGTCCTGGCGCAGCACCAGGTAGGCGCGCCCCGCGATCTGCGGCTCCGTGCCGCGGCGGATGTCCCCGAGCAGCTGTGCCAGGTCCACGAGCTCGTCACCCGGCGCCGTACCACGCGCGAAGGAAAGACTCTGCTCGACGGTCGCCTCGATGCGCCAGAGCTGCTCGCCGAGCGCATCGACGCGCTCGGCGAGTTCGACGCCCTGTGCCTCGCCCGCGCGGCGGATGCGATGGAGATGCAGCATGGCGGTGGAGAGCGGCGTCCGGAGCTGGTGCGCCAGCCCCGCGGCCAGCTCCGCGACGGCGGCGACGCGGCTCTGGCGGTCGAGCGC
This sequence comes from Pseudomonadales bacterium, assembly GCA_036351675.1. Lineage (GTDB taxonomy): Bacteria > Pseudomonadota > Gammaproteobacteria > Pseudomonadales > Azotimanducaceae > JAZBPO01. The sequence goes on from JAZBPO010000450.1 coordinate 4,916, forward strand.
TGCCTGGAGCCGCCGCGTCTCCGTGACGTCGTTGAGCACGAGCAGGCGCTCACCGCAGCCGAGCGACCGTTTGGAGACGGCGAGTGTCCGGCCGCTCGCGAGCGTGCACTCCCCGGAGCCGGGCGGAACCTCCGCGACGGCGGCCGGCGCGCGCTCGCACCAGGCATCACCGACGCGGGCACCGCCGAGCTGTTCCGCCGCCATGGGATTGATCTCCCGGATCTCGCCCGCGGGACCGACGACCACGACGCCGGCGGGCAGGAGCACCATGAGTTCGGCGAGCCGCGCCTCGAGGCGCTCGCGCTCGCGGCGTTCCGCGTCGCGACGCAGCTGCGTCGCCGTCAGCTCGGAGGTGAGTTCGGCGACACGCTCCTGGAGCGCGAGGTAGCTGGCCTCGAGACGCTCGGACAATTCGCCGAAGGTCCGGAAGGCATCCTCGAGCCTCGTCTCCACACCCTGTTCCATCGGTTCCATCTCCAGCACGGCACCAGGACCGGTTCGGGGGGCGTCTATGCATTCGCCGTGCCAGATAGTTTTTTTCATTATTTTCAGCATCTTGCCTGCGGCCCGGGCACGTCGCGTCGGTGTTTCGACGCGAGCCGGATCAGGCCGTGACGACATCCGGACAGCCGCGCGCCACCCAGCGGCGGGCGCCATCCGCGGCGCATTCCTCGATGCCGTACTTGCGGATCTTCTCGATCAGCGTCGTGCGCCGGATCTCGAGGAGCTCGGCCGCGTGCGCGACCGTTCCGCGGGTACGTTCGAGGGCCTGGACGATGAGGCGTGCCTCGATGCTCGTGAGGTGTCCGCGCAGGTCGATGCCCTGCTCCGGCAGTTCCACCTGGGCCTCGCGGCGTGCTTCGCCGTGAAGGTCCTGCGAGGCGATCGCCGCGTCTGAGCGGTAGCGAGGGGGGAGATCCGCGACGTCGACGAGGCCATCGGGGTGGATGATCGTGAGGCGCTCGACGAAGTTGGCGAGCTCCCGCACGTTGCCGCGCCACTCGTTCGCCTTGAGGTGCGCCATGGCCGCTTCCGTGATCGCGACCGTGTCCGCACCACGGCGCTCGAGGCGCTCGACGAGCTCGGCCACGAGTTGCGGCAGATCCTCGGGATGATCACGGAGCGCCGGGGTCTGGATGGGGAACACGGAGAGCCGGTAGTACAGGTCCTCACGGAAGTCACCGGCCTCGATCGCCGCCTCGAGATCGCGATGGGTCGCCGCGACGATGCGCACGTCGGCCTCCACGCTCCGACCGCTGCCCACCGGTTCGAAGGTGCGCTCCTGCAGCACGCGCAGCAGCTTGACCTGCATCGCCATCGGCATGTCCCCGATCTCGTCGAGGAAGATCGTGCCGCCGCGGGCGAGTTCGAAGCGCCCCTTGCGCGCGCTCACGGCACCCGTGAAGGCACCCTTCTCGTGGCCGAAGAGTTCGCTCTCGAGCAGATCGTGGGGGATGGCCCCGCAGTTCACGGCGACGAAGGGGCCGTCGGCGCGAGGGGAGGCGTAGTGGATGTTGCGGGCCACCACTTCCTTGCCGGTGCCCGTCTCGCCGAGCACGAGCACCGTGGCGTCGGTGCGCGCGACCCGCTCGACCATGCGCCGGAGGCCGCTGATCGCGGCGGAACGGCCGATGAGCGCGGGTGCGCGTGGATCCGGATCCATCACCCGATCGTCGTCGAGGGCGGCGCGCAGGGTGCGATGGCGGAGCGGGCCGCTCAGCGTGCGCAGCTCGAGATCGTCGCGGACGATACCCTGGGCAGCTCCGTCCGTGTCGACGAGCAGGACCCGGGCGCCCGGACGGCAACGGGCGAGGCGATCGAGGCGCTCGTCCCAGCCGTCTTCGCCGAGATCGACCACGAACCAGTCGGCGGCCGTGGCTTCTTCGGCCCGTGGCAGCGACACGCAGGGCGAACCGACGAGCGCGAGCATCGCCCGCAGCATCTCCCCGCGCGGCGTCGCGCCACCGAGCATGACCATGCGCGCGGGAACGTAGGCATGACGCCCCGCGTCCTCCCCGATCACCGCCTTCATCGCAGCACCCATCACGAACCTTCCCACTCGTGTTGCCGATGGGAGAAGGTTGCACCGCGCTGCGTCGGCGCCGTATCGGGTGAACCCCCTAACGCGCCGCGCACCCCTCAAGTCGGCGCCCGGTCGGCCGAAGGGGATGCCCGGGAGCACCGCAGGGAAGCTGCCGCGCGCAGCGCTTGTCCAGCTGCATCAGACACTTGCGAGCGGCGCGACGGCCGTCGGGCTGCCCGGCAGGAACGCGCTCGTCGGATGAACGGCAGGACTCGGGGTCTCGCCGACCCGCGACGCCGCCCTGCGCCTCAGGGGGTCACCCGGGCTCGACTCGGGGTATCACCCTAGGCGAGCGCAGCGCCCTCGCCGTAGGCGCTGCTCGCCTCGCGGCCTCGACGGAGGGTCAGCAGTTCGGCGGAGGTCTCCTGCCGCGCACGGCCGAGACGCTCCAGGATCATGCCGTCGAGCGACAGCAGCTCGGAGATACAGGACGCGACCTCGCGCGCTTCGTCCTCGCCGGGCGCCGGCGAGAAGACGACCGAGAGATGCTTCCAGCGCTCGACCTCGAGCTCCGAGAGGCGGTCCCAGCGTTCGGCGCTCGCCGCGTCGAGCATGTCGTGCGAGAGCACGAGTATCTCGACCCAGCGGTCGGCCCGTGCGGGCATCAGGCGTTTCATCGACATCGGATGGTCCTCGTGACGCATGCGCGGCCCCCGCACCCTCAGGCGCGGCCCTGGACGAGCGGCGTGAGACCGCCCTGGCCCGGCGTGCGGTACGCCTCGGGAATCGCCACCCAGGCCTCGCGCAGTTCGCGGATGAGGCTCGCCACCTCGACGAGCAGGTCGCCGCGCTCGCTGCGGTTCGCCTCGAGCAGGCGGTCCGTCATGTATTCGTAGAGGCCGCGCAGATTCGCGGCGAGCTCGTCGCCGCCGTCCAGATCCAGACTCACGCGCAGCGTGTCCACGATGGCGATCACGCGCGAGATCGACTCCCCCTTGAGCGCCGCGTCGCCACGCTCGATGGCACCCCGCGCGATCGACAGGCGCTCGAGCGCGCCGTCGAAGAGCATGCGGATCAGCGTGTGCGGGTCCGCCTCGCTGATCGAACTCTGCACGCCGACGTTCTGGTACTGGCGCAGGGGAGAGTGGTAGTTCATGTCCGGTCTCCGTGAGGACGCTGCGCGTCCGCTTTCCCTGGGAGAGGACCATCCTCTCCGCCACCCACCACCTATCTATCGTCTGGAATCACCGAGTCTGAACCCCGGAAGGTTGTCGAGTTGCTGCGTGAGGAAGCTGCCCGTGGTGTTGAGCTGCGCGACGAGGGCGTCCAGGGCGCTGAACTGATCGACGAGCCGGCGTTCCACGCGCACGAGGCGCTCCTCGAGGTCCAGGCGCGCCTCGGCGATGTCGTCTATCCGCGCATCGAGACCCTCCGTGCGCGCCGTGATCAGGCCCTCGCTGCCGCTGTAGGCCTGCACCTGCGCCCGCAGGCGCGTGATCAGTCCGTTCTCGCCCGTGACCGCAGCGGCCGTCGCCTCCGGCTCGTCCGTCAACCTCGTGACGAAGGTGCCGGACTCGAACTCCAGGCGGCCCGTCTCGGTACTGCTGATGCCCAGCGCCGACGTCTCGGCCGTGCCGACACCGAGGGCGTCCCGAACCCGTGACTGCAGCGCGCGGATCGTCGCGTCGCCGATGAGGACGCCGCTCGGGCCCGTCTCGCCACCGAAGGCCGTGACCTCCTCGATCGTGTCCAGTAGGGCGTTGTACCGTGTCACGACCTCGCCGATGCGGCTCGAGATGGTGCCGACATCGCTCGCGACCGCGACCTCGATGATCGCGCCCGGATCGGCTCGCCGGAGATCGAAGCTCACGCCCTCCAGGACG
>JAZBPO010000451.1:0-3606 GCA_036351675.1 Pseudomonadales bacterium
GGACCGTCCTCGGGGAGGCCATCGGACAGGGCACGCGCGAGGCCATCGCCCGCGCGGAGGCGCCGGCCCAGGCGCTCGCGCTGCTGCTGGTGAGCCCCGAGTTCATGCGGAGATGACGCCATGAGGATCGCACGCAGGGAATTCCTGAAGGGGCTCGGCGCCGGCGGCCTCACCGCGGCGCTGACGTCCGGATCCGTCGCGTTCGCGGCGCCGGGCGCGGCAGCGTCGCGCTTCGTCTTCGTGCTGCTGCGCGGCGGCCTCGACGGCCTGTCAGCGGTCCCCGCCTGGGGCGACCCGGACTTCGAGCGGGCCCGCGCCGGCATCGCCCTCGCACCACCCGGGGCGCCACGCGGCGCGCTCGATCTGGACGGGTTCTTCGGCCTGCATCCGGAGCTGCCGCAGCTTCACGCGCGCTGGCAGGCCGGCGAGCTCGCCGTGCTCCACGCCCACTGCGGCCCCTATCGGGAGCGTTCCCACTTCGACGCGCAGAACGTGCTCGAGCACGGCGGCCTCCAGCCCTACGGACTGCGGACGGGCTGGCTCAACCGCGCCATCGCCGAACTGGACGCGCGCGATGCCGTCGAGGCGGGTGCACGTGGCATCGCCATCGCCAGCGCCATGCCCCTCGCCCTGCGCGGCGACGCCACGGTCACCTCCTGGGCGCCGTCCATCCTCCCCTCGCCGGAGGCGGACCTGCTGGATCGCGTCGAGCGCATGTACGGCGACGACGTCCGGCTCGCCAGCGCCTTCGCCGAGGCGCGCATGGCGAACGTGGTGGCCGGCGACGCCATGGGCGGTGGCCGCCGCGGCGACCTGCCCGTGCTCATGGGGGCCGCCGCGCGATTCCTCTCGGCGCCGTCCGGCCCGCGCATCGCCATGGTCGAGGCCGGCGGCTGGGACACCCACGCGGGCCAGGAGCAGCCTCAGGGCGCCCTCGCACGCAACCTGCGCCAGCTCGACGCGGGCCTGGAGACGCTGCGTACGGGGCTGGGCGAACACTGGGCCGACACCGCCGTGCTCGTGCTCACCGAGTTCGGCCGCACCGTGGCCATGAACGGCTCCGCCGGCACCGATCACGGCACCGGTGGGGCCGGTTTCCTCCTCGGTGGCGCCGTGCGGGGCGGGCGGGTCGTCGCGGACTGGCCGGGGCTGGGGCGCCGCGATCTCCACGAGGGTCGAGACCTGCGCGCGACGCTGGACACGCGCGCGCTGATCAAGGGCGCGCTGCACGAGCACCTCGGCCTCGAGGCCCCTGCGCTCGCTGCCGTGTTTCCCGGCTCGGAAGACGTCCGACCCGTCACCGGACTCGTGCGCGCACGGTCCTGATCAGCGCGCTTCCGCTGCCGCGCCGGACGCCGCGAGTGCCTCGAAGTGCGCCACGAGCGCGTCGAACACCGTCTTCATGCGCCGCGAGGTCCGCATCTCCGCGTGCGTGACGACGTAGAGCGGAAGGCGCGGCAGCCGCAGGTCGAGCTCGAGGCGCACCAGTTCCGGATCACGCTCGACGAGCGGCCGCTGTACGAAGCCGATGCCGATCCCGGCCCGCACGGCAGCGTTACCCGCGAGCCGCGAGTCGCTTCTGAAGACGAAGTGCTCGCGCTCGAGCGGGAAGCCCATCGCCCGCGGTCCGGCGAGATCGAGATCGGCGTCGAGGCCCACGAGCGGGTGCGCCAGCAGCTCGGCGGGCGTCGTCGGCGCGCCGGCGCGCTCGAGGTAGGCGCGGCTCGCGCAGGGCACGATCTCGAAGTCCATGACGTGGCGCGCGACGAGATCGGGCTGCCGCGGCTCGAACATGCGCACGGCGATGTCCGCCTCGCGCCGATTCACGTCGACCGCTTCGTTGCTCGAGACGAGCTCGACGGAGAGTTGCGGATGGGCCTGGCGGATCGTGGCGATGGCGACAGGCATGTACTCGATGGCGATGACCTCGCTCGCCGTCACGCGCACCGTGCCGGCGAGGTCGTCGTGCATGCCTTCGGCCCGGCGCGAGATGCCGTCCGCCGCCGCGCGCATGGCGCGCGCCTGCTCGAGCAGTTCGAGCCCCTTGTCCGTCGGCACGAGTCCGTCGCGGCGCCGATCGAAGAGCGTCACGGCGAGCTGGAGCTCCAGCTCGGCGACGTGCCGGCTCACGGTCGGCTGCGAGGTGCCCAGCGCGCGCGCCGCGGCAGCCGAGCTGCCGGTCTCGGCGGCGGCGAGGAAGCTGCGGACGAGGTTCCAGTCGAACATGGAGGAGACCGCTGACTCAGCTATTCGTCATTGAATAGCTCGCTCGCAGCTTTGTCGATTAAGAATGCGAAAGCGTTGAGGGATCGTGTGGCCACGCCAGCGGAGGATGCATCCATGAACAGCCACTACGAACGCCTGACGCTGCTCGTCGCGACCGCCCTGCCCGCCGTCTTCCTCGTCGCCTTCTTCGTGCTCGGTCGCGCCATCGACTGGCCGAACAGCCTGAACGGCTCTGCCGCGGACTACCTGCCGCTGGTCGCCGCGAACGCCGACGCCGTGCGCCTCGGCTACTTCTTCTACTTCTGCGCGAGCGCGCTCTGGGGCGTGCTCGCGGTGCTCGTAACGGTCTGGCTCGGCGCGGCCCGGCGACCCGGTCTCGCGGTGGCCGCCGCGGTCGGCCTGTTCGCAGGCCTCTTCAAGATGCTGGGCATCGCACGCTGGCTGGAGGCCATGCCGCTGCTCGCGGGCAGCCTGTCGACGGACCCGGCCACGACGGCGATCGCCTACGAGCTGCTCAACGACTATGCGGGCGTGACGCTCGGCGAGGGGATCGGAGTGGGCCTCTTCACGGGCCTCTGGTTCGCGGCCATGGCGCTGGCCTCGGGGCCGACGGAAGACGCGGACGACGCCAGCCTGCCTGCATGGCTACGCTGCGTCTTCGGTCTCACCGCGCTCTTCTCGCTCGCAGGCTTCCTCGAACTCTTCGGCCTCCGAGTCGGCGAGATCGGCATGATCACCGGCAATCTGCAGTACTTCTCGATCTGGTTCCTGGCTGGCGTCATCGCCTGGCGCCGCTACGGTCCGCTGGCCCGACCAGCGCCGACACCTGCGCCCCAGGGCTCCTGATCATCCTCCTCGCGGCGCGCTGATCGCCCCGGAGTACTCGGCGAGCAGCGCAGTCGCGAGCAGGAGAGAGACGACGACGTCCACCCGCGACACCCGCAGCACCGCGGCCTGCTCCGTGCCCACCTGCCCGGCCAGCACCACGTAACCGAGCATGCTCACGAGCCCGAGCGCACCGGCGAGCAGCCACAGCTCGGGCCGCGCCGCCGCAGCGAGGAGCAACGCGGCCACGACAGCGAACAGCAGGGCCCGGTGCCGCAGCAGCAGCTCCAGCTCGGGCGACGTGATCTGCACGTCGTAGAGTGCTTCGACGCGCATCTTCGAGATCACCGCGGTGGCCGGAATCAGGTGTACGCCCGCTGCCAGCACCCAGATGCCCGTGACCATCCATCCGGCCATGTACCCCACCGTCGCATCACCAGTACGTGGGCGGAGTCCAGCAGGCGCAAGGCCCCTGGGCCATGACCCGCGGAGTCATCGCGAGGTCAGGAGATTTGGCATCACGACCCCGGGACACCATCATGCGCGCCCCCCCCC
>JAZBPO010000452.1:0-9525 GCA_036351675.1 Pseudomonadales bacterium
CCGCATCCGCCTCGCGCCGCAGAAGGACTGGGCGGTGAACGATCCGGCGGAGGTCGCGAAGGTGGTCGGCGTACTGGAGGGGATCCGCGACGACTTCAACAGCGGCCTGTTCAAGCGCAAGAAGGTCTCCCTCGCCGACCTGATCGTCCTCGGTGGCGCCGCCGCCATCGAGAAGGCGGCCGCGGACGCGGGCTACGACGTGGAGGTCCCCTTCACGCCGGGCCGTACCGACGCCACGCAGGAGCAGACCGACGTGGTCAGCTTCGACGTGCTCGAGCCGAGGGCGGACGGCTTCCGCAACTACTACAGCGAAGCGTCCTGGTTGCCGCCGACGCAGGCGCTCGTGGACAAGGCCGACCTGCTCACGCTGACCGTGCCCGAGATGACCGCGCTGGTCGGCGGCATGCGCGTGCTCGGCGCGAACGCGAACGGCGCCGCGCACGGCATCTTCACGGACCGTCCCGGGCAGCTCACGAACGACTTCTTCGTGAACCTGCTCGACATGTCCACGCTGTGGACGAAGGCCGACGAGATGCCGGGCATCTACGAAGGGCGCGATCGCGCGACGGGCGAGCTGAAGTGGACCGCCACGCCGGTGGACCTGATCTTCGGTTCGCACTCGGAGCTGCGGGCCGTGGCCGAGGCCTACGCCGAAGCCGGTGGCGACGAGCTCTTCGTGCAGGACTTCGTCGAAGCCTGGGCGAAGGTGATGATGCTCGATCGCTTCGAGGTCTGAAGCCCGAGCCGGATCCCGCCGCGAGGCGGGGTCCTCGGCGCGCGGGCCGCATCGGCTCGGCGCGCACTCGCGACACGGCGCCGTTTCCGGACGGCGCCGTGTTTCGTTCCGATGATCGTGCCCCTCGAGGTTCGCGCCGTCCCTGCGGCGCTACTCCAGGGGAAAGGTCGACCCGCGCTTCGGCGTGTCGGCCTGCTTGCGCAACTTGCCGAGCGTCGCCTGAAGGTCCCAGGTACGGAGCGGCTTGCACAGCAGGGCGACCGGAGCCGGGAAGGCGTCGACGTCGATCGTCGCCTCGCTGCGCCCCGTGTAGAAGATCACCGGCGTCCCCGGTGCGAGAATCCAGAGCGCGTCGGCCGCGCGGCGCGCGTCGCCCTGCGGCAGGTCGTGGCTGATGACGGCGCCGCGCAGCGTCGGTTCGGCGACGAGCGCCGTCAGGACCTCGTTGGGCGAGGCCGCGGTCAGCACGTCCTTCACGCCCATGGCGGCGAGCAGCTCGACGAGCGTGCGTCGATAACCCTGGTGGGTCTCGACGATCAGCACCTTCCCTGGTGTCGCTGGGGTGACCACGTACGCCCCCGATGTCCGTTTCGCTCCGGCCGAGAGTATGCGCCCCTGACGCAGGACGGTACTCGCTCCGCGCCCACGGTGCGGGTCAGATGGGCTCGGGTAGACGGTAGACGCGCCGCGCGGTCCCCTCGAACAGGGCCTCGCGCTCCGCCTCGCCGAATTCCGCCGCGAGCCTCTTCATGGCGTTCCAGTAGACGACGTAGGACAGGGAGAGCTTGTCCACGGGGAAGTTGCTCTCGAACATGCAGCGCTCGGGGCCGAAGCAGTCGATGGCGTGGAGGTAGTAGTCGCGCTGGGCGGCCAGCACCTCGTCCGAGGTCGGTGGCGTGGCGCGCTGCTCCCAGCCGAAGCCGTAGGGCGGCATGGCGAGGCCTCCCAGCTTCGCGACGACGTTCGGGCACTCGGCGATGGCCGCGATCTCGCGCTTCCACTGGTCGATCACCGCGTCGCGATCGGCGGCGAAGGCGCCGACGTGGACCGGCGTGCCGAAGTGGTCGAGCACGAGCTGCGTATCGGGAACGGCCGCCGCCAGATCGCGGAAGGCACCGTTCTGCATGTGGTAGTGCCAGGTGTCGTAGCTGTAGCCGAGGCGGCCGAGGAGGGCGACGCCGCTGCGGAAATCCGCGCGCGAGTAGAGCTCCGCGTCGTCGGTCGCGTTCAGCCAGCCGACGGTGCCGGTTCCGTCGTGGGCCCCGCCGTGGCGGATGCCCCGGAACAGGCCGTCGCCTGCCTCCTCGTGCGCCGCGAGCGCCTCGCGCAGCAGCGCCTCGTCCTGCCTCAGATCGCAGTGCCCGACGATGCCGGCGATCTCGGCGCGGCCGCTGCCCCGGCTCTCGCGCGCGAGCGCCGTCACGAACGCCGTCTCGCCGACCGGGCGGAGGTGTTCGGGTCCGTCCTCGCGGTACTCGGCGCCGCATTCCATGAACACCGTCTGCACCACGGCGTGGCCGGCCTGCGTGTCTTCCCAGAGATCCTCGAGCAGGTAGGGCGGCAGCGCGTCGCCGGCGACGCTGCGCCAGAGATGGTGATGCGGGTCGACGATGCGGCGCTCCGCGTCGACGATCTCCTCCTCGACGCCGGCGAGCCAGGCGCGCTGTTCGTCTCGATTCACCGTGTTCTCCCTCAGCCCGGTGGGGTCGTCTCGGCACTGCGTCCCGTCCGGGCACCGGTCGCGAGGTCGACGTCGTAGGGCGAACCCGCGAGCTCGCGCGCCTGTTCGCGCAGGACCCGGAAGCTGGCCAGCACGGCGCCGCGATGGCGCCCCTCGACGGCACGGCGCACCTCGTCCTGGCGCTCGAGCGCTGCCGTCGGCAGGCGCCGACGCACGTCGCCGATCGCGAGATCCCGGATGTCCTCGTAGAGCGCCTCGATCGCGGCGTGCTCCGGAGCCGAGCGCAGGCCGGGGTAGTCGCGCAGCAGGGCCCGCACGCGCAGGCAGCCCTCGGAGAGCTCGCAGTCTCCGGCGAGCGTCGCGAGGGTGATCATCTCCAGGCTCTTCAGGCGCTGCTCGTGCGCATCCTGATTGTGCCGGGCGAGCGCTCTGCCGGCGTCGCGGCGGCTCGCGGCGCGGCTGCGCAGACGCAGCAGCAGCCGCGCGAGGACGGCCGCGAGCACGAGCAGAAGGGCCAGGGCCGCGACGATCGCGATGTCGGTTGCAGACATGTCCGCTCAGGCGCTCGCGCGCTGCGTGCCGGCACCACGCGGTGCCTGTTCCTCGAGGAACGCGGCGATGTCCTCGAACGCCTCACGGGCCTCGGGCAGCGTGCGCTCGAAGATGTGCCAGACGTGGAGCTGGTGGTGCCAGGTCCGCAGGCGTGCGTCGGTCCCGGCGGCGCGTGCCTTGGCGACCCAGCGGCGGGCGTCGTCGAGGAGCATCTCTGCTTCGCTCGCGTGCACGAGCGTCGGCGGCAGGTTGCCGAGATCGCCGCGCAGGGGCGAGACGCGCGGATCGCGCGGCGTCATGCGGTTGCTCCACCAGCTGGTCCAGAGCGCGATCGCCCGGGGGACGCGGGCCAGGGGCGCGAACATGGGGCCGAGCATGTGATCCGTGTCGATGTTCTCGCGCAGGCTCGGGCTCGCCATGCAGGTGTCCGTGTGCGGCGACAGGGCGACCACCGCATCGGCTGCGCGGAGCCCCGCGTCCCGGGCCCAGGCGATGGTGCTCAGCGTCAGGTTGCCGCCCGCCGAATCCCCGGCCACGAACAGGGCCTGCACCGGCCCCGCACCCTCCGGCCCGTGTTCGAGGATCCAGCGGTAGGCCGTGCGGCAGTCCTCGATGCCGGCGAGGCGTCGGTGCTCGGGCATGAGCCGGTAGTCGACGGCGAGGACCGAGGCGCCGGCGAGGCGCGATAGCGTGGCCGTGATCGGGCGATGGCTGCGCGGACTGCCGACGACGTAGGCGCCACCGTGGAGGTAGAGCAGGCGCCGATCCGGATCGGCGCCGGGCGCGAGCACCCACTCGGCCGGCACGCCGCCCGCATCGGTGGCCTCGAAGCGGATCGAGGGGTCCTCGATCGCGCCCATGGCGTCGACCTTGGCGCGCATGTCGGCGAGGGCATTGCGGTCGGTCAGCGAGCCCGACGCCTCGCGCTGCATCTCGCGGATCGCCTCGACGGCCTGATGGTGCTCGGGGCTCGGTTCCGTGTGCGGTGGCTCGCCCGCCTGCGCCGAGTCGAAACGGGAGAGGTCCTCGCCGTCGAGGTAGAAGCGCGTGACGGCCCAGAGCAGGGCGACGAGGGCGAGTAATGCGACGAGCCAGGTCATGGGTGCGGTCCGATCGGCCGGGCGGACTGCCGATCCTTCCTCAGACGGCGCTGTCTTGCCAGTCCCGGCGGGCGGGCCGCGGCGGACGGCCGTGGGGGAGTTTCGTTCGGGGCACCGTTCAGTGTGTCGCGAGCCAGCCGGCGCCGAGCAGCGCCGTCACCACGCCCAGCATGCCGAGCGCATAGGCCGGCCCCCAGGCGAGCACCTCGCGCGGACGCACGCCGTAGCGCCCGAACAGGAACAGGTTCATGCCGGAGAGGGGCGCCACCGCCGTGCCCACGGCCCAGCTCGCGAGGAAGCTGAAGGCGAGTAGCGAAGGGTCGGCGCCGAGCGGCATGAGCACGCTGCTGGCGGCGGCGATGCTGATCACGGGATGGGCGCCGAGATAGCCGGCGACGACGGTCGCGGCCACGACCGCGGGATAGACCGCGAAGGGCACTTCCTCCAGGTCCGTCGGCAGCGGCAGCAGACCGCCACCGAGGAGCGTGGCGATGCCGTGGGCGAAGACGCCGGCGGCGAGGAACAGCAGCACCTGGCCCGTCGTCGCGGGAAGCGTGCTGCCGAGGAGGCGCCGGGCCGCACCGTCGCGGGCGCCGCGCGGCATCATCGCGAGCGCGATCGGTGGCGTGACGGCGGTCACCACGATCACCATGGGCAGATCGTTCAGCACGAGCTGCAGGCCCAGTGCGCTCGCCAGCAGCAGGCCGGTGAGGGCGAGGGCGTGGCGGTCGGGGACGATGCCGACGAAGGGCGTCGCGCGTTCCTCGTCGCTGCGGCTTCGGCGGACGTCGACGGCCGTCGCCGTGAGGGCGAGCAGCGCGCCCGTGACGCCGAGCGGGACCGTGAGCGCCGGATCCGCCCCCGGGGCGTACGTGTGCGCCACGGCCGCGGCCACGAAGAAGGGCGACCAGAAGGCCGCGGCGCAGTGGCCGCGGGCGAGCACGATCGCCTCGCGGCGCCCGAGTCGTCCGTTCCGCGCCAGGCGATCTCCGGCGAGCGCCGTCATGGAGAGGTTGATGACGGCGCCGACGAGATGCACGGCGGCGAGCGTCGGGAACAGGCCGGCGGTCCGCGCCGGCGCCGGAGGCGCGCCCTCCTCGTCGACGGCCCGCGTGCCGCCGGCGAGCGACAGGAAGGCGACGCCGACGAAGAGCCCGACGATGGGCAGGTTGATCGTGAGCAGGCGTTCCAGCGTCGGGGTCGCGGCGACGGGAACGTCTGCCCACCAGGCGGCGAGGAGGGCGGCCCCGCCGGCGACGGCGAGGGCGAGCGACAGGCGCCGCGTCGCCGCGTCGACACGCCCGCAGCCAAGCAGCGCCCCGGCCCAGACGAGCACGCCCGCGGGCCAGGCCGGCAGCAGGCCGAAGGCGCTGGCGAGGAAGGCGGCCATGCCCGCGAGCAGGAGTGCGCCGATCGTCACCCCGGGACCCATCGGGCAGGCGAGCGTTTCGCGCGCTGCCTCAGAGCGCCAGCTCCGGTGTGCAGTGGGCCTCGATGGCCGCGCGCTGTTCGGCCGAGAACTGCGCCGCGCGCCGCGTTTCGAGATCTAGGGCCACGGCGATGGCGTTCGAGGCGCAGAGCATCTCACCGGAGCCCGCGTCGAAGAGCCAGTGGCAGAAGCGCTGGATGCGGCCGTCCAGCCCGGCGATACCCGAGCGCGCGACGAAAGGCGTGCCGGCCGCTACGGGGCGCGGATAGACGAGTTCGTACTCGACGACGGCGCCGCCGATGCGCCCGCTCTGGCGGCTCTCGACGGCGCCGTCGCCATGCAGATGAGTGATCAGGTTGAGGACGCCGTCGGCGATGCGCCCGACGCAGGACGGAGCGTTCACCATGCCCTCGGTGCACTCCGCCGCGCCGAACACCCCGCGGCCGATCTCCACCATGGGCAGGCTCTCGGAGTCCGCGAGCGAGGGGAAATCCCGGTGCCGCATGGGCGTGGAGAGGCCCCGGCGTGCCCCGTGGGCCGGCAGGCGCGCGGCGCCGGGGAGGCCTTCAGGATCGAGGCCGAGCTCCGCCGCCGTGACGTCCAGCTCGCTCAGCATGGTGGAATGCACGGTGCCCGAGACCGCGTCCACGAGCTCCACCCAGACGCCGACGCTGGCCTCCGATGCTTCGAGAACGACTCCGCGTGCGAGAAGGGGCGTCGCCAACAGGGCCTCTGCCACGAAGCGTGCATGCTGACGGATCACGCGGGGTGCGGGGCGCGCCCAGCGCGAACGGAACAGGAACTCGAGGGCCTCGCCCACGGCGACGAAGTGGAAGCGCACGTTGAGATGATCGTTCTCGTCGCACTCCCAGCGGCGAACGGAGCCGCGCCAGAGCGGCTCCGTGCGCAGGCCGTTCCCGGCGTCCGGTTTCGTCATGGCGCTGCCTCTCTCCCGCGTGGCCCTGCGTATCGGCGGCGCGGAGTGTAGCGGGCCGATACGACGAAGGGGCGCGGTGCGGGCGCGCCCCGTGTCGTTCACGATCGTCCCGGCGGAGTAGAGGGGCCTGCTCGGCGCGGACTACCAGGTGCGGTCCGTCCGGCGCGAAGACGATTCCCTCGGGGCGTTCCGAGGCGCGGGTGGGCCGTGACGCCGCTTCAGAGTTCCCGGACCACGCGGAAGCCGATGTAGTAGAGGCTCAGGGTCGGCGAGTTGCGCTCCCGGTTCGCCGTGCGCAGCTCGTCCGGGCCCGAGTTGAGGCCGCCGCCGCGCAGCGTCCGCGTCGGGCAGGTCCCGTCGACCTCCCGCGCGCTGCCGTCGGCGGGTGCGGTCTCGTAGCTGCCGGCGTAGCAGTCCTCGACCCACTCCCAGAGGTTGCCGAGCGTGTCGTGGAGGCCGAAGGCGTTGGCCCGGTAGCTCCCGGCCTCGGCCGTCCGGCGGCCTACGCCGTCGTTGCACGTGTCGTTGCGCCGCTCGTAGGCCGTCAGGGCGTCGGCGCCGTTGCCGTGCGCGCAGAGCTGCGTCGCGTCCGTCCCGAAGAACCAGGGGGTCTCGCTCCCCGCGCGCGCCACGTATTCCCACTCGGCTTCCGTGGGCAGGCGATAGCGTGCGCCGGTCTCCGCCGAGAGCCAGGCGAGATAGGCCTGCGCTTCCTCCCAGCTGACGTTGATCGCCGGATGGCGGCCGCGACCCCAGCGTTCGTCGCCGGAGCGCACCCGGCCGGTCTCGGCGGTGAAGCGGTCGTAGTCTTCGAAGGTGACCTCGTACACGCCCACCGCGAAGGCGCGCGGAATGCGCACCTGCCGGACCGGCAGCTCGTCCGGCGCACAGCGCAACCCCGAGACGCAGCCCATGCGGAAGCTGCCCGCGGGTACGACGACGAGCTCCGGGCCCTCGCCACCGGAGGCGAGCGGGTCGCGGTAGCGCGTGCCCGGCGCGAAGGGTTCATGGGTGGCGGAGGGCTCGGGCGTTCCGGCGCCTGCAACGGGCGCGGGTACGACGTCCCCTGGGGACGGAGTGGACGGTCCGGTGCTCGGATCACCTCCGGCGACGAGCAGCAGGAGCGCGACAAGGGCGATGATCACCACGGCGACGAGCACGCTGCGTCCCCGCGCGCCATCGTCACCGGACGCAGGCTGCTTCGTCCCGGCACCGGCCGCTGCTTCCGCGGGAGCTGCCTGCGCCGTCTCGGCCGCGGCCGCGACGACCTCTGCCGGCTCGGGCCCCGGCGCCGGTGGTGCTGGCGCCGGACGCGTCGCGCCGGACGCCCGTCGCGGTCGATAGCGGCCGAGGAGCAGGGCGTCCAGGTGCGCCACGTCCATGCCGGCCGCCTGCGCAGCGTCGCGCAGCGCCTGCCGCGTCCGGTCCGGCGGGGCGCCGTCCGATCCGCCGGCATCGGTCCGCACCGCTGCGGCGAGATCGCGCAGCGTCTCGCGCTGGCGCGAGCCGACCTGGGCCGCATCGATGAGCGCCTCGATCGTCTCCGGCAGGTCCCGGGGTGCCGGCGGTGCCGCACGGGGCGCGCGTTCCCCGGTCTCCTGCCGCGCCGCGCCCGCCGTGGCCAGGAGGGCCGCGCGCATGGTCGCCGCATCGGCGAAGCGGTCGGCGGGGTCTGGCGCGAGGCCCTGCATGATCCAGTCGCCGAGCGGTAGGGGCAGGGCCCGGTTCAGCCGTGACGGCGGCACCCAGGGTGCGGCGAGATTCCGGCCGCTGAGGATGCGGTCGACCATGAGGTCCGGATCGGGGTCCGACCGCTGCGGCAGGCCTCCGGTCAGAAGGCGGTGCGCGAGGACGGCGACGGCGTAGAGATCGGCGCGGGCGTCGACCGGTGTGTCCGCGTCGTCCAGCTCCGGCGCTCGGCAGGCGCGGACGAGCACGGCGGCCGGGTCGACCGCTCGTGCGTCGGTGCCGTCCACCAGGGCGTCGAGGCTCGGACCCACTCCGAAGCCGAGAAGCTCGACGCCGCCGTCCTCGCCGAGGCGAACCACCCGCGGGTCGAGACCGAGATGGACCTGGCCGCCCGCATGCGCAGCGCCGAGCGCGGCGAGCAACTGCTCGAGCAGCGCGATCGACCGTTGCGCGGCGACGGGCTCCGCAACGGCTTCACGGAAGAGTGCATCCAGGGAGCCGTCGATCCAGTCGGTGGCGTACCAGGGGATGCCGTCGCCGAGTTCGCCCGCGATGCGTACCGCGGCCAGGTGGGGACCCGCCGGCGCCGGCCCGAACGCCGGCCCCGGCGCTCCGGGCGTCGCGAGATGCACCGTGAGGCGGCGACCGGAAGCCTCGTCCACGGCCCGCCAGAGCCTGCCGCGGGCGCCCTCCAGCAGGAGCGCCTCGAAGCTCATCTCCCCGATTCGATCCATGGCGACGGGCCCGGCCGGCAGCTCAGTCCGCGGCGATGGCGCTTCGGATCGCGTCGGCCGCGAGGCCGGCGCGGAACTCGATCATGCGACGGCCGAGCGCCACGGTGTCGGCCAGCGGCGTGATGGGCACGCCGTTGATCGACGCGAGGCCGGCGTCGACACGTTCGCTGAAACGGACCTGATCCGGGTCCGTGACCATCATCATCGCCGTGACCCAGATGTCGTCGTGGTGGCCGTCGCGTCGCGTCTCGGCGACGCCGAGCACCTCCGCGGTGTACTCCTCCGTCGCGACCCAGCCGGGGTCGTAGAACTCGCGCACGAAGTGCGCGCGCACGCCGGAGCCGGCCCAGCGTTCGTTCAGGCGCTCGGCCACGTTGGCCATGCCGCGCTGGTTGCCGCCGCTGTCGCCGATCATGACCACGTCCGTGAAGCCGGCCTGCTTCAGACTGCTCGCGATGTCGTCGAGCAGTGCCTCGTAGGTCTCGGCGGACAGGCTGATGGAGCCGGGAAAGCGCATGGCGCCCGTGGGCGGATCGATCTGTCCTTCGGGCACGAACTTCACGATCGGTGCGCAGAGGGCATTGCCCAGCTGGCGCGCGATCTCCGGACAGGTGCCCTCGAGGATCAGGTTGTGCTTGCCGGTGGCGAGAAAGGGGCCGTTCTCCTC
>JAZBPO010000453.1:0-14702 GCA_036351675.1 Pseudomonadales bacterium
CTGCGCAAGCCCATCCTCGTGGAGGGCCCGCCCGGCGTCGGCAAGACCGAGCTGGCCAAGACGACCGCGCGCATGCTCGACCTGCCGCTCATCCGCCTGCAGTGCTACGAGGGCCTGGACGAGGCGAAGGCGCTCTACGAGTGGAAGTACGGCAAGCAGCTGCTCTACATCCAGGTCCTGAAGGAACAGCTCGCGGACGTCCTCGCAGGCGCCAAGGGTCTGGCCGCCTCCGTGGAGCGCCTGCACGAGTTCGGTGACATCTTCTTCTCCGAGGAGTTTCTCGAACCGCGGCCGCTGCTGAAGGCCCTGCGCGAGAAGGACGGCTCGGTGCTGCTGATCGACGAGATCGACAAGTCCGATCAGGAGTTCGAGTCGCTGCTCCTCGAGATGCTCTCCGACTACCAGGTCTCGATCCCGGAGATCGGCACCGTACGAGCCTCGGGCCGGCCGCCGGTCGTGTTCCTCACCTCGAACAACACGCGCGAGATCTCCGACGCCCTCAAGCGCCGCTGCCTGCACCTCTACATCCCCTTCCCGGAACCGAAACTCGAGCAGGACATCATCCTGGCGCGGGTCCCGGAGATCCCGCCCGCGCTGCGCGAACAGCTCGTCGCCTTCGTGCAGGACCTGCGCGAGATGGATCTGAAGAAGGTGCCGGCCATCAGCGAGACCATCGACTGGGCACGCACGCTCGTGCTCCTGCATGCCGATTCCCTCGACGCGGAGCTCGTGCGGGAGACACTGAACGTCATCCTCAAGTTCCAGGACGACATCGAGGCCGTGGAGTCCGAACTCACCAGCCTCACGAGCCGCGCCGTCGGTGGCCGCCGCCTCCCCGGCACCTGACCCCCAAGGCCCCAACCGGGGGTCGGAGTGGTTTTTTCCTGACCACCCTGGCACCGAAGCTTCGGGCAAGCTCGATAGGTCAATGACTTGCTCTCCTCGCGTAGGAAGATGCCCACAGGACCACGGACGAGGCGCGACCCGGCGTTCACCGTCGTTCTTGGAAACACATGGCAATCAGACAGTTGCGGAATCGAGAGGAGCCGGAGTGGTCAGGAATAAACCACTCCGACCCCGCTAGGAGGAACCGTGGAGCGGACGCTGGCGAACTTCATCCGGGCGCTGCGGGCGTCGGAGGTACGCATCTCGACGGCCGAAACGCTCGACGCTTTCCGGACCGCCGAGATCGTCGGCTGGCGTGACCGGGCCGCCCTGAAGGAGGCCCTCGCCGTCACCTTGCCCAAGACCCGCGACGAGAAGGAGGCCTTCGACGCCTGCTTCGACACCTTCTTCCGCTTCGAGGCGTTCCAGGACCAGCCGCCTGCCGAGAACGATGCCGCCGAGGCTCCGGACGAAGCGGATCAGCAGTCACAGCCGGGCGACGGCGAAAGCGGCGGAGGCGGCGGCGATCCGCAGCAGCGCGGCGGTGGCGGCGAGGCGCCGGCCCGGCCCTTCGAGGGCAATCCGGAAGCTCACTCGGAAGCGGAGGACGCGGCCGACCTCGAGGAACTGCTGCATCCGGGCGAGCTGTCCGAAGCGCGATCCGCGCTCGGCAGACTCCTCATGGAGGCCGATCGCACCGAGACCGCCGTGCAGATCTCCAACGCCGCCGGCGAGGTGGGCGTCGAGAACATCCAGTTCTTCACCCAGAAGGGCGTCTACACGCGCAAGATCATGGACGCCATGGGCAACGCGGAGCTGCAGGACGAGATCATCGAGGCCGGCCGAGGCGAAGACATCCGCGACCGTCGCCTCGGCCAGGAACTGCGCAGGCGCCGCGAGGCCCTGCGCGAACAGATCCGCGACTACGTGGAACGCCAGTTCCTCCTCCACGCCGACGTCAAGGGCGACCGGCTGCGCGAGGAGATCCTGCGCAAGGCGAAACTGTCCTTCGTGGACCAGCGCAACTTCCGCCACCTCCGGCGCCTCGTGCGGAAGATGGCGAAGAAGCTCGTCGCGGCCTATTCGCGCAAGCGAAAGATCACCAAGCGCGGCGCTCTGCACGTCCCGCGAACGCTCCGGAAGAACCTCCGCCACGACGGCAACCTGATCGAACTGCAGTGGAAATCGACGAAGATCGAGAAACCGCGCGTGTTCGCGATCTGCGACGTGTCGGGCTCCGTCGCGAACTACGCACGCTTCATGCTCATGTTCCTCTACTCGCTCGAGGAGGTGCTCCCGAACGTGCGCGCCTTCGCCTTCTCGTCAGACCTGGGCGAGGTGACGGAACTCTTCGCCCGCAACGAACTCGAGGAGGCGGTCGCCCACACGATCGCCGACTACGCCGGCGGTTCCACGGACTACGGTCAGGCCTTCGCCGACTTCGAACGCCTCGCGGGCGACGACCTCGACAACCGCGCGACCGTCATCATCCTCGGCGATGCACGCAACAACTACGGCAACCCGCGCACCGATCTGCTGCGCAAGTTCTACGACAGAAGCCGCCGCGTGATCTGGCTCAACCCGGAGCCGGAGATGTCCTGGGGTTCGGGCGATTCGGAAATGCCGCGCTACCGCGCCCACGTGCACCAGGCCGAGGTGTGCAACTCGCTGATCCACCTCGAGCGCGTGGTCTCGAATCTCCTCCGAACCACAGCCTGAACCTGAACAGCTGACCCAGGGTCAGCTGTTCAGGTTCGTCGAAACGTCAGCGATCTCCCGCAAGCACTTCGGCTACGACCTGCGCCAGGAAACGAAGTCCAGACTGCTCCAGCACGTCCGCTTCGCCCAGATTCCCCCGTGACGATGAGCGGGACGAGCAGGTGAACAGTGGGAGTGCGCAGCCGGCAGTATCCAGCGGACCAGACCGTCCACGTGGTGCATCGCGGCGTCGAGCGGCGCCCGGTCTTCGTGAGCGATGCGGATCGACGACGTTTCCTCGAAGAGCTGCGACATGCAGCGTCGCGGCACCAGGTAGATATCCATGCCTATGTGCTCATGGACAATCATTTCCACCTGCTCGCGACCCCCCGCGCCGCGCGCGGCGTCTCCTGGATGATCCGCGACTGCTGCCGCCGCTTCGTGCCCGCACACAACCGCATGGCGAAGCGGGTCGGTACGCTCTGGAGCGGGCGCCACTGGTCCAGCCCCATCTCGACGGATCGCCACGTCCTCGCCTGCAGTCGCTACATCGAGCTCAATCCCGTTCGTGCCGGCCTGATTCGGCACCCGGGCGGCTACCGATGGTCGAGTCATGCCCGCAACGCGTTCGGGAAGCCGGACTCGCTGGTCACCGAGCACCCGACCTATGTCGCGCTGGGGGCCGACGCGCGCTGCAGGCGCGAGGCCTACGCCCGGCTGTTCATACCGGAGGTCGTCGACGCGCCCGAGACACAGCACGAGTGGTACCAGCTGCGAAAGGATCTCCGGGAACGCTCGCGCCAGGATCGCGCGCAGCCTCAGCCGAACCTGAACGGCTGACCCAGGGTCAGCTGTTCAGCTTCGCGGCGGACAGGTCACGCGACGCGGGTGACCCCCGCCTTGGGGCCGTCGGCCGTGCCCCCGGCCTCGGCGACCGCGGGCGCCGCAAGGACCGGGAACCCGGCGTTACGCCGCGTGAGGTCCTCGGCCACGGCCACTTCGTACTCCGCGAGCGCGTCTTCGAGGGCGTCGCCGAGCTTGTCGAGATCGCGAATCAGGGACTGCGCGCCCGTGAGACCGAAGTCGATGGACTCTCCGCGCGAGAGCAGCGTCACGTTCAGACCCTGACCGTGCGTGAGGATCGAGACGGGGTAGTAGCCGATCAGCTCCGCCCCCGCGTAGTAGCGCTTGCCGCGAGGGCCGGGCACGTTGGAGATCACCAGATTCGCGAGCGGCGGCAGCGTCCGCCCCTCGTTGACCAGCGCCGGCGCCAGTCCCGCGAGACCCATGACCAGCGCCCAGGCCTCGGCCGATCCTCGAGAGAGTCCCGCCACGATGCGCTTGCCGCGCGCCGTGGACTCGTGCACGCGGTGCAGGCGCTCGAGGGGCGACGCGGTGTCCGTGCCCAGATCGGCGAGCAGCGCCGACAGGTTGTTGCCGGCGCCATCGGCCGCCGCGACGGACACGGGTACGGTGGCGACGAGGGAACGTCCGGGCAGCTGATCCTGCCCGTCGAGCCAGCGCCGCAGGGCAGAGCCGGTCAATGCGAGCACCACGTCGTTGATCGTCGTGCCCGTGCCCTTCGCCAGCGCCTTCACGCGGGCGAGCGGCAGCGACCGGGTCACGAAGCGCCGGTGGCCGTCGACGCGCCCGTTGAAAGGCGCGCGCGGCGCCGCGAAGGGCAGATCCGCACGGGCGTGGGAGCCGGCGAGCCGACCGGCCCAGTCGAGGGACTGTCGGAGATTCTGCATGTGGAGGTCGTTCAGCACCCGGGCCCCGCTCAGGACGCGATCGAGCAGCGAGGGCGCAGCGGCGCGCGGCCGGCTCGGCAGATCGACGGACCAGGGAGCCGTGGGCTCGGCATCCGGGTCCTTCGCGAGCGCCGCGAGGGCGAGCCAGATGCCGCCCATGCCGTCGACGAGCGAGTGGTGAACCTTGGCGTAGATCGCGAAGCGCCGCGGCTCCAGCCCTTCGACGAAGTAGCACTCCCAGAGCGGCCGGCTGCGGTCCAGCTGGCGCGCGTGGAGCCGCTCCACGAGATGCTCGAGCTGCTCCATGGACCCGGGTCGCGGCAGCGCCATGCGGCGGACGTGGAAATCGAGGTCGATCTTTCCGCCCTCGATCCACTCGGCCGTGAGCGTCGTACCCATGAACCCCGGGGCCAGAACCCGACGCCATAAAGGGGCGACCGGTGCCTGCACGAGCCGCTCAACCAGGCGGCGGACGAAATCAGGGTCGTCCTCGGGCAGCTCGAAGATCTGCAGCCCGGCGATGTGCGTCGGGTAGTCGGCCGTCTCGACGCTGAGGAAGGTCGCGTCCTGTACGTTCAGGGGCGTGCGGGCCATGCGTGCTCTCATCCTCATCCGGGCTCGTTCGGGGCGCGCGATTCTGGTGAACGGTGGGCGAGGCGGCAACCGGTCGACGACGAACGTCGCGCCCCTTCACCCGTCCACACCGGGAGGCTAACAGGACAGGTTCCGCGCAGGGGCGCAACAGGCCTCCACGCTCCCTCGCGCCGACGAAACGAACGCGTGCAGACGCCAATCTGAACAGCTGACCCTGGGTCAGCTGTTCAGGTTCGGGGCGCGACTGACGCGGCGTCGTAGGCGGCGACGTCGCGTTTGCGCGCGACGCGGCGCCAGGTCGCTTCCAGCAACTCGGCGAAGCGAGCTTCCTCGACCGTGGGCCGGACGAGAACGGCTGGATAGCCGGCGTAGTGATCGGTGATGAAGAACGCCATCGGATCCTCGGCGATGAGCGCCTGCTGCGTCTCCACCGAGTCGACCATGAGGACGATCGCATCCTCCTCGGGGTGCATGCGCAGCAGGAAGCGCTTGCCGCCGGCACGTAGCGCAGGCGTGCCGTAGGCCTTGCCGACCTCGACCGCGGGGAAGCACTCCGCGAGCGCACGGATGCGCTCGAAGGTCAGCACCGCGTGCTCCGCCTCAGATCCGCGAGGCTACGATCTCGACGTCGGCGTGGCGCCAGGCGAGATCGAAGCGCGCCTGCACGTCCGCCGCCTCCTCGCCGCGGCCCTGCGCCACGAGGGCCTGCGTGAGGCCGAGGAGCGCCCAGCCGTTCTCGGGCATGAGGTCGAGGTCGGCGCGATAGACCGCTTCCGCCGCCTCCGCGTCGCCCTTCTCCAGCAGCGCGACACCGAGCGAGTGACGCGCCGGGTAGTACCAGTCCGGCGGCTCGTTGTAGGGGATCGCGTCCTCCCGGACGACGGCCTCCTCGAACATCGAGATGGCGGCATCGAGGTCACCGGCAGCCAGCGCGATCTCGCCGGCGAGCATGCGCTCGGCCACGGCCATGACCAGCTGCCCGCGGCCGGGCTCCCGGAAGAAGGCGAGATTCGCGAGTTCGTCGGACGCCTGGATCGTGGCCAGCGCCTCGTGCTCGGCGCGCGCACCGTCGAGATCACCCGTCGCCGCGAGCGCCCGGCCCCGCCCGTAGTGCCAGATCCCCCGCGCATAGATCAGATCGGCATCGGGCGCCGGTGCCGCGAGCAGTTCGTCCCAGCGCCCGAAGCGCACGAGGGCATAGGTCGGCTGCATGAGGAAGTGCTGCGCCACACCCATGCCCGGCGCACGCAGTAGTTCCGGCGTGAGCTGTGCGGCGGTGCCCTCGGCCATGGCGAAGGCCTGTTCGCTCCAGCCCTCGATGGCCGCCGTGACCCACCCGAAGTGCCAGTTGTGCGGGATGTAGCCGGCCAGATAGATCGGGCTGTTGCTGCGGCAGACGGAGACGAAGGCGGCGTCCGCATCGGCGGCCTTCATGTTGTTGAGCGTGGAGTCGTGATAGCGGCCGATGCGCATGTAGATGTGCGCCGGCATGTGCACGAGGTGGCCGGCGGCGGGTGCAAGGTCGGCGAGCTGGTCCGCATAGGGTTCCGCGCGGCCGGCCTCCTGCGACTGCTCCACGGCGTGGATGTAGAGGTGGATGGCGCCGATGTGCGAGGGGTCGAGTTCGAGCGCGTGCTCGAGCGCTGCGACGATCTCGTCGGTCCAGGGCCGCTCCTCGCCGTCGGCGAGCCAGAAGTCCCAGGGATGCAGATCCATGAGCGCTTCGGCCGTGAGCGCCACGACATGGGCGTCGTCCGGATGCTCCGCCATGATCGCGCGCATGGCGTCGGCGTACTCGACGTCGAGCTCGGTGCGATCCGCCGGCGCCTCGGGCGCGTAGCGGGCGAGCAGCGCACCGGTCAGCGCCCGCTCGAGCTCCGTCCCCGTCGCCCGCGCCAGGGAGTGGGCGCGCTTGGCCAGCGCCCAGGCGCGCGGCGCGTTGCGCGGATCCATCTCCGCATTGACGTTGGGGCCGAGCACCAGGGCGCTGCCCCAGGCGCACATGGCGCAGTCGGGATCGGCGAGGGCGGCCTCGTTGAAGGCGAAGTCCGCGGCGGCGTGGTTGAAGGCCCAGGCAAGACGCAGGCCCTGGTCGAAGTAGGCCTGGGCGTCGGCGGACGCGGTCGTGATCGGAAAGTGCTCGTCGCCGAGCCCCTCGAAGATCGGCTGGCGCCAGGCGTCCTCGGGCGAGGCCGCCTCGGATGCGGCCTGCGGATCCGGCGTCGACGCCTCTTCGACGGTACAGCCGGTGAGCAATGCGACGGCGAGCGAAAGTACGGCGATCTGTCGCGCCATGATGAATCCCCCCAGTGTTCCCCGGGCCGAATGCTACGCCCGATGCAGGCAGCGTGCGCGCCCGGGTGCGCGCGCCGCAGAGGCACGGCGTGTCGGGCGGCTGCGGTGACGGGAAGGGACGGCGCAGCGATCAGTGCGCGCGCCGGCGATCGGGCCCTCGGCCGAAGGGCGCCTCGAAGAGGTCGAGGTCCTCCGCGAGCACCGTGGGCCCGCCGTACCCGGCTGCGACGATCTCGTCCAGCACGTCCGCCTCCGGCTCGCCGAAGTAGAGACCGTGGGTGAGCACGAGCACGCCCGGCCGTACAGCCTGCGCGACGCGCGCGAGATCCGTGGCAGAGGTGTGCGCCGCCGCGTGGTAGGCGCGCCAGAGCGGCGGCCGGCTGGCGAGGGCGGCGTCGGGCACCACTTCGTGGATCAGCAGGTCGGCGCCGCGGGCGCGTTCGATGAGCGTCTCGCTGTAGCGCGTGTCACCGGAGATCACGATCACGGCGTCGCCGGCCTCGATGCGGAACCCGAAGGCCGGCTCGATGTCGCCGTGGTCCACGGGGAAGGCCTCGATGCGCAGATCCCCCTCCTCCACCAGCACGCCGGGCGCGATGGTCGCGACGGCGATGCGATCCGGCGTGAGTGCCGAGACCGGTTGTGCGCCGCCGACGCGCAGCGCCGTGTCGGGCGCGAGGAAGTCGAGCGTGGCCGCGTGCATGGCCGCGAAGCCCGTCGGCGCATGGATCTCGAGCGGCGCCGCCCGGCGCCACCAGAGCGTGGCGATGAGCTCCGGGTAGTCGACGACGTGATCGCTGTGGAGGTGACTCAGGAAGGCGCCGCGGATCCGCGTCGGGTAGAGCGCGGGCAACTCGTAGGTCACGCGCGCCTCCATGGCCCGCCGCACGACGCCGGCGCCGAGATCGAAGAGCCAGGCCTCGCCGCGATGGATCAGCGCGACACCGCTGCCGGCGCGACGCGCATCGGGCACCGGCGTGCCCGTCCCGAGCATGACGATGCGCGTCGGCGCCGCCCGCTCCGCGGCCGAGGGCGGACCGGCTGGCTCGACCACCGCTCCGCGCCGATCCGACACGGCGACCGCTGCGCAGCCGCTGCAGAGAGACACTACGAGCGCGAGGAGCGCGCAGCCCGCCCACCGCATGGGGCGCCGTTCAGTACAGGCGTTCAGGAAACCCATCTCCCAGGGACCTCGCCGAAGCTGAACGCGCGACCCCGGGTCGGGCGTTCAGCTTCGCCGCGGCTCACTCGGCCATGTAGAGGGAGCGGCGCGGCTTCTCGAAGACCTTGCGCACGAGTGGCACGAAGTCCTCCAGCGGCGCGGAGGTGAAGTCGGGATCGAAGGCCGCCTGGTCGAAGCGGCAGAACTCGGCGCAGGGCTCGAAGAAGGGGTTGTCGCGGTACTGCTCGCGCAGATTCCGGTCGAGGCCGAGGTGATGGAAGAAGTAGTAGCCCTGGAAGATGCCGTGGTGCTTGACGATCCAGTGGTTCTCTTCCGTCACGAAGGGCTCGAGCACCGCCGCGGCGATATCGGCGTGGTTGTAGCTGCCGAGGATGTCGCCCATGTCATGCAGCAGCGCGCAGACCACGTACTCGTCGTCCTTGCCCGCGTGCGCCGCGCGAGTGGCCGTCTGCAGCGAGTGCTCGAGGCGGTCCACGGCGAAGCCGCCGGCGTCGCCCTCGAGCAGCTTCAGATGCTCGATCACCCGATCGGCCAGGCCCTGCGCGAAGGCGCCGTTGTGCGCGGAGATGATCTGCCAGTCTTCCTTCGTGCCCGCTTCCATGGCGGTGAAGCTGGCGCGCTGATCCATGATCGCTTCGGACATCGTCTCGTCTCCCATGCGAAGGGAGCGCCAGCATCCCCACCTCGCCGCTCCAGCGCAAACCTGAACAGCTGACCCAGGGTCAGCCGTTCAGCTTTCTCCACGGACGACCCGACCTGCGAACCTGAACAGCTGACCCTGGGTCAGCTGTTCAGGTTCGGGGGCTCGCTGGCCCGGTTCGCCATCCTGTGTACACTCCGGCCGTGACGCGGGGCATGCACCTGCGCACGCAGTCCGGACCCTCGGCGGTCCGCGGAGAAGAAGCCCGATGTCGGACGACCGCGCGCGCCGCACGCGCACCGCACTGTTCTGCCTGCTCTCGGCCCTCGCGGCCCTGCTGCCCTTCGCGGCCGGCGCCGCCGCCGTCGACTTCGAAGCGCGCACCGTCACGCTCGCGCTCCGCCAGGAACCCCCACAGCTCGACTCCACCAAGGCCACCGACCAGGTCTCCGGCCAGGTGCTCGCCCACGCGATGGAGGGCCTCACCGGCTACGATCTCGCGGGCAGGCTGCGTCCGGGCGTCGCCGAGCGCTGGGAGATCCGCGAGGACGGCGCGACCTTCTGGCTGCGGGAAGACGCGCGCTGGAACGACGGCGTTCCGGTCACGGCCCACGACTTCGTGTTCGCCTGGCAGCGCGTGGTGGACCCGGCCAACGCCTCCGAATACGCCTTCATCTTCTACGGGATCGAGCACGCCGAGGCGATCGTGAACGGCGAACGCTCACCCGAGGAACTCGGCGTACGCGCCGCGAACGACCACCGGCTCGAAGTGACCTTCGAGCGCCCCATCGCCTACTTCGACAAGCTGGTCGCCTTCGTCACGTTCAACCCCGTCCGCCAGGACTTCTACGAAGCCCGGCCGGGCCGCTACGGCGCCGAAGCCACCGACATGCTCTTCAACGGCCCATTCATGATCACCCAGTGGGACCACGGCGCGCGCCTGCGCATGAAGAAGAACCCGGAGTACTGGGATGCCGACAACGTCTGGCTGAACGCCATCCACTACGACTACATCACCTCCGACGGCAGCGCTCAGCTGAACCTCTTCAAGGATGGCCAGATCGCCATGGCCGACCTCGACTCGGAGACCATGATCGAGGCCCTGGAACGCCGCTGGCGCATCCTCCGCCACGACGACGGCTCCGTCTGGTACCTCGGCTTCAACTTCCGCGAGGGCCGGCCGACCACCAACTGGCACCTGCGCCACGCCCTCGATCTCGCCTTCGACCCCTGGGAGCTCATCAACCGCGTGATCGCCCTGCCCGGCTATCGCCCCGGCAAGACCATCTTCCCCGTGTGGCTGCGCGGCCAGAACGATCTGCTCCGCCGCGAGATCCCGCCGAAGGAGCCGGTGATCGACTTCGAGGAAGCGCGCCGCCACGTCGAGATCGCCCGCGAGCAGCTCGGCGGCACCATCCCGCCCATCGTCCTGCTCACGGACGACACGCCCACGGCCTCGCGACAGGCCGAGTACATGCAGACGCTCTGGAGCGAGAACCTCGGCCTCGACGTGCGCATCGACAAGCAGATCTTCAAGCAGCGCCTCGCCAGGATGACCGCCGGCGACTACGACATCGTCACCGCCGGCTGGGGCCCGGACTACAACGATCCGCTCACGTTCGGCGACCTGTTCTCGAGCTGGAACCTCAACAACCGCGGCCGCTACGCGAACGATCAGCTCGACGGCTGCGTCCGCCGCGCCCAGAACTCCGTGGACCCGACCGTGCGCATCGAGGCCTTCCGTTGCATCCAGGACACGATGCTCGAGACGCACGCCTTCATCCCCACCTACGAACGCGCGCGCGTCTACGTCGTGCACCCACGCCTGCGCGATTTCGTCAGGCGTCAGGTCGGCGCCGACGTGGATGTGGCGCGCGCCTACATCGACCCGCCCGACGCGGCGGGCAGCAGCACGGGCGGCAACTGAGGCATGTGGCAGTACACGATCAAGCGCCTGGTGCAGGGCGTCATCACGGTCTGGTTCATCGCCACGGCCACCTTCGCGGCCATGCACCTCGTCCCCGGTGACCCGCTGCAGAACGACAAGGCGACCACGGAGGCGATCCGCGCGAACCTCGAGGCGAAGTACGGCCTCGACCAGCCCGTCTTCCCGAACCAGTACTTCATCTATCTGAAGAACGTGGCGACGCTCGACTTCGGCATCTCCTTCACGCAGCAGAATCGCCGCGTGAACGACATCATCGCCGACGCCTTCCCCGTCTCCGCCCAGCTCGGCGTGCTCGCGATCCTGTTCGCGGCGCTCGGCGGGATCCTCTTCGGCGCGATCACGGCGCTCACGCGCAACGAATGGCCGGACATCGTGGTGATGTTCCTCGTGATCCTCGGCATCTCGGTGCCGAACTTCGTGTTCGCCTCGCTCGGCCAGTACGGCCTGGTGGAGATCAACGACCTGGCCGGCACCACCGTGTTGCCCGTCGCCGGCTGGGGCACGGTGCGCCACATGATCATGCCGGCCATGGTGCTGGGCCTGTCGACCATGGCCTTCCTCACGCGCCTCATGCGCAGCTCCATGCTCGAGGTGATGAACACCGACTACATCCGCACGGCACGCGCCAAGGGCGCCTCCTCCGGGCGCATCTTCTGGCGCCATGCGCTGCGCAACGCCGTACTGCCGGTGATCACGGTGCTCGGCCCGGCCATCGCGGCGATCACCACCGGCGGCTTCGTCGTGGAGCTCGTGTACGCGATCCCGGGCCTCGGCCGCGCCTTCGTGGAGGCGGTTCAGCAGCTCGACTACACCCTGATCATGGGCACCACGGTCTTCTACGGCAGCTTCCTGGTGCTGATGGTGATCATCGTCGACCTCGTCTACGGCTGGGTCGACCCGCGCGTGCGCCTGTCGTGAACGCGCCGATGCAGTTCACCCCCGACGACTTCGCGCCCGCCGAAAAGACGGCCGACGTCCACGGCCTGTCGCGGCCCTCGCTCTCCTACTGGGAAGACGCCTGGCTGCGGCTGAAGAAGAACAAGCGCGCCGTCGCCAGCCTGTGGATCGTGATCGGCCTGCTCCTGTTCACGGTGCTCGGGCCCTTCCTGTGGCGAGTGGATTCCTTCGAGCAGAACCTCGACCGCATCTCGCAGCCGCCGAATCTCGGCGTGGAAGCGCTGCTGGTGGAGCGCGGTTCACGCTGGGACGTACCGGTCGATGCAGCACATCCGCAGGGGCCGAGCGATGCGTACCTCGCCGATCCGGATCGTCCGGAGCTGGCTGCGCCCGAGAACCTGCGCGTGGTGGGCGAACCGAACACCTGGGGCGTGCGCATCCAGTGGGACGCGGTCGAGAACGCGGCCAAGTACAACATCTACCGCAACACCTACGAGCCGACGAAGCCGAGCGAGCTCGGCCTGCCGCTGCTCGACACGCTCGCCGGCAACGAGGTGGGCTACGAGGACGCGCTCGATCTCAGCGCGGGCGAATACTGGTACTCCGTGACGGCCACGGACGGCATCCGCGAGTCGACGCGGTTCGCCACCATCCGCGCGGACGTGCGCCTCGCCGTGACCCTGCAGACCGCGCTACGCCGCGGCTACGTCGAGGCAGGCAGCAATGTGGGCGCCGGCGACGTCATCCGCCTGCCCGCGCACCCCTTCGGCACCGACGCGCTCGGCCGCGACCTGCTCGCGCGGCTCATGCACGGCGCGCAGACCTCGCTGTTCATCGGCATCGTGGCGCCGGTGCTCTACATCCTCTTCGGCACGGCCTGGGGCGCCTTCGCAGGCTTCATCGGCGGACGTGTGGACGCGCTGATGATGCGCTTCGCCGACTTCGTGGTGGCCCTGCCCTTCCTGCTGTTCATGATCCTGTTCCGCGTCGCCTCGGGCGTGGAGGCGGGCGAGAGCGGCATGGCGGCGATCCTCATCGCCATGGTCGTGCTGCTGTGGCCCGCGACGGCGCGCCTCGTGCGCGGCCAGATCCTGCAGATCCGCGAGGAAGGCTACGTGCAGGCCGCGCGGCTCATGGGCGGGGACGATCGCTACCTGATCCTGCGGCACATGATCCCGAACACGCTCGGCGTGATCCTCGTGACCCTGACCTTCGCGATCCCGACGGCGATCTTCACGGAGGCGTTCCTGAGCTTCATCGGCATGGGCGTCGCACCGCCGACGCCGAGCTGGGGTTCGATGTGCCTGGACGGGCTGAAAAGCATCTACAACACGCCGCACGAGCTGCTGTTTCCGGCGCTGTTCATCTCGGTGACGGTGCTGGCGTTCAATCTGCTGGGGGACGGGTTGCGGGATGCGTTGGATGCGAGGATGAGGTCGAAGGAGTAAGAGTCGAGATTCTTGCAAGTACTCGAACCAAGACCACCCGCATATCGCAGCGAAGCGACGATTTCGCTTTTTCTTCGCGAACCCAGTCAGGGCTCGCTTGGTAGAGCGACGCAATTGCTGCAACGCAACGTCCGACGGGAAGAGTTACTCTTTCGCAGTGACTTTCTTGTAGATCATCCAACCGGTAATGCCTACGGCTGCCAGAATCGCCATGACCATTGCTGCCTGCACAACAGCCCGCGCCGAAACCCCGTCCGCAATCGCCATCCCTAGGCCAATCGCAACGCACACCGCGAACCAAACAGACACTTTCGTTGTCTTACTCATCATCGGACCCTCGACATCCGAGCCTCGTCAGAAGGATAACCTTTGACTAGGTCAATGGATGAAAAAACCGGACGCCGGATATCGAACGGCGCCCGGCCATCGCTCTAGCGCGCGTCTTCTTCACTCTGGTGTAGATACTCCGCAAGCCCATAGGTAGCACCGATTAAGCCAATCGAGCTAAGGGCCCAGCCAGCTACACCGCTAAATCCAGATGCGTGTGAAGCTAGCGCCACACCAAAACCAATGACTGGGGCTATCCCCCCCTGAACTTCGTCGATCTCCGCATCACTCAGTTCGCGCATTTCATGTCTCCTTGGCAGCCACAACCGCGTGGCAACCAAATATTCGCTGGAATCGCCGCCACCAGAGGAAGCTTTGGCTATTCTCGTACGCGACTTTCAGCAGAAGCCGCAAGCTCAAGGATCCGGTGAGAGAACCGAATGCAGCGTGCTCGAATTCGAGCCTCTAGCCTTGCTTAGCTGAGCTCGTGAAGCGACCCAACCGCAAGACTTCGAGCCAAAAAGTCTAGACACCCAAGCCACTGCTCAGGCCAGCCCCGAAGGTACCCGAAAAGCCGCCCCCCCCGTCTACGCCTACACGCGGAGGCAGGGAGGAATTCCCGGCCTTGGCCCAAGCAGCAGGACGGTTCGGCTACGTACCACCGCCCTGTGGAAGCGACATATGCTGTCGACATCCGGTGCTGGGAAGAGTTGGCTTGATGCGCAACCGCACCGCGCTACGTATGCCGCGGGCGACCGTGGTCCCGAACGACACACGCGACCACGCCAGATAAGTGGAACGCTGAGACTCTGGCGCCACGTTGCGTGAGAGATCTCTACGCTTCGACAAACCTCCGAAATCCGCTGACAAGCTCAGCTGAGGGTTCATCGAACGCGCGGATCAGACCCGAACGGACCCTCTGTCAAACGACAAAAAGAACTGACCCACCTGGCGACAAAAATATTGACCCACCCCCGCGTTTCTCAGGCGGCTCGCTGACCGCCCAGCAGCCCACTCTGGCGGGCCTCTCGTAACC
>JAZBPO010000454.1:0-9167 GCA_036351675.1 Pseudomonadales bacterium
CCTGCAACCTGCCCTTCGAGAACGACGCCTTCGACGTCGTGATCCTCTTCCATGCGCTCGATCTCGCCGCGCGGCCCCATCGCGCACTCTCGGAAGCTGCGCGGGTGTTGACGGACGGCGGCCGTATGATCGTGACCGGTTTCAATCCCTGGAGCCTCTGGGGCCTGCGGCGTCTGTTCGGCGGTGGCCGTGCGCCCTGGAACGCGCATTTCCTCAGCCCCCTGCGCGTGACGGACTGGCTATCGCTGCTCGACTTCGGCGTCACGCGCACCGAGTTCACGCGCTACCGGCCACCCATGCTCGGCAACCGGGTGTTCGACGCGCGCCCGCTGCGTGCCCTGAAAGCGCTCGTCCGCCTGCCTTTCGGCGGCGTCTGGCTCGTGAAGGCGAGGCACCGGAGCCTCGCCGGGCAGCCGGCGCCTGCCCGCGAAGCGGGCCTCGCGAACGCGGGCCTCGCCCGTGCCGCCGGTCCCGCGGTGCGGGGCGCTGCCCGCCGCCCCCGTGAAGACAACGTCCTTCCCTTCGAACCGCGGACATGACGCGGCCGGTCGAGGTCTGGACCGACGGCGCGTGCAAGCAGAATCCCGGCCCCGGGGGCTGGGGCGCGGTCCTCGTCGCCGGTGACGCTGCGCTGCATCTCTGGGGTGGCACGCCGGATACGACCAACAACCAGATGGAACTGACCGCAGCCATTCGCGCGCTCGAACGGCTCGAGCGGCGTGCGGCCGTGCGCCTCCACACGGACTCGACCTACGTCATGAAGGGGATTCGCGAATGGATTCACAACTGGAAGAAGCGGGGCTGGAAAACCGCCGCGAAGAAGCCCGTGCTCAACGTCGAGCTCTGGCGTCGCCTGGACGAGCTCGCGGCGCAGCACGAGATCGAGTGGGTGTGGGTCAAGGGTCACAGCGGCGATGCGGGCAACGAACTCGCGGACGCGCTGGCGAATCGCGGCGTGGAGCAGTTCGCGCGACGTGGCCTCACGGGAGCGGACGAGGAACGGCGGGGCTAGTGCGGTGAGACAGATCGTTCTCGACACGGAGACCACGGGTCTCGAGCCGGAACTCGGCCATCGCATCATCGAGATCGGTGCCGTGGAGATCGTCGGGCGACGGCTGACCGGCCGCCATTTCCACGAGTACGTCGATCCGGAACGGGACATCGACGCCGGTGCGGTGGAAGTGCACGGCCTGACGCGCGAGTTCCTGGAAGGCAAGCCTCGCTTCGCGGAGGTCGCGGGAGCGTTTCTCGACTTCGTGCGCGGCGCGGAAGTGGTGATCCACAACGCGCCCTTCGACGTCGCGTTCCTCGATCACGAGTTCGCCATGCTCGCCGAGCCGCCCGGGCGCCTCGGCGATTTCTGCGAGATCACCGATTCGCTCGTGGTGGCGCGCCGGCGGCACCCGGGACAGAAGAACAGCCTCGATGCGCTCTGCCGGCGCTACGGGATCGACAACTCGGAGCGCGATCTGCACGGCGCCCTGCTCGACGCGGAGCTGCTCGCGGACGTGTTCCTCGCCATGACCGGCGGCCAGACGGCCCTGTCTCTCGGCGAGGAGGGTGCGACGGAGGGCGGCGAGCGCGACGCGGCCGTGCGCCGGCTGCCCGCGGACCGACCCCGCCTGCGCGTGGTGCGCGCAGCCGCCGAGGAACAGGCTGCGCATCTCGCCTGGCTGGAGGCGCAGGATGCGCGCCGGGAGGACGGCGCACTATGGCGCCGCCTGGGACTCGAGGTTGCCCCCGAGTCCTGAACGCCGTCAGAGGAACAGCAGCACCGTCAGGTAGCCCGTGCCACCCATGGCCAGCGTGTAGGGGAAGGCCATGATCACCATCCGCAGGTAGGAGAGGCGGATCAGGGGGGCGATCGACGAGGTCAGCAGGAACAGGAAGGCGGCCTGACCGTTGGGCGTCGCGACGGACGGAATGTTCGTGCCCGTGTTGATCGCGACGGTCAGATCGTTGAAATGGTCCCGGTCGATCGTACCGGCATCCAGGGCTGCCTTGACTTCGTTGATGTAGACGGTGGCGACGAAGACGTTGTCGCTCACGGCCGAGAGCACGCCGTTGGCCAGGAAGAAGAGGCCGGGCTGGGCATCGCGGTCCTGCGAGAGCACCCATTCGATCACCGGATTGAACAGGTGCTGGTCGTGGATCACCGCGACGATGGAGAAGAACACGACCAGCAGCGCCGTGAAGGGGAGGGCCTCCTCGAAGGCCTTGCCGAGCTGGTGCTCTTCGATCACGCCGTTCAGGGCCGTCTGCAGCACGATCACCGTGAGGCCGATGATGCCCACCTCCGCGATGTGGAAGAGCAGGCCGATGATCAGGAACACCGCTGCGGCGGCCTGGACGTAGAGGCGTGCGACCTCCGCATCGGTCCGCTTGGCCTCGTCCTCGGCGGCGTACTCCTCGAGGATCGAGCGCACGGGCGTCGGGAGTTCCGCGCCGTAGCCGAAGACCTTCTTGCGCTCGAGCATGAGGCAGGTGCCGAGGCCCGCCGCGAGCACGGGGATCGTGATCGGCGCCATGCGCAGGAAGAACTCGCCGAAGCCCCAGCCCGCCTTGCCCGCGATGAGGAGGTTCTGGGGCTCGCCGACCGTCGTGCAGACGCCGCCGAGGGCCGTGCCGACGGCCGCGTGCATGATCAGGGAGCGGAGGAAGGCCCGGAAGTTGTCGAGGTCCTCGCGGTGCAGCTCCTGGACGTCGTGATCCGTACCGATGTCGTGGTCGTGGTGGATCTTCTTGCCGGACGCGACGCGGTGATAGATCGAGTAGAAGCCGATCGCCACGGAGATGACCACGGCGGTCACGGTCAGGGCGTCGAGGAACGCCGACAGGAAGGCCGCGACGCCGGAGAACAGCAGCGACAGCTTTTCCTTCTCCTTGACGCCGAGCAACAGCTTCGTGAACACGAAGAGCAGCAACTCGCGCATGAAGTAGATGCCGGCCACCATGAACATGAGAAGCAGGATCACCGGGAAGTTCGAGAACACCTCGGTGCGGATCGTCTCCGTGCTGGTCATGCCGAAGAGCACCGCCTCGAAGGCGAGCAGGCCTCCGGGTTGCAGCGGGTAGCAGCGCAACGCCATGGCCAGCGTGAAGATGAATTCCCCGACCAGCACCCAGCCGGTCACGAAGGGCCCGAAGATCAACAGCAGCAGCGGGTTGATCACCAGGAAGGCGAGAATGGTCTGCTTGTACCAGGTCGGCGCAGCGCCCAGGAAGTTGGCCCACAGTGCTTGATTCACGGGATCTCCAGAGTGCGGGGGCGATCCTGCCCGGGGTGCCCGTTGCCGGGGCACCGGAACTCGAGGACACCGGGCGAGCGCCGCTTTCGGGGGGTGTGGCTCCTGCGGAGGCCGGAAGTTAACCGAAATCGTCAGGCACCGGAAGCACGACGGGCGTCGTCCTGGACGCGGGCTCGCGCCGAGCTGTGTCCCGGTCCGAGGTCGCCTCGGCCTCAGGCCGTGAACAGCAGGCGCAGTTGCAGCGCGAGAATGAGGTTGCCGTCGGTGCGGATCCGGCCGGCCATGAAGGCAGCCATGGGATCGACGGTGCCGGTGACGACGCCGAGCGCCGTGTCGACGTCCTCGAACATGAAGGTCACGGAGGGATCCGGGTGCTGTCCCTCGCCGACCTCGAGCGCGCCGGCATGCACACGCAGGTGGAAGGCGGCCTCGCCGCCGATGCGGAACTGGTAGACGTGATCCGCCTCCCGGGCCGCATGGGCGCTGAAGGCCGGTTCGAGGCGCCTGCGGACGTTCGCGAGATCCACGTTCACGGCTGTTCCCTCCGATCGCGAAGCCGCGATGCTAGCGCGGCCGGCGAGACGCGCGAAGTAGACGCCTACGAGGCCCACCGGTAGAGTGGCGCGCGTCGCACGGAGCTCGTCGCCGACCTCGCACACGGCACGCTCCTCCGACCCCCTCCGACCATCCCGCCCCGGAACCGCGCTCCATGGAGTATCTCGCCGACTACGCCCTGTTTCTCGCCAAGAGCGTGACGGTGCTTCTGGTCGTCTTCCTCGTCATCGCTGCGGGCGCGAACGCCGCCGCCCGCGGCCGCCGTTCCTTCGACGGCGGGCGTATCGAGACCCGCCGCCTGAACGATGTCCTCGAGGACATGCGCGATGCGTTGCGCAGTGCCGCGTTCGACGAGAAGACCCTCAAGAAGCTCCACAAGGACGAAGCGAAGGCCGAGAAGAAGCGTCAGAAAGCGGCCGCGAACGACGACGGGCGACGGCCGAGGACCTGGGTGCTCAACTTCGACGGTGACCTGGCCGCGACCGCGGTCCGCGCGCTGCGCAACGAGGTCACCGCGGTGCTCACGCTCGCGGAAGCGGGGGACGAGGTGCTCGCCTGCATCGAGTCACCCGGTGGCATGGTGCACGGCTACGGGCTGGCCGCGTCGCAGCTCCATCGCATCCGGGCGCGGGAAGGTCTGAAGCTCACCGTCGCCGTGGACAAGGTGGCGGCGAGCGGCGGCTACATGATGGCGTGTATCGGCGAACGCATCCTCGCCGCGCCCTTCGCGGTCGTCGGCTCCATCGGCGTGGTGGCCCAGATCCCGAACGTGCACCGGCTGCTGAAGCGCCATGACATCGACGTCGACGTGATCACCGCCGGCGAGTTCAAGCGCACGCTCACCATCTTCGGCGAGAACACCGACAAGGGCCGCGAGAAGTTCGTCGAGGAGATCGAGGACGTGCACCGGCTGTTCAAGGCGCACGTCGCCGAGCACCGACCGGCCCTGGACATAGAGCGCGTCGCCACGGGTGAAGCGTGGCACGGCCGCCAGGCGATCGATCTGGGTCTCGTGGACGAGATCACGACGTCAGACGAGTACATCGCCGCGGCCTGCGCCGATCGCGACGTCTTCGAGGTCAAGTGGACGGAGCCCAGGTCGCCGGTCGAGCGCCTCGTCCATCAGGGTACGGACGCGCTGTCCCGGGCCCTGGAGCGGACCCTGCTGCGCTGGGGCGACCGCTCGAACTGGACCGGTTGATCGGAGGGAAGGCACATGGGCGATTTCAGGGCGCTCCTGATCGAGAAGACCGATGCCGGCTTCACGCGGAGCATCGTGGAGCGGCGTTTCGGGGACCTGCCTGCGGGGGATCTGCTCATCGAGGTCGCCTACTCGTCCCTGAACTACAAGGATGGCCTCTCGGCCACCGGTAACCCGGGTGTGACCCGGAAGTTCCCGCACACGCCCGGCATCGACGCGGCCGGTACGGTGCGGGAGTCCGCGAGCGCCGACTTCGCCGTCGGTGACGAGGTGATCGTCATCGGCTTCGACCTGGGCATGAACACTCCGGGGGGCTTCGGCGGCTACGTTCGCGTATCCGCGCAGTGGGTCGTGAAGCGCGCCGGAGGACTCACGCTCCGCGAGGCCATGATCCTCGGCACCGCCGGCTTCACGGCCGCGGAGTGCGTCGACAAGCTCGAGCGCCTCGGCGGCATCGCGCCAGGTGACGGCCCGGTGCTCGTCACCGGTGCGACGGGCGGTGTCGGTTCGGTCGCGGTCATGCTGCTCGCGAAGCTCGGCCACGAGGTCGTCGCGGCCACGGGCAAGGCCGACCGCCACGACTGGCTGAAGTCCATCGGCGCCGCCGCGATCGTCGACCGCGACGAGCTCCGGGAGGGCGCCGACAAGCCACTCCTCGGCGAGCGCTGGGCCGGTGTCGTCGACACGGTGGGCGGTGAGATCCTGTTCAACGCGGTGAAGTCGCTCCGCTACGGCGGCTCCGCAGCGCTCTGTGGACTCGTGGACTCGCCCGCGATCCCGGCCACGGTCCTGCCGTTCATCCTCCGCCACGTGAACATGCTGGGCATCGATTCGGTGCAGTTGCCGCTGCCGGAGAAGCAGCGCATCTGGAATCGTCTGGCCGGTGAGTGGAAGCTCGAGGGTCTCGAGGCACTCGTGCATCCGCTCGGCCTAGAGGACCTGTCGGACGCCATCGACGCCATCCTCGCTGGTCGCATGGCCGGCCGTGGCCTGGTCGATCCGCGTGGCTGACGTCCACGCCGACGCCCCGCGCGCGGAGTCTCTCGGCCCTGCACCGAGTTGCTATGCTCGGTCGCCGCTGTGCAAACCACTCCCGGGAGACGACACCATGGACATGCATGCCGACTACACCATGACCATCGACGGCGTGGCGGCGCCGACCGAGGGCACCATCGACGTGGTGAATCCCGCGAACGGAGAGGCCTTCGCGCAGGCACCGGACTGCACGCCGGTACAGCTCGACGCCGCCGTCACGGCCGCGCGAGCCGCCTTCCCATCCTGGAAGGCCACCCCCATCGCCGAGCGTCAGGCCATGGTGCGCAAGGCCGGTGACATCCTGCTCGCGCACGCAGAGGAGATG
This sequence comes from Pseudomonadales bacterium, assembly GCA_036351675.1. Lineage (GTDB taxonomy): Bacteria > Pseudomonadota > Gammaproteobacteria > Pseudomonadales > Azotimanducaceae > JAZBPO01. The sequence goes on from JAZBPO010000454.1 coordinate 6,365, forward strand.
GCGCCTCTGTTCACGCGCGAGCAGGGCCGGCCCGTCGATGCGGCACTGCAGGAGATCCAGGGGGCCGGTGCCTGGCTCCACGCCTGCGCGGACATGACGCCGCCGGAGCACGTGATCACCGACGACGACGCGCAGTACGTGCGCACCCGCTACGTCCCGCTCGGCGTCGTCTGCGCCATCTCGCCCTGGAACTTCCCGGTGACGCTGTCGATCTGGAAGATCGGTCCGGCTCTCGTCGCCGGCAACACGATGGTCCTGAAGCCGTCCCCGTTCACGCCCCTGTGCGTGCTCAAGATCGGAGAGCTGCTTCGTGACGTCTTCCCGAAGGGCGTCCTCAACGTGATCACCGGCGGCGACGAGCTCGGCAAGTGGATGACGAGTCATCCCGGCTTCGACAAGATTTCCTTCACCGGTTCGACGCAGACCGGCAAGGCCGTGATGCAGTCCGCTTCCGGCGACCTCAAGCGCCTGACCCTCGAACTCGGGGGCAACGACGCGGCCGTCGTGCTGCCCGACGTGGACCTCGACGACGTCGCGCAGAAGATCTTCTTCGGCGCGTTCTTCAATACGGCGCAGATCTGCATCGCCACCAAGCGCCTGTACGTGCATGCGGACGTCTACGAGGGCCTCAAGGCGCGCCTGCATGCCATCGCCCAGGCGGTCAAGGTCGGTGACGGATCCGAGCAGGGCACGGTGCTCGGTCCGGTTCAGAACAAGCGCCAGTACGAACGCGTCATGGATCTGCTGGAGGATGCGAAGAGGAACGAGCTGACCCTGCTGTCGGGATCGGAGATCCCGGACGGGAAGGGCTACTTCGTGCCCGTGACCATCGTCGACAATCCGCCGGAGGATTCACGCGTCGTGCAGGAGGAGGCTTTCGGTCCGATCCTGCCCATGCTGAAGTTCGAGGACATCGACGACGTCGTCGCCCGCGCCAACGACTCCGAGTACGGCCTCGCCGGCGCCGTCTGGTCGAAGGACGTGGACAAGGCCGTGGAGATCGCCGAGCGCATGGAGACCGGCACCGTCTGGATCAACCAGAACCTCCAGCTCGGCCCCAACCAGCCCTTCGCCGGTCACAAGCAATCCGGCTTCGGAGTCGAGAACGGCATGGAAGGCCTCCTCGAGTACATGGTTCCCCAGACCATCTCCGTCGCCAAGGGCTGACCGCTTCGCGAAGGGGTCGGGGCGGTCGTTCCTGACCACTCCGGCGCCCGCCGCAGGGACGGGATGGGACATCTCCGCCGAATCAATGAGTTGAGATGCCTAGCTCGACGCCATGACACCTGGCCGACGCGCACGCCCCGGGCGTCTTCGGTCGCAGGGCGTTGCCCGCGTCGGCCTGGTCTCCGCCCGGGCGCCCGCCCCCCGCGCCAGCTACTCACGATCGCGATGGGGTCGGAGTGCGCGCTTGATGAACGCGCCGCCACTCCACTTGCGAGCGCCGAGCAATATCCCATTCGAATCAGTATTTTGCGCCACATAGCTCGATACGGTGTGATGTTGGCGTCTTCGCCCGCGCCTTGATCGCGTTCGGCGGATGGGCTGTGCGCGAATCGATGTCGTGTCGGCGCGGACTCGCGCTCTTTTTCGCGAGCTCCTCGGAAGAAACCTTGCCGATACATGGCCTTGAGGAATTCTTCTCGACCGGTTCGATGGAATTGGCGACGATCTCTCCGCCGCGGTCGTCCCGGCTGCTGCGCGCTGCCGGGCCTGGCCTGGACACCGGGCCGGGCGATCCGCTCCGGCAGGAACCGGGTCACTCGCTCCCGTCGAAGAGCGCGAACTGAGCCCGGTCGAACGCCTGCGTTCGCTCGGTGGGGGGAGGCTCCGGGTGTTGCGGCAGCGGGTGCACGAGTCTGAGGGCAGCGACGACGCGGCGAATCTCCACGCCGTTGTCCCGCCTCGCCTGCGCCAGGTCGTGCTCACTCTGCAGTTGCATCCAGTACTCGGCCTCGGTCCTGAAGAGTTCGGCGAGGCGCAGAGCCGTATCGGCCGAGATGGAACGTCGGCCCTTGAGGATCTCGCTGATGCGGTTGGCGGGGACGGCGATGGCAGCGCCGACGCGGTTCGCAGACAGGCCGAGTGGCTGCATGAATCTCTCGGCGAGGACCCTTCCGGGATGGGGGGGCGATCCGTCGATGGTCAAGGTCGTGCCTCGCTGGCTCCGCGGCGTGCGCCGGATCGCGTCAGGATACTATCTTCGTGCGCTCCGTGTACTACGTAGAGCGTACAGGCTGACTGGACGTGCCTGAGCGGATGGTCATAGAGCTGAAGGATACGTAATCCATGCAACGCACTGCGTAGGACGTATCCTGAAGTACGTGCTGCCATGAAGTTCGGACGCCCGGGCAGAACGGGCGAGTCGCCCTTCCGGCGCCTGGTTCATGGCGGATCGAGGGGCGCCGCGCCTTCGCCGTCCAGGCGGATCGAGCTGAACCGGGATCGGAGCCGGCCGAGGCCGGATCATCGCGGGCGCCATGCCGGCAGGAGGACCGGCATGCCGTGGTCGCCTTCGCTCCCTTTCCGTCATCGACGTTCGGCGTGGGCGGCGAGCACGCTCGCGATACATCCGGTGACGCGGCGCCCGGTCTCGACGTGCAGGAACTCGTTCGGTCCATGAGCGTTCGAATGCGGTCCGAGGACGCCGGTCACCATGAACTGCGTCGCCGGGTAGCGGTCGCCGAGCATCTTCATGAAGGGAATGGTCCCGCCGCAGCCCATGGCCATGGCCGGGGGGCCGAACCAGCGCCGGGACGCCGCCTGCACGGCCGCCTCGAGCCAGGGCGCCAGGGGCGGTGCG
>JAZBPO010000455.1:0-7732 GCA_036351675.1 Pseudomonadales bacterium
CGCGGACTCGCCTTCCGGCACGATGCCGGCGCCGTCCTCACCGAGCCGCTCCAGCCGTTGGGCGATGCGCCCGAGGGACTGCTCGAGCTGGGCGATGCGAGAGGCCTCGACCTCGGCACGGCGCCGGGGCTCGGCGGCTTCCTGATTGAAGCCATCCCACTCCTGCTGCCAGGCCGCCATGGTCGCTTCGGCGGTCTCGAGGCCCTGCGCGGCCCGCTCGTCCGCGAGCCTCGCCTCGGCCGCGCGCGGCTCCACCTCCGCGAGGGACTGGGCGAGTTCGTCGATGCGGCGCGCGTCCTGTTCGAGACTCTTCAGGACCTCGTCCTGCCGCGCCACGGCGCGCTGCGCATCCTCCTCGAGCTGCCGGCCCCGCTGCTCGCGGGCACGGAGATTCTCCTCGAGACGCGCGATACCGGCACCGATCTCGTAGAAGCGCTGCTGGATGGCATTCGTGGCGTCGGCGAGATCAGCGAGGCCGACGCGCTCCTGTTCGAGGCGCGAGAGCAGGCTCGCACGCTCCGTGACGGCCGCCTCACGCCTGAGCTCGAGCTGTTCGACGGCGCGCGAGCGCGTTTCGAGCTCGGCGGTCTGGCCCTGCCAGCGGAGCGCGAGGAGCTCGGTCTTCAGGCGCCGCTCCTCGGCCTTGTACTCGCGATACTTTTCCGCCGCCTTGGCCTGGCGCTGCAGCCGCGCGAGCTGTCGCTCCAGCTCCTCGCGGAGATCGCCGAGGCGTTCGAGGTTCTCCTTCGTGTGGCGGATGCGGTTCTCGGTCTCCCGGCGCCGCTCCTTGTAGCGAGAGATACCGGCCGCTTCCTCCAGATAGCTGCGCAGCTCCTCGGGTTTGGCCTCGATGAGATTCGAGATCATGCCCTGCTCGATGATCGAGTAGCTGCGCGGACCGAGGCCCGTGCCCAGGAAGATGTCCTGGATGTCGCGGCGCCGGCAGCGCGTGCCGTTGATGAAGTAGAAGGACTGCGCGTCCCGGGTCACCTGGCGCCGGATCGCGATCTCGGCCACCTGCGCGTACTGGCCCACGAGGCGGCCGCTGGAGTTGTCGAACACGAGCTCGATGGACGCCTGGGCGGTGGGCTTGCGGGAATTCGATCCGTTGAAGATGACGTCGGTGATCGAGTCGCCGCGGAGCTGCTTCGCGGAGGACTCGCCCATGACCCAGCGTACGGCGTCGATGACGTTCGACTTGCCGCAGCCGTTCGGGCCGACGATGGCCGTCAGATTGCCCGGGAAGGAAACCGTGGTCGGGTCGACGAAGGACTTGAATCCCGCCAGTTTGATGCACTTCAGACGCATGGGATCAGCTTCGCGCCATCGGCGTGGTGGGTCTCCAGAAGGGGCCGCGGGACTGCGCGTCGACGGACGCGGCGGTGCGGCCGGACAGGCGCCGCAGTGTAGTCGAATCGCAGCCCGCCCACCACGAGCGGCCCCCGGAAAGGGCCGCTCCGGGGCCTCAGGCGTGGTTCCACCAGGCGACGTCGGAGAACGCCCGCAGGTCGACCTCGAAGCTCCAGGCGGAGCGGTGCTGATGCGCCAGGTGCCAGTAGGTCTCGGCGACCTCGGCGGGCAGGATGAGACCGTCCTGGCCCTCGCCGCGCGCGGCGCGCAGCGCCGCGAAGCGCTCCGGACCGAGCATGCGTCCGAGGGTGTCGGGCGCATCCACGGCGCCGTCGATGAGTACGTGCGAGACGTGGATCCCCTGGCTCGCGAACTCGGCGTTCAGGGTCTGGCACAGCATGCGCCGCCCGCCCATGGCCGCGGCGTGCGAGTGCTGTCCCCGGTTGCCGCGCAGGGCGGCCGTGGCCGACGTCACCACGAGGCTGCCGCCGCCGCGCTCCACCATGCGCGGGAAGGTCGCCTGCGCGAGGCGGAACAGGCCGAAGGTCGCCATGCGCCAGCCGAGTTCGAAGGCCTTGTGAGTGGTGGCGGCGAGAGGCCTGTCGCCGATCTGCGCGCCGAGGTTGAAGATCAGCACTTCGATGGGGCCGATCTCGGCCTCGACCTCGTCGACCAGCCCCTCGATGGCACCCTCCTGCGTGGCGTCGACGAGCCGCCCCGTCGCATGGCCGCCCGCTTCTCGTATCTCGCTGACCAGCCGCTCGAGGCCCTCGCCGTCACTGCGGCGGCAGAGGACGGAGTGATAGCCACCTGCAGCGAAACGGGCGGCTGCGGTACCACCGATCCCGGCCCCAGCGCCGAGCACCAGGCAGACCCCTGCCATCGACTTGCTCCTCACTCGTCCCGTCCCGCCTGCGCGCGGGGACGGCCATAGGTTTCGTGAAAGGACTTATAGGTGATCGGCGCTCCAACGACCACCCCGGGTGTGGGCATGCACGGCTAGACTCACGCGCCAGGACCGCCTGCAGGAACGCACCATGAACCCCGTAGCATCGGCCGAGCGGCACCCGCGGGATCTGCTCGGCCTGATCGCCCTCGCCTGCCTCCTGCTCGCCATCTTCCAGCTCGAGGCACAGCGCGGCGAAGTGGAGATCCGGCCCTTCCCCGTCGGCGCGACGCCGGCCAGCCTCTACCAGCTGCCCGCGGCGCAGCCGGGGCCAGTGGTCGTCATCGCCCACGGCTTCGCAGGCTCGCGGCAGCTGATGGCGTCCTATGCCCTGACCCTGGCGCGCGCCGGCTATCGCGTCGTCGCCTTCGACTTCGAGGGTCACGGCCGCAATCCCGTGCCCATGTCCGGCGACGTCACCGCCGTCGACGGCACGACCCAGCTGCTCATGGCCGAACTCGGCCGCGTCGCCGAGGCCGCCCTCCGGCTCCCCGGCGCCGACGGCCGCCTCGCCTATCTCGGTCATTCCATGGCCTCGGACATCGTCGTCCGCCAGGCCCTGCGGGCGCCACGGGTGGACGCGACCATCGCCGTGTCCATGTTCTCGCAGGCGGTCTCGGCGACGGAACCCGCCAATCTGCTGGTGATCGTCGGCGCCTGGGAGCAGCGCCTGATCGAGGAGGCGCTGCGCGCGCTGCGCCTCGCCGACCCCGCTGCGGGGCCCGGTGAGACCGTGGGCGATCCGGCCACCGGTACGGGGCGGCGGGTGGTCCTGGCGCCGAACGTCGAACACGTCGGCGTGCTCTACTCGGCCGTGGCCCAGCATGCGGCCCGGGACTGGCTCGACGCGAGCTTCGGGCGCCAGAGCGGCGACGGCGTCGCGGATCGGGGCGCCTGGATCGTGCTGCTGCTGGTCGCGGTGATCGTCCTCGGCTGGCCCCTCGCCGGACGGCTGCCGGCGGCACGAGCCGCGCCGCCGGCCCCGCTCTCCGGCAGGCGTCTCGCGCTGGCGACGCTCGCGCCGGCGCTGATCACGCCCCTGCTGCTGCTCCCGGTGGAGACCCGCGTGCTGCCGGTACTCGTGGCGGACTACCTCGTGCTGCACTTCGCACTGCAGGGAGCGCTGGTGCTCGGCCTGCTCGGTCACTGGGGCCGCCTGCGGGGCGCCTTCCCCCTGCGAGCCCTCGCCGTCGCCCTGGCCGTGGCCCTGTTCGGCATCGGGCTCTTCGGCACGCTCGTCGATCGCTATGTCGCGTCCTTCGTGCCACACGCCGGGCGCGTGCCGATCGTGATCGGCCTCGCGCTGGGGACCGTGCCCTGGATGCTCGCGGACGCACTGCTCACGGAAGGGGGACGCGCGGGCGTGGGCAGGACGCTGCTCGTCCGCGGGGCCATGCTGGGCTCCCTCGGCCTCGCCGTGGCGCTCGACTTCGAGGCCCTGTTCTTCCTCGTCATCATCCTGCCCGTGATCCTGCTCTTCTTCCTGCTGTTCGGGACCATGGGCGGCTGGGTCGGCCGGAGAACCGGCCTGCCGGCCGCGAGCGGCATCGGCCTCGGCCTGGTACTGGCCTGGGCGCTCGGGGTGACCTTCCCGCTGTTCTCGCCCTGAGTCGGGTCGAGCGGATCAGTGCGAGAAGGCGCGCGTGAGCGCTTCCCGCCAGGCCGCGAAGAGCCCCTGGAGCACGCGCTCCACGGCAGCATGTTCCTGCGCCGCGATCGCGTCGAGGAGGTCACGCCAGTGCGCCGCACCGGTCTCGAGGGCCTCGTCGTCGAGTTCGCTGAGGCGGTGCAGGGCTCGCCGGGAGACCGGCAGCAGCGTGTCCACCACGGCATCGAGGTACTGGTTGCGCACCATGCCGAGGGCCGCGAACAGGAAAGCCTCCGCAGCGTCCGCGAAGGCATCGACGTCGTTCGCGTCGGCAGCCGCCTCGATCGCCTCGACGTGCACGGCGAAGGTGGGCAGGTCGTCCTCGTCCCAGAGCTCCACCAGGCGCGCGGCGATGCGCGTATAGAGCGTCTGCAGGAGATCGTAGAGGTCGTCGTGCTGGCGGCGGCTCAGCTCGGACACCATGGCGCCCTTGCGCGGCACGATCTCCACGAGATGACGACGCTCGAGCAGCAACAGCGCTTCCCGCACGGAGCCGCGCGAGACGCCGAGTTCCCGCGCCACACGCAGTTCCCGGATCCGCTCCTGGGGCGCCATGCGGCCACGGATGATGGCCTCGGCGATGTGATCTGCGATCTGCTCCGTCAGGCTGGCCGCCGGGCGGAAGGATCGGGAGGTCCACTCCACGTCCACTACTCCGCTTGCCCGTTGCATGTCAGGACAGTCCGACAGTCCGGACGGCCGATGGTTCCGCAAGCACGTCTGCTACTCGACGACCCGGTCGATCAGGAGCGGCACCACCCGCTGCCCAGGCGTCGGTTCGAGCGGCCCCGCGGACCCCTCGAAGTCCCCCGGCGCGGCGACCACGCCGCCGGACCGCGTGATGCGCGCGACGAGCTCCACGCGCCCGACGCCGGAGAGGCTGCGCCCCGGCATCATCGCCATGCTGTCGTCCAGCGTGACGAGCGTAGGCAACTCCGCGGCCGTGAGCCGCGCCACCGCGAGCGGCATGGGGGGGCCGCCAGGCTCGCGCGCGAACACGAACACGCTCGCATCCGGCGCCGGCGTCAGGCCGTCGGCGAGTTCGACGAGGATCGGAATCGCCACGCCCGTCGCCTCCGCAGCTGCCGGTTCGGGCGGCGCTGACGCGCCGGCACCGGCCTCCAGCAGGCGGCCGGAGGAAGCACCCGGATCGAGACGCACGGCGACGCGCGGGCCCGCTGCTGCATCGAGCGGGCCGACGACGGCCTCGAGGTCGTCGGGGCCGGGTACCGCGGTCCCGGAACGCGACAGGCGCGCCACCAGCTCCACCTGATCCGCCGTCGCCAGCGACATGGCCGGCGCCATGGCGTCTTCGACGGTGAGCGTCGCTGCGAGCGAAGCGGCCGGTGCGAGGCGCTTCACGGCGAGCGGCATGCGCGGCCCTCCGACGGGGCGCGCAAGCACGAACACCGCCGCCGAAGGCGGCAGTTCGGCGAGTGCCGCCGGCGAGAGCTCGACGCTCACCGCGATGGACGGTCCGTCGGCGGCGACCGTGCCCGGTGCCGGTGCGGGCGGCAGGCCCGCCAGTCCGCGCGCGCGAGCGAGGCTGTCCTCCAGGAAGCGGCGCCTCGCCTCGTCCTCGACGCCCCCCGCGAGCACGCGCGCGAAGAGGTCCGCCGCCTCCGGGAAGCGCCGGTTCTGGAAAGCGTCCATGGCCAGCAGCTCGAGCATGATCGGCTGCTGGGGATCGATCGTGAGCACGGCATCGACGATGGCCCGGACCCGTGCCGTGAGCGTGCGGTCGTCGGCCATGTAGAGGGCCTGGGCCTGGAACACGCGTGGTACGGGACTTTCCGGCGCTCGCGCGGCGACCTCGCCGAACGCCGCGCCGGCCGCCTCGAACTCGCCGAGCTGGAGCCGCGTGCGGCCGAGCAGGAACCAACCATCGAGATCGTCGGGCTCGGCCTCGAGCCGTGCGGCGAGGCGCACGGCGAGCTCGCGCATCTCGCCACCGCCGGTCTCCTCGCCGCGTTCCGCCGCCGCGAGACCCTGCACGTCCTCCGCGAGGGACAGATCCGCGAGCGCACCGAGCGAGAAGCCCCAGTCTGCATAGAGGACCACCGCGAGCAGCGGTGCGGCGAGGGCCGCCCCATAGAGCAGCCCGCGACCCTCCGTAGCGGACGCGGCTGTCGCGCCCGCATCCCCGTCGCCCTCCGGCTCCGCGTCACGCAGCAGGCTCCGGGCGAGCTCCGCCTCGAGCGCCGCCGCCTCGTCGGCGGCGATCGCGCCGCTGTCCTGGTCGGCGCGGATCTCCGCCAGCCGGTCCTCGTAGATCGCGAGGTTCGAGGCGCGGCGCAGCGATGCGTCACGGCCATCGGCGCTGCCACGCAGCATCGACGTGCGGACCAGGGGGAACAGCACGAAGGCGGCAGCGCCTGCCCCGAGCAGCAGGGCGAAAGGCCAGAAGGCGGTCATCGCCGCGAGGATCCGCGTCCGGCGCCGGCGGCCCCGTCTCCTTCGACCGCGCCCAGCGCCGCGAGTCTCGCGATCTCCTCCTCGCTCAGGGTCGCGGGCCCCGCATCGGCGCCGGCGCGCCGCGCCATGAGGAACACGACGACGGCACCGATCAAGAGAAGCAGCGCGGGACCGAACCAGAGCAGCAGCGTCTGCGGCGTGAGCCTCGGCCGATAGAGGATGAAATCGCCGTAGCGCTCGAGCAGATAGTCGCGGATCTCCTGGTCCGAGTACCCCTCGGTGACCATGCGTGCGACGGTCCGGCGCAGATCCGAGGCGATGGGCGAATCGGAGCCCGAGAGGTTGGTGTTGAGGCACTTCGGACAGCGCAGCTCGTCGGAGAGCGCCTTGAAGCGGGCCTCCTGTTCCGGGGTCTCGAAACGGTAGACGTCGATGGCTGCGGCGGCGAGGAGCGGGAGCAGAAGCAGCATCGCGAGCAGACCACGCATCAACCGGCGTCCCCCTGCGCCACGAGCAGCACCTCCTCCGGTGCGCCCTCCAGGGCCGCGAGGGCCGGCGCGATCTCCGTTTCCCAGATCCTGCGGTCCACGGCGCCGACGCGCTTGTAGCGGATCATCCCCTCACGGTCGACGAGGAAGGTCTCCGGCGCCCCGTAGACGCCGAGATCGATACCGAGCTGGCCGTCGCGGTCGACGACCGAGAACCGGTAGGGATCACCGTAGCGGCGCAGCCAGATCACCGCCGCCGCCGGGTCGTCCTTGTAGTTGACGCCGTAGATGGGCACGCCGAACTGGCCGGCGATGCGCTCCAGCTCGCCGTGCTCGGCGCGGCAGGTCGGGCACCAGGTGGCCCAGACGTTGAGCAGGAAGGGCTCGCCGAGCATGTCGTCGGTGCCGACCACCTCGCCGCTGCCGAGCTTCTCGAGCTCGAAGGCGGGGAGCGGCTTGTCGAGGAGCGCCGAGGGTAGTTCGTGCGGGTCCTCGAGATAGAAGCCGACGAAGAGGAAGCCGCTGACGAGGACGAAGACCGCGAGCGGGATCCAGAGACTCGCGCGATTCATGCGGGCGCTCCCGCGGGCCGGGCTGCCGTACCCTCCGAGCCTCGGCGCTCGCGTGCCGCGTCCTTCACCGCGAGGCGGCGGTAGCGGGCATCGAGAGCCGCCACGACACCGCCGAGCGCCATGAGCAGACCGCCGAGCCAGACCCAGCGCACGAACGGCTTCGAGTGCACGCGCACGGCCCAGGCGCGCTCGCCGAGCGGCTCGCCGAGCGCGACGCCGCGCTGATCCTGGTGTGGAACCGCGAGCGGGCCGCCAGCGAGGGCGACGACCCGTACGCGGAGTTCAAGGTCCCGGACGACCTGATGTGGTGAGC
>JAZBPO010000456.1:0-7834 GCA_036351675.1 Pseudomonadales bacterium
CATGCCCAGGTCCGGGAGCCGCACCGGCTGGTCGGCCACGAGCAGACCGTCGATGACCACGCGCGAGACGACCACGGGCATGAGCACGGCGAAGAGGCTCGCGGCGAGCACGGCGACGACGCTCACGATCAGCTCCCCGCGATAGGGCGCGAGCCAGGCGAACAGGCGCGCGAGCAGGCGTCCCTCGACGGCGCGGCCGGACAGCTCCGCGTCGAAGGCCGCGTACTCCTCGGGGTGCCGCGGCGCGCGGCTCACGACGCGGGCTCCGGCTGCGGCGTGCGCGCCCTGAGGCGCTGGTTGCGGTCGAGTTCGGCATAGGCCGGGCACGTGTCGAGCAACTCGTCGTGCGCAGCGAGACCGATGGGGCGGCCGGCGTCCAGCACCAGGATGCGGTCGGCGGTGCGCGCCGTGGACACGCGATGGGTCACGAGCACCGTCGTCCGTCCGGCGCGAACGGCACGCAGGCCCGAGAGGATGCGCGCCTCCGTCTCCGTGTCGACGCTCGAGAAGACGTCGTCGAGCAGCAGCAGGGGCGCCTGCTGGATGATTCCGCGCGTGAGCGTCGCGCGCTGCTTCTGACCGCCGGAGAGGTTGACGCCGCGTTCACCGACGAGCGTCGCCAGACCCTCGGGCAGGCGTGCGATGGTCTCGGCCAGATCGGCCTCGCGCGCCGCCTGCTCCACGGCCGCGATCGCGCGGTCCGGATCGTCGTAGGAGAGGTTCGCAGCGAGCAGGTCCGCGAACAGGAACGGGTCCTGGGGCACGAGTACGGCGCGGCCTCGCAGTGCCGTGAGCGGATAGTCGCGGACGTCGACGCCGTCGAGCAGCACCGTGCCGGGCGGCGGGTCGACCAGGCGCACGAGGCTGCGCAGGAGCGTGCTCTTGCCGGCTCCGACCGGGCCCGTGACGGCGAGGAACTCACCCGGAGCGAGGGCAAGGGAGACGCCGGAGAGGGCGTCGCGGGCGGCCGACGGGTGTCGATAGGTGAGGCCGCGCAACTCGAGGCGGCCCGCCGGCCTCGGCAGCTCGCCATCGGGGGGGGTGCCGTCGTCGACCTCCGGCTCCGTGTCGAGGATCTCGAAGAGCCGCTGGCAGGCCGAGGCGCCCTGCTGCCAGAGCGTGACCATCTGACCGGCCTGGCGGACGGGCCAGAGCACCATGTTCAGGTACCAGAGGAAGGCCGCGAGCGTGCCGACGCTCACCTCGCCGCTGCGCACGAGGCCGCCGCCGACGATCACGAGGCCGATCACGCACCAGGCGCCGAGCCAGGGCATGAGGGAGAGGATCACCGAGTTCAGGCGCACGAGTGCGAGGTAGCGCCGGGCGTACTCGTCGTTCACCGCGCCGAAGGCGACGATCTCGCGCGCTTCCTGCACCTGGGCCTGCACGGTGCGGATGCCACCGAGGTTCTCCTGCACCTGCTCGGAGAGATCGGCGAAGCCCGCCTGCACGGAGGTCGACGCGGCGAACACGGCCCGGGAGGCGCGCCAGCCGACCCAGGCGATGACCGGGAGGGGCGGCAGCACGACCCAGGCGAGCTGAGGCGCCAGCACGAACATGAACGCGAGGCCCGTGGTCGCCGAGAACACGAGCACGAGGATCGTGCGCAGCCCCATGCCCACGAGCTGGCGCACGAGCTGGATGTCGTTCACGGCCCGGGCCATCAGGTCGCCGGTGGGATGCTGCTGGAAGAAGGTCGGGCCCATGCGCTGGAGGTGTGCGTAGACGCGCTTGCGCAGGTCGTAGGCCACGGAGACGCCGATGCGTCGGATCACGCGACGCGAGAACACGATGAAGAGGTAGCGCAGCAGCACGCAGACGAGGATCGCGACGCCGGGCACGAGGAGTTCGGCCGATGCGTCCGGAACGCCCAGCGCCGCTTCCACGCGATCGATACCGTCGCGCAGATAGACGGGGATCAGCGCCTCGAAGATGCGGGCCACGAGCAGGCCGGCCATGCCGAGCCAGAAGGGCAGGGCGTAGCGGGCGTGGTAGGGAAGGAGCCGCGCGAGCGGTGAGGCGTTCATGAGCTGCGCGGCCGGCTGCGGGAGGCCCGATTCTCGCGGTCCGGTCAGGCCGCCTCAAGGCTGCCCGTCGCCTCGTCCACCGGGACAGGGGCGAGGCGCGCAGGGTATGGTCCCGGCGCCCCGGCCATCCAGGTGTCCGCCATGTTCCGCACGCTCTGGCTCCTCCTGCCGCTCTGCCTGCTGGCGGCCTGCTCCGACGGGCGTCGCCCGGAGGTGCCGCAGCTGGCCCTCGACGGCCGCACCATGGGCACGAGCTTGAGCGTGCGCATCGCCGCCCCGCCGGAGGGCCTGGACGTCGCCGCGCTGCAGAGCGCGCTCGAAGCGCGACTCGTCGCCGTGAATGCGCTCATGTCGACCTACGAGCCCGATTCGCAGCTCAGCCGCTTCAATGCCGCACCGCCGGACGTCTGGTTCGCCGTCGATGCGGAACTGCTCGAGGTGGTGCGCGCGGCCCGCGAGCTGTCCGAAGCCACGGAGGGCGCCTTCGACGTCACGGTCGGACCACTCGTGAACCTCTGGGGCTTCGGCCCCGGTGCGACGGTGCCCGCGGGCGAGGTGCCGGCCGACGTGGAGATCGCCGCGGCGCTCGCGCGCACGGGCTTCGAGCGCCTCGAGCTGCGCGACGAGCCGCCGGCGCTGCGCAAGTCCGGGCGCCTCGTGGTGGATCTCTCCGCCATCGCCAAGGGCTACGGCGTCGACGTGCTCGCCGAACTCGTCGAGGAGGCGGGCGCGGAGCGCTGGCTCGTCGAGATCGGTGGGGAACTGCGGGCGCAGGGCCTGAATGCCCGGGGCCTGCCCTGGCAGGTGGGTATCGAAGTGCCTGACGCGGCGCAGCGCGGCCTCGCGCGCGAGGCGATCGGCCTCTCGTCCGGCGCGGTCGCGACGTCCGGGGACTACCGCAACTTCTTCACCGTCGACGGCGTGCGCTACTCGCACACCATCGATCCGGCCACGGGGCGCCCGGTGACCCACGACGTCGCCTCGGTCACCGTGCTTCACCCCTCGGCCGTGTGGGCGGACGGCTGGGCCACGGCCCTGAACGTGCTCGGAGCGGAACGCGGACTGCGGATCGCGGAAGCCCGCGGCCTGCCGGTATCATTCATCCGCTATGGCGATGACGGCCTGCTCGAGGTCGCCTCGCCCGCCTTCGCCGACTACCGGAGTGCCCCATGAGCCTGTTCCCGATCGTGTTCCTCGTCATGCTGCTGCTGGTGGCAGCCATGGCGGTCGGTGTGATGTTCGGGCGCAAGCCCATCGCGGGGACCTGCGGCGGCTTGAACATGATGGGCGAGAACGGCGCCTGCGAGATCTGCGGCGGACGGCCCGAAGCCTGTGAGCGCGAGGCCGGGAGTGCGACGCGTCTGGCCCGCGATGGCTACGCGGGCCTCGCTCGCGACGCCTCGGCAGACCTCGACCGCGCTGGCCGGACGCGCTGAAAGCGGCCCGCGCGCCGCTCCGGCCGTCCGCTCACGGTGGGTCTGCCGCTGCGCATCGCCCTGCGCTACAGCGCGTCGGGCGGGGGGTTCCTGTCCTTCGTCACGGTCATCGCCGGCCTCGGCCTCGCCCTCGGCACGGCGGTGCTCGTCATCGTGCTGTCCGTCATGAACGGATTCGATCGGGAACTGCGCGAGCGGGTGCTCGGCGCGCTGCCGCACGCCGTCATCGTCGCAGCGCGGGGCGTGCCCGACTGGGAAGCCGTCGCGGCGCTCGCGGAGCGCGATCCGCGGGTCGTGGCCGCGGCGCCGATCACGCGCGGCGCAGCGCTCCTCGCCGCCGGCGACGAGGTGCGGGCGATCCAGCTCACGGGCGTCCTGCCGGAGCGGGAGGCCGCGGTCTCCATTCTCCCGACGCGTCTGGTGGCAGGTGACTTCGGCGCCCTGCGCTCGGGCGCCTTCGGGGTGGTACTCGGTGCGGTGCTGGCCGACGCACTCGGCGTCGAGGAGGGCGACGCCGTGACGCTCGTCATGCCCGACCCCCGCGTCACGCTCGCCGGCGCCTTTCCGCGCCAGAAGCGCCTGCGCGTGCTCGGTCGCTTCGCCCTCGGGACGGAACTCGACGAGACGGGTGCCTACGTCCACCTCGACGATGCACGCCGTCTGCTGCGCATCCCGGCGCCAGCGGAGGGCGTCCGGCTACGCGTGACGGACCTGTTCGCGACGGAGGCGGTGGTGCGGGGCGTGCTCCGGGAGAGCGCGGTCCCGGATCTGCGCGGCTACGACTGGCGTGGCAGCCACGGCAACCTCTACGCCGCGATCGGCCTGCAGAAACGGATCATGTTCGTGCTGCTCTCCCTGCTGATCGCCGTCGCCGCCTTCAACGTCGTCTCCATGCTCACCATGGTCGTGCGCAATCGTCGCGGCGACATCGCCATCCTGCGCACGCTCGGTCTCGAGCCGCGGCCACTGGTGCGGATCTTCCTCGATCAGGGGCTCCTCATCTCCGCCGCCGGGATCGCGGCCGGGCTCGCCCTCGGCGCGCTCTTCGCCCTGGCCCTCCCCGCCGTCGTGGGCGCACTCCAGGCGCAGCTCGGCCGCGACCTGCTCGCCGAGTACTTCGTGCGCGAGCTGCCGGTGATGGTGCGCGCCGGGGATCTCGCCGCCGTCGGATGCGTCGCCTTCCTCATCGCCCTGGCGACCACCTGGTGGCCGGCGCGGAGGGCGCTCGCCGTGGAACCTTCCGAGGAGTTGCGCCATGAGTGAGGTTCCGGTGCTCGAGGCGCGCGGGCTGTGCCGGGGCTTCGATCAGGGCGAGGCACGCATCGAGGTGCTGCGGGACGTCTCTCTGACCGTCGCGCCCGGGGCCCGCATCGCGGTGACCGGCTCCTCCGGTTCCGGCAAGAGCACGCTCATGCACCTGCTCGGCGGCCTCGACGTGCCGGATTCCGGCCAGGTGCTCTGGAGCGGCCGTGACATCGTGGCCCTGTCGGAGGCGGAGCGCGCACGGGCGCGTAACGCCGGTGTGGGCTTCGTCTATCAGCTCCATCACCTGCTCGCCGAATTCACGGCGCTCGAGAACGCGGCCATGCCGCTGCTCATCCGCGGCGAGGCGGTGGCGAGGGCGGAAGCCCGGGCGCGGACGCTGCTCGAGCGCGTCGGCCTCGCCGCACGCCTCGGTCATCGGCCGGCGGCCCTCTCGGGCGGGGAGCGCCAGCGCGGCGCCATCGCCCGCGCGCTCGCGGGAGAACCGGCCGTGCTGCTCGCCGACGAGCCCACGGGCAACCTCGACGGCCGCACGGCCGAGGAGGTGCTCGAGCTGTTGCTGGAACTCAATGCGGAAGAGGGCACGGCGCTCGTGGTGGTCACGCACGACGCGGGACTCGCCGCGCGCATGGACGCGACGCTGCGCCTCGAACGCGGGCGGCTCGAGCACTCGTGAGCGCCGGAGCCGATCGCCTGCCGCGCATCGCGGGTCTGCCCTGGCTCATGGTGGCCCTGCGCTATCTCGGCGCCGTGCGTCGGACGCGCGGCGTCTCCCTCGTCTCCATGGTCTCCGTGGCGGGCCTCGTCCTCGGCGTCGCTGCGCTGATCACCGTGCTCTCCGTCATGAACGGCTTCGATGCGGAGCTGCGTGGACGCATCCTGGGCATCGTCCCGCACCTGCTTCTGGAGCCTCCCGGGCCTGCGGACACGACTTCCGTCGAGGCGGTGGCGCGGGAGCTGCGGGGACGGCCGGGCGTGCGCGGCGTGGCGCGGCACGCCGAGGTTCGGGGCATGGTCACGACGGGCTCGCGGGTGCTGCCGATCGCGCTCGTGGGCATCGAGCCGGAGCGGGAGCCGTCGCTCTCGCCGCTCGCCGGTGCACTGGTGCTGGGCGAACTCGCCGAGCTCACGCCGGACGACGGCGTGCTCATCGGCGCACCGCTCGCGGCGCGGCTCGGCCTCTTCCCGGGTGATCGGGTCAGCTTCCTGCTGCCCCGCGCGCGCGCCGATTCCGTCCAGCCGCTGCTCGTGTCTTCCGAAGTCCGCGGCCTGTTCCGCTTCGGTGCCGAGCCCGATCATCTGCTCGCCTTCGTGCACGTCGACGCGCTGACGGCGCGACAGGGTCTCGCCGACGTTTCGCTGCGGCTCGCGGCCGAGGACGTGTTCGCGGCACCGCGCATGGCCACGGCGATCGCCGCCGAGCCACGCTTCCAAGGCTGGCGCGTGCGTGACTGGACGGACCGCTACGGCGAGCTCTTCGCCGCCGTCGGCATGGAGAAGACCATGATGGGCCTGCTCCTCGGCCTGATCGTCGCGATCGCCGTGTTCAACATCGTCGCGAGCCTCGCGATGCTCGTCGACGAGAAGCGGGGCGCCATCGCCATCCTGCGTACCCTCGGTGCGAGCCGGGGCGACGTGGTGCGCGTGTTCCTGCTCCAGGGCGCGGTCGTGGGCGCGCTCGGGGCGATGCTCGGGACTCTCCTCGGGATCGTGCTGGCGCTGGAGATCGGCGATCTCATGCACTGGCTCGAGGAACTGTTCGGATTCCGGCTCCTCGCCGGCACCTACTTCGACCGGCTGCCTTCCGTGCTGCTGCCGAGCGACATCGCGCTGATCGCGCCCGGCGCCTTCACGCTCGCCGTCGCCGGAGCCTGCTATCCCGCCCTCCGCGCCGGGCGCCTCGACCCGGCGCCGGCGCTGCACGGCCTCTGATCTCAGTCGGTCCCCGGGGCGCGCAGTCGGCGCAGGGCCCGGCGTCGTTCCCAGCGCTGGATCACCTGCCGCCGCCAGAGCCAGTTCGAGAGGACGTAGCCGGTCGCGCTCGCGACGGCGCCGCAGAGCAGGGAGCCCACGAGGAGCGGCTTCCACACCAGTCCCGCCTGCGTGACGAACCACTCCAGCGACAGCTCGATGCCCTCCACCCGTGGCGGTACGCCGAGGAGCAGGGTGCCGAGCTTGTAGGTGAACCAGAACAGGGGCGGGATCGTCACGGGATTGGTGATCCAGACCAGCGCCACCGACAACGGCAGGTTGCAGCGGATCACGACCGCGGCGGCGGCGGCGAGCAGCATCTGCGACGGGAAGGGGAAGAAGGCGAGGAACAGGCCTACGGCAAAGGCAGTCGAAACGGACCGCCGGTTCAGATGCCAGAGCTCCGGATCCGCCACGGCCGAGCCCAGAATACGCAGCCCGCCTCGCCGTGCGAGGCTCGCGGGCGACGGCAGGTAGCGCTTGAAGAATGCACGCGGCATGGCGTCGAGGATCGGTCTCGAGGGCCCGGAACGACCGTCGCGGCGACGACGGACGGGCCATTGTGCCCGTAGCCCCGGGGCCCCTCCACCGGGCGCCGGGTCGACGGTACCGCTGGCGTACCTGGGCGGCGCGGTCGCGGCGGCCGCGCTCGGCCCGGGACGGCTCGCCTGGCTCGTCGCCGGCGTCTGGATCGCCGGGCTCTGCCTGCCACGGCAGCGTGCGCCGCTCCTGGCCGGGACCCTCGGCCTGCTGGTGCTGGGCGGGGCGCTCGCCGCGCAGGACGCGCGCAGACTGCATGGCGCCGACGAACTCGACCGCGAGCTCACGGGCGTGGTCGCGACCCCGGTGCTGCGCGACGCGGCAGGGCGGGTGAGCCGCTTCGACCTGCTGCCGGACCGCTGCGAGCCCTCCTGCCGGCTGCGCCGCGTCCGTCTCGCGAGCTACGACCCGATCGACGTCGCCGAGGGCGAGCGCTGGCGCCTCGCCGCCCGTCTGCGCGCACCACGCGCACTCGCCAATCCGGGGCGGGGCGACGGTGAGCTCCGGCTCTGGCGCCAGGGCGTGGACGCGGAGGGCTACCTGCGCGGGGCCGGGTCGGCGCGGCGCCTCGCCGCGGCCCCGCCGCCCGGCCCGCTC
>JAZBPO010000457.1:0-15575 GCA_036351675.1 Pseudomonadales bacterium
GCCTACTATGACGAGTCGGTACTGGCGCCGGTGATCTGCATGATCGGCCTCTCGATCATCATCGGTGGGTTCAAGTCGGTCGCGCTCCTCGTCTACGACAAGCGCCTCGATCTGCGAACGCAGATCGTCACCGGTCTTTGCGTGCAGATCAGTGGCCTGGTGGTAATGGTTGTGTGGGCGCTGATCGCGCCCGGCATCTGGGCGCTGGTGATCGGACAGCTCTTCTCCGCCTGTGTCGAGCTGGTCTTGAGCTACGTCGTGTTCGAGGGGCACCACAGCCGATTCGCGTGGGACAGGAAAGCCGTGTCCGAGTGTTTTCACTTCGGCAAGTGGATCGTCGTGAGTTCCAGTATCTCCTACATCACCAATCAGGGAGACCGGCTGATCATAGGCAAGTTCATGAGCATGGCGGAGCTGGGTATCTACAGCATCGCCTCCAACTGGGCCGCCCTGGTGAGCATCGTGTCCTATGAGCTTTCGACGCGCGTGCTGCATCCGTTCTTCCGGCAGAGCCTGGAGAACAGCGCTGACGTTCGTGCGATAAAGAGGACCCGGCTGGGACTCAACACGGTCTATGCCTCGATCTGCCTGGGCCTTGCTGTCAGTGCCGAGTTCGTCGTCGACCTTCTTTATGACGATCGATATGGAAACGTTGCATGGATGCTTCAGGTCCTCGCGATCGGGCAGATTCCACGCAGTTTCACGGTCACGTTGCGCCCCTTCCTTACTGCAATGGGCGATTCATTCAGCCAGATGGCCGTGAGTACCGGCAGTGCCGTCATCCTCGTGGGGCTGATCCTGCTTGGTGGTGAGCTGGGAGGCACCGCTGGCGTGGTGCTCGCCTACGCCTTTTCCGGCTTCCTGATGCACCCTCTGATGATGATTTCTGCCTCGCGCCACGGACTTCACTGCTGGTTCCACGATGGGCCGCTCATGCTCGCAGGACCCGTTGTCGGCCTGGTCATCCTCTACGCCTTCGATGGCGCGATCTTCGAGGTCCTGGAGTCGATGGGTGCAGTGCCTTCGAGCATGCTCTCGTGAACCGCCTTCGGGCCTCCGCTCGCCCCATTGATTGGCATTGATTGGCGGGTCTCTCGCTGGCCGTGGTGGCAGACCTGATCATGTGCTTCGCATATCGGAGCACCCGAAGCTCGTGATCAGCTTCGAAGCCGGAAGAAGCGCCGGGCGGAGGCGATCGCACCCGTTGGTTGCATCCTCGAACAGTTTCCTTCGCCGCGTCCGTCGGAATCAGGACTCGAAGGTCACGGGCTGGCATCGCGATCGGATCAGCGCGGGCGCCGATGATCAGGACGAGCAGCTGAGCATGGAGCAGCCGGCGCGCTCCCGCGCCCACTCCGGACGCTTGGCGTAGAAGCGATCGAAGCGTGGCTGCTCGCTGTAGGGTGAGGCGAGCATGACTTCGAGGTCGTGGAGCAGCTCCAGATCGCCGCGCTCCGCGTCGTCGATGGCGAGCTGGGCGACCCAGTTGCGGAGCACGTAGCGCGGATTCACTGCGTTCATGCGCGCCTTCACGGCGTCGGCCTCTTCGCCGGCGGCGCGTAGTCGCGCGCCGCGGTCGCGCAGCCAGGCGAGGAGCTTCTCCCGGTAGGCGGGGGTCGCTTCCCGGCTGTCGTACCAGGCCTCGGCGAGGGGCTCCAGCAGGGCGGCGTCGCTCGCGTCTTCCTCGAGCGGCACTTCGGCGAGCTGGCGGAAGAAGATCGTCATGTCCGTCTCGGCCTGCTGCAGCAGCTCGACGAGGTCCGCGGCGCGGGTGTGATCGGCCTCGGCGTCGTGCCCGGGCAGCCCGATCTTCGCCGCCATCATGTCGAGCCACTCGTCGCGGAAGACGTCCGCGTAGGCCTGCAGGCCGGCCTGCAGCGGCTCCGTGTCGCCCACGAGGGGGAGCAGGGCATTGCCGAGGCAGGAGAGGTTCCACATGCCGATCTGCGGCTGGGCGCCGAAGCGGTAGCGGCGGCCGTGGGCATCCGTGGTGTTCGGCGTCCAGTCCGGGTCGTAGGCCTCGAGCCAGCCGTAGGGGCCGTAGTCGATGGTGAGGCCGAGGATCGACATGTTGTCGGTGTTCATCACGCCGTGGACGAAGCCGACGCGGAGCCAGTGCACGATCATCGTCGCCGTGCGTCGGGCGACCGCCTCGAAGAGCGCGACGTAGCCCTCCCGGTCGGGTGTGAGCGCCGGAAAGTCCTTCTCGATGACGTAGTCGAGGAGCGTCCTCAGCGTGTCCGTGTCCTCGCGCGCGGCGAAGATCTCGAAGTTGCCGAAGCGCACGAAGTTCGGCGCGACCCGGCAGACCACTGCGCCCGGCTCCAGCTTCGGACGGCCGTCGTAGAACATGTCGCGCTCGATCTGCTCGCCGGTGCCGACGAGCGAGAGTGCACGCGTGGTCGGCACTCCGAGGGCGTGCATGGCTTCGCTGCAGAGATATTCGCGCACCGAGGAACGCAGCACGGCGCGACCGTCCGCCGTACGCGAGTAGGGCGTCTCGCCCGCGCCCTTCAGCTGCAGCATCCAGCTGCGGCCGTCCGTGCCCGTGCGTTCGCCGAGGTTGATGGCGCGGCCGTCACCGAGCTGGCCGGCCCAGTTGCCGAACTGATGGCCGCCGTAGCACATGGCGTGCGGGTCCGAGCCCGGCAGCAGCGCGTTGCCGGCCATGGCGTCGGCGAAGGCCTGCGAGGTCGTGAATCCCGCGGGCAGCTGCAGCAACTCCGCCACGGGCTGCGCGACGGCGAGCGTATGCGGCCGTGCGACCGGCGTGGGCGCCACGCGCGAGTAGCAGGCGCGGAACACCTGACGGCGCGTGTTGCTCGCGTCAGGGTCCGCGGGCAGCTGTTCGGTGAAGTGTGCGGCGAGCGTCGGGCAGTCCGTGTCGAGGTGCGGGGCGATACTCATGGGTGGCCAGGCTCCGGGTCGCAGGTTCGCAAGGGTGGGATGGGTGCCGGAGGGGGTCAAGGGCGTCGGTCGTTCGTGCCGTGCTCGAGGCCGACCGGGCCTGACGGCATCATCTGGCCCTTCCCGCCGCACGACCGCTCGTCGCCGCCCTCGTGCGCTGCTCGCAGGCTGCATCGACTCCGGGGCATGTGTCCTGGAGACCGGGCGTCCGAGCGACTGGCCACCCGGCTTGCGGTTCGGTGCTGCGCGCCAGACAGCCGCGTGGCCAGTTCGAAGCAGACTGGTGCCGGCCGGCGCTGCGGTGGGCACGTCGAAGCGGCCCTGCGGGTCGATCTCCCGGTCGAAGACCCCTGCGCAAGAGGCTCGCAGCGCCTACGGACCCGCGCCTGCGATGTCGAGGCTCACGATCGCACGCGTCATGGCTCGCCGATGGCCCGGTCAGTCGTCGAAGTGCACCAGGATCGCCGCGTTGACGATGACCATGAGGTCGTCGCCGGCCTCCGACGGCACGTTCAGGCCACCGAACTCGGGCTCGACGGTCACCGTACCGTAGGGCAGCTCGGCGGCGACCGCTTCGCGGTCGATGGCTGCCGGGTCCTGCGCGCCGATGCGAACGGTGATGCGCATCTCCTGCGGCGTCCTGTCGGTCACGCGGAAGAAATTCAGGCTCGAGTGGCGTAACGCGTCCGACACCGCGCGCTGCGCGGCCTTGGTGTAGTCGCCGCCATGGACGTCGATGCCCATGCCCATTTCCGTGATCCAGCGCGCCATGCCGGCCTCCCTCTCAGGGCAGCAACACCCCACCGTCCACGTCGATCGTCGCACCGGTCATGTAGGTGTTCGTCAGCGTCAGCAGGATGGCGCTCGCGACCTCGTCGGCCTGACCGACCCGTCCGAGGGGGACGCCCTTTCCCATCTGCGCCAGCACTTCCTGCTTCTTTTCACCGAAGTGGTCCTGCATGCCCGATTCGATCAGACCCGGCGCGACCACGTTGACGCGGATCGGCACGAGCTCGAGGGCGAGGGCCCGGCACAGCGCTTCGACCGCGCCCCCGGTGCAGGAGAGGGACGACATGCCCGGGTTGCACTTGCGTGCGGGCGTGCCGCTCACGAGCGTGATCGAGCCGTCCGGCGCGAGGTGAGGCGCGCCGGCACGCACGACCCTGCAGTAGCCCCAGAACTTGTCGAACGCCGCTCTGAACTGCTCTTCGGTCTGTTCCAGGAACGGCGCGAGCGTTCGATCCGCGCCCGTCGCCGCTGCGACGATGTGGTCGACGCGGCCCACGGCCTCGAACCAGGATTCGAGGCCCGCGACGTCGTGCGTGTCGAGGCTGCTGAACGTGATCCCGGGGTGTTCGGCCCGTCGAAGGGCCACACGGTCCTCCGAGCGGCCGACGGCCCAGACGTTCGCACCGGCGGCGCGAGCCTGCAGGGCCGTTGCGAGTCCGATTCCGGAAGTGCCTCCCGTGATGACGACGTTGCGACCCGTCAGGTTCAGCATGCGTTTCTCCTTCCGCTGCGCTCGGCACCACGATACTCGACATGATTGCCCCTGAGGCACCGGGTCCGACTATCTCCTCCGAGCCCCTCGCGCCGGGCTTGGAAAGGGCGCGTCAGTCGGGCCTGCGGCATTCGAAGCCGAGGCAGTCATGCCAACGCTGCGGCACCTCGATCGCCGTGAAGACGTCGCTCGCGCTGTCCCCGAGTTCGGCGCGGCGAATGTCCGAGAACCCCGCATCGGAGAGTTCCGCGGCGAGGCCCTTGAAGTCCCACATCCAGAGATGCGCGGCGTTGCCGAAGAGCTGGCGCAGGCGCGCGGCGGCGCCCTTCGGCCGCGACTCCATGCCGAGATGCGAGGACGCCATGAAGCGCGAGCAGGCCGAGGGATCCGGGTCCTCGAGGTAGTGTCGGCACGCGCTCTCGAGGTCGGGCAGGACACCGCGGAACACGCCACCCGGCTTGAGGATGCGGAGGGTCTCGCGAAGGGCGCTGCGCAGGTCCTCGAGCGCGAGGTGTTCGAGGATGTGCGAGCAGTAGACGAGATCGCAGCTCGCGCTCGCCTCCGCCAGCCGTGTCGTGACGTCTCCGAACCGCACCTCGGCCGGGAACACCGGGGTGGTGAATCGGCGCGCGAGGACTCCGACGAGCGGCATGCGCTGCAGTCTCAGGGTCGGCGAAGCGTCGTAGTTCACCCACCCGGGGGCGATGGAAGTCCCGCAACCGAAGTTCACAGCATGCATGGTTCCAGTTCCCCGGTCGGTGCCGGTCGGCATGATAGCGAACGGGAAAGGGGAGCCGACGCAGCCCTGTCATCGTTTTGCATCGGCCCTGGAGGTGCCCGCGGGATCAGCACTGGTCCAGTGAAGGATGTCACGAAGTGACGGCGCGCCTCCGTTACCATGACGTCGCCGACTCTGACGAGGGGAGGGGAGAGTCCATGAGATTCGCACGGCAACTCACTGTGGTGTTCATGCTGGGGGTCGCGGCACAAGCGGCGCTCGGCGCCGAGTACGTGGCTTATGCGGTCGACAAGCAGGGCGAGATGCTGCCCCTGCCCGAGGTCCTCGACGATCTCGAGGCCAAGCAGCTGATGAACGTGCGCTGGGGCGAGTTCGGCGGCGCGAGGGCTCGCATCGGTGTGCTCCCGGTCGACAACCAGTCGCAGAGCGCGACGGTGTCCATGCGGTCGACGGGACCCGACGGACAGGTCGTCACCACGGAGATCGACTACGACGTGCAGGGCATCATGCAGCAGGGGCAGCTGCCCGTGGACGGGATCGAGGCCATGCTCTCTACCGTGCTGCTGAACTCGAACCGCTTTCGCGTGCTCGAGCGCACGGAACTCGACGATGCGCTACGGGAGCAGGACCTCGGCGCGGCCGGGCGCGTCGCTCAGCCCTCCGCGGCCGCCATCGGCAAGGTCCTCGGTGCGGAGTACCTGATCGCCACCGAGGTGACCAACTACGAGCCCGGCGTCCAGTCGAGTAATCGCGGGATCGGCGGCCTAGTCGGCGGCCTCGGCGGCGGGGCGCTCGGTGGTCTGGGGGTGCGCAACAGCCGAGCCGTCGTCGGCATGAACTTCCGGCTGATCGACGCCGAGACCGGGGAGATCATGTTCTCGAAGCAGGTGGAATCGGTGATCACCGAGCGGGGCCTGACCTTCGGTGGCGCCGGTGGCGCGGGGCTCGGTGGTGGCGCGATCGGCGTGCTCGGCGGCTTCATCGACAACTACACCAAGACGCCGGTGGGTCAGGCCGTGATGGCGGCGATCAACGAAGGCGTGTTCGAACTCGTCAAGCAGGTGGGTGCTCAGCCCGCGAGCGGTTCCGTGGTCCAGGCGCGTGGCAATCAGGTGATCCTGAACCTCGGGGAAGGGTCGGTGGGCGTCGGAGAGGAGCTCATGGTCTCCTCGAAGGGAGAGGAACTCATCGACCCGGAGACCGGCATCTCCCTGGGTACGCTGGATACGCAGCTCGGCCGGATTCGCGTAGCGCGGGTGACGGACAAGATCTCTTTCGCCACGCCCGTGGACCTGCCGATCGACCAGGTTTCTCCCGGCGATCGCGTGGTCTCGACGGCCGAGCCCGAGCCGCTTTCCTTCGGGCCGGCATGGGGCCGGCAGGAGCGAAGGCGGTTCTGAAGCGCGCGGCTCGTCCTGGGGCTGCGCGGGCGGCTTCGTCCCGCGGTCCTTGCGGGCGCCCGCTTCACCGCTGCCGTGCGTGGACGACCTCGCACCCATGCCGATCCGGCGGCTTCAGGCGGCCGCCGTGCAGTGCGACGATCCGACAGGAGCGCATTGCGTCGTTCGCCGCCTTCAGCGCGCCGATGACCTCCACGCAGCTGCGCCCGCCGCAGGAGGTCGATTCGTCGGACCAGCCCGGGCCACGAGGGCGAGCGCGTCACCCACGCGCGCGGACACGTCCGACCCGGAAGTGGCCGTCGCCGGCCATGGGCTCGATCACCGTGGGTGCATCCCATGGTGCCGGCGCGATTCCGGACATTGCCCGCGTGCGGCCGCCGCCTCAGGGGCGTCGACGTCGGTGGTAGGTGAGCGCGAGAGTCAGGCAGCGCGCGAGCGCCTCCTCGGGCAGGGGCGCATCGATCGCGAAGCTGATCGCCCGATTGCCCTCGTAGGCGAGTTCCGGGTGCAGGGTGCGAAAGGTGTCGATCAGCGTCGTACGACAGTTCACCAACAGCGCGCCGCGATCGGGCCGCGCCGCCTTCCAGCCGAGGCGCACAGTGGTGCCGGCTCCGCTGGTGCTCGTCAGATAGGCGGGCTCGCCCCACCTGAGTGTCTCCTCGAGCGGCCCGACGCCGTCGATGCTGGCGGCCGTGTCGAGGATCAATGCCCGAAGCTCGAGCAGACGGGCGCGCGCCTCGTCCGGAAAGGCATCGAAGGCAGCGGCCACGGCGGCGTCGTCGATGAGGTGCAAGGCGGGCTGGGTCCTCACTTCGTCGGCCCTTCGAGCGTAGCACTTCCGGCCATCGCATCCGCCTGACTCCGGTCTCCGCGGCCTGCGCGTCTCGCGCAGGAGAACCTCGCTGAAGCGCCACGGGTGCGTCCCGGTCATCGGAGACGCGCCTTCACCAACGCGCCTGGCGGATGACCTGGATACCGTTTCGCCTGCCTTCGTCGAGGATGCGTCGCGGTGGCGAATGGGTTCGCTCGTCGTCATCGACTTGCGTAGGGTGAGCGGCGTGCAGCGAGACACGGGCAACGGGACCGGTGCAGGGGCTTCTGCGATGCGTGGTTCCATGGCAGAGCTGGAGGCGCCTTGACCGATTCGCACGAAAGGACCGAGTCCGCTCCGAGCAGCGATCGCAGGCCACGCGTCGCGGGCATCGTCGCCGCCCTGGTCGTGGTGGTCGCGGGTCTCGCCTGGTTTATCGCACAGCCACCCGGACCCTACGCTCGCTCCGGTCCGGTGCCGGACTTCGCGTCGATGGAGGACGTGAAGGAGAAGAAGGCGGCGTTCTTCGAGTTCCTGGCGCCGATGATCGCCGAGCAGAATCGCTGGGTGCTCGAACAGCGCGCGACGCTGCGCGAGGCGCGGTCTGCGCTTGCGGAGGGTGGGTCGCTGCCCGGGTCCCTCGAGCGGCGCGTCCGGAAGCTCGCCGAGCGCTACCTCGTGGACCTCGAGAACGGTGTCGACGTGGCCGTCGTCGACCGGCTGCTCGTCCACTGCGACGTGGTGCCGCCGTCGCTCGCGCTCGCCCAGGCCGCTGCCGAATCCGGCTGGGGCGCCTCGCGCTTCGCTCGCCTGGGCAACAACTACTTCGGGGAGTGGTGCTTCTCAGAGGATTGCGGGATGGTGCCGGGCAATCGTGGCGCCGGGCGGACTCACGAGGTCGAGACCTTCGACGCAGTGGAGGACGCCGTCGACAGCTACTTCCGCAACCTGAACCGCGTCGACGTGTACGAACGCCTGCGCGAGCTGCGCGCGTCTGCGCGTCGCGCCGGGGCGCCGATCACGGGCCGGGCCCTCGCGACCGGTCTCGGGCGCTACTCGGAACGCGGCGATGTCTACATCGAGGAGATCCGGGAGCTGATCCGCTTCAACGGCCTGGCGCGTTACGACGAGACTCAGCTGCGCCCGCTCCTCGAGGGTGCTTCGGAGTAGCGAGCGCAGGCGCTGGTGGCGTCGCAGCGCGCTGAAGCTATCCGCCGCCCTGTCGACCTAGATCAGGGTGTCCGCGGAATCGGGGGAGAACCCGGCGCAGCGGCTCCCGCGATCGATCGATCTATTTGCCGTGAAGCGACGATCCGGTGGCGAGCCGGGCAGCGATCTCGCCCATCTGGATGATCGAGTCCTGTAGTCCACCCGTGATGATCGGGATGCATCCGGACAACACGATGAACAGCAGCGCGAGGGACATCAGAAGGGCCCGCAGCTGAGCGCGCTTGAACCCCTGGGCGATCATCCCTGCCGCGAGCATGAGCAGCGGTGCATAGCATCCCTCGAGCAGCTTCTTGGCCTTCCTCAGCTCCTCGAAGCGATCCGCGAGCAGATCACTGCTGGATCGAGCCACCGCTTCCAGAGCCCGGAGCTCATCGGGTTCGGCACCTGGCGAGAACAGCTGGATGACGCTGTCCGAGATGCCTTGCGTGTAGGCGCCCAGCACGTAGGCGAGCGTCAGGAACGGAACGGCCACGACGGCCGTCCAGGCGGAGGTCTCGGCGTAGTGCTCGATCTTCGTGAGCAACCCCGCGTGGAGGACGTCCAGGAGCAGCAGCGCCCCGAGTAGTACGAGCGAACCGATCGCGATCGTGAGCGCGAATTCCTCGAGTGCGCCATCTACTCCCAAGATCTGTCCTCGATTCCGGTGGACTTCACGATGGTCTCGTCGTCTGCCGAGACCCGCCCATGGTCAGGATCCCGGAGAGGTACCCGCTCGTCAGGTCCTTGGGAGATGTCGCACGGGCGCCGGACGTGCGTGATCACTCGAGCGACGGCAGCTTCCCTTCGAGCTCGGAGAACCAGTTGGCCACGATCACGATGCGATCGTCGCGATCCATGCGGCGTGGGATGACGACGCGCCTGCCCTCCAGATCCACGTCGTAGTTCCGGTAGTCCGTGCCCGGGTTGAGCTCGAAGTCCGACAGATCCAGGAGCGCTTCCGGACGGCCGGCGGTGAAGCCGCGCGCCCCGTCGTAGTCGGCGACCATGAGCGTCGCACTCTGCGGATCCACGTAGTAGATCCGATCTTCGCGGCGGGAGAACAGCGGCATGGCCCCGCCCTCGATCGAGATCTGCCAGCGTCCGCTTTCCGTGTCCGGGAAGGGACGGACGTAGACTTCACGCCGGCCGCCCCCGTCGATCCGTGCCGGGACCAGAATGCCCCGGCGGTCCCCCTAGTCGACCTCCGAGCGCACCCATTCCGACGCGACCGCGTGTTCGGACCACACGACGACGACGCAACGCGCAGCCTCTATCGCACGCTCTATCTCGAGATCGAAGGACGGCCCCGGACGAAGCTCGCGATCCCACCAGACGGAAAGGCCCTCGGCTTCCAGAGCCGCCACGAGGGGCCGAACGCGCTCGCGGTCCTCGGATGCGTAGGAGAGGAAGATGTCTGCCATGCGTCGAAGCGTCGCCGGTCGGCGACGGATGCTCCCTGCGCGTCGTGCGGTGATGCGTCGCGTTCCCTGACAGCACAGGGACGCTACGAAGCAGAAGCGCTGTGCCGGCGACGCGGGTGGCGTCTGCTCACCCGTGTCGCCTCGGCGCGACGATGCAGGGCTCGGCGCTCACCCGCGGCCCGCGCCCGGCGTGGATCCGACGGAGGATGGCCGAGTGGCAACCAGTGGATTCGCGCCTACTCGGCCTCCTCGGCGCCGGCCGGGTCCTCGGGTTCCCCCCAGCGTTCGAACCAGCTGCGGTGATAGAGCTGCGTGCGCATGAAGTTGGAGGGCTTCGAACTCGTGCCGTGGTACTCGTCGTTGAAGCGGACCATGGCCGTCGGCACCTTCCGCATCTTGAGCGCCTGATAGTACTCCTCGGTCTGCGGCATCGGCGTCCGCAGGTCGTTCACGCCGGTCATCAGCATGGTCGGCGTGGTGACGTTGCCCACGTACATGATCGGCGAGCGTTCGAGGTGCTCGCTCGGATCTTCCCAGAAGTCCTTCTCGAAGTTGCGATACCAGTAGGGGGCGCCATCGGTCGTGCCCACGAAGGACAGCCAGTTGGTGACCGGGCAGTTGGAGGAAGCGGCGGCGAAGCGATCGGTGTGGCCGACGACCCAGGCCGTCAGCACGCCGCCGCCGCTGCACCCGTAGACGTACAGCCGCTCCTCGTCGACGTAGCCCCGGCTCACGACCTCGTCGACGCCGGCCATGAGATCGTCGTAGTCCTTGCTGGGGTAGGCCCACTTGATGGCGTTGCCGAACGCGCTGCCGTAGCCCGAGGAGCCGCGGGGGTTCGTGTAGAGCACCACGTAGCCGTTGGCCGCGTGCTCCTGCCAGGAGTAGTTGAAGCCGGTGTTGTACATGCCGTGTGGGCCACCGTGGATGGCGAGCATCAGCGGGTACTGCTGGTCGGGATCGAAGTCCGGCGGCTTGACGATCCAGCCCTGGATCTCGAGATCGTCCACGGACGAGTACCGGATCTCTTCCACTTCCCCGAGCGTGACGCCCGCGAGGATGTCCGCGTTCACCTCTGTGAGCTGCGTGAACTCACCGTCGCCCAGATCGACGAGGACGACGTCTTCCGGTTCGTGGGGCGCGGTGCGCACGGCGACTGCCTGATCACTGCCGACCATGGACGTCGTGAGCATGTGCTGGCCGGACGTGACCTGGCGGACGGCGCCGCGCGTGGATGCGTAGTAGAGGTTGCGGGTGCCGCTGTCGGAGACGTTGAAGTAGACGCCTCGGCCGCGCGCGTCCCACTGCAGGTTCGCGGGCGTGCGGTCGAGCTCCGGCGTGAGCACGCGCACGTCGGACCCGTCGATGCGCATCAGGTAGAGCTTCGCGTCGATGTAGGTGTCGTCGGTCCAGTCGTAGCCGGTGTAGGCGACCCAGTCGCCGTTCGGCGATACGGCCGGATTCTGATCGACGCCGGAGCGGTCCGTGAGCTGGCGGAGTTCTTCGCTCGCGACGGACACGGCGAACACGTCGCTCTCGCGGATCGCGTACTCCCAGTCCTCCTCCCGGTAGCTGGTGAAGAGAATCTCCTCTCCGTCCGGTGTCCAGGACAGGGGGCCCTCCGCATGGAAGTCACCGGTGGTGAGCTGGCGCGCGGTGCCCGAGCCCGCGGAGACGGTGAAGATCTGGCGGTAGCCCTCCTCGAGGAAGCCCTGGCGATCGCGGCGATAGCGCACGCTCTCGACGATCCGGGGCGCCTTGGTCCACTCACTGCCTTCCGGCGCCTTCGGCAGGTCGATCTTCCAGCTGTTCTCCTGCGGCACCAGGGAGACGAACGCCAGCTGCTCGCTGTCGGGCGACCATGCGATCTCGGTCGGTGCTTCCTGCAGACGCGTGACCTGCGTGGTGCCGCCCTCCGCATCCATCCAGCGGATGTGGATCTGCGCGCCCTTCGGCTCGCCGTCGGCGATGAACGCGATGCGGGTGCCGTCGGGAGACCAGCGAGGTGAGCTGCCGTCGAGGAGATGGCGCGCGCCGCTGCCATCGGCGTTCATGATCCAGACCGTGGACTTCCACGTGTCGTTGATCGCGTCGACCCAACGGCGTGTGTAGACGATCTTCTCGCCATCGGGGGAGAGCTGGGGGTCCTGGACACGCTCGTAGTTCAGGTAGTCGGCCAGGGCCAGCCCCTTCGGCTCCGCGGGCTCCGTTTCCGCGGCGCCTGAGGCCAGTGGCAGCAGCATCGACAGGAACAGGACGATGCGAAGGGATCGAGGTCGGTGCGTCATGGGATGGATCCTCGTTCAGTGTGCGTGGTGGTGACTGCGGCTCGAGCTCGCCTCGGCGAAGCCCTCTTCCTGGCGGCTACGAGCGTTCGTTCGGCATCGGCCCCATCGCATCGATGCCGCCGGCCGATCGGTCTGTGCACTCGCCGCTGTCCGCCGAGGCTCAGTCCCCGGTGGCGAAGCTCCTGAAGTCCGCGATGACTTCCCGTGCCGCGAGTTCAGCGATGACCTTGCCATCCTCCGGTGTCGCGAGGCCTGGATCGGAACCGATGCGGCCGTCCGGGAAGCGAGCCCGATAATCCCTGGCGTCGGTGAAGCCGCCACTGGGTGCGATCTCCGGCGACAGCGGTGCGCTCTTGATGTGCTCAGGATAGGCGTACTGGGTCACGGCGACCTCCGAGGGCGTCGCGTGCGCGCCGTGCGCCTTGCCATAGAGCGCCTTGCACCTGGCGTAGGTGTCCTTGCCATCCCACCAGTTGCGCAGCCTGCACTTCACCGGCGGCCTGCCGTTGCCCGTATCCAGCGAACGGCTCGCGTAGATCTCCGCGAAGCCAGCGTTGATGGTGGCGATGTTCCCGCCGTGGCCGTTCAGCCAGTAGAAGTGGGTGAAGCCGTGCTTAGCCAGCGAGTCGACCCAGTCGACCATGGTGGCGATGAAGGTCGAGGGACGCAGCGTCATGGACCCCGGGAACTCCATGTGGTGCTGAGCCACACCCACGTTGAAGGTGGGCGCCATCAGCAGTCCGGACTCGTCGGCGGCCAGGCCGCCGATGATCTCGGGGCACAGGGCGTCGGTCCCGATCAGGCCCGTGGGTCCGTGCTGTTCGGTGGAGCCGATGGGGATGAGGATCGCCTTGCTCGACTGGAGGTAGCTTTCGACCTCCTGCCAGGTGGAGAGATGCAGTCGCATGGGTCGGCTCTGCTCTGTGGGGAACGCGGAAGCTAGTCGACTCGCGACCGAAGGGAAACAGTGGCGGACTTCGCCTCGGATGCCATCACTCGGCTCGAGCGTCCCGGGGACGCCGGTGGAGACCTGCCCGACGCGCCGCGGCTGATCGCTAGGGCCGGTATCCGAACCGGCTCGGACCCGTCTCGAGCGCGCGGCGCGCCAGACGCACCCAGCGACACAGATGCGCGCGCGTCTCGCGAGGATCGATGATCTGCTCGATCTCGAAGAACTCCGCCGACCGGAACGGCGAGCGCACACGGTTCAGACGCTCCTTGATGGCTGCGAGATGCGCGTCCGGATCTTCCGAAGCGGCCAGCTCCGCCTTGTAGGCGACCTCGATACCCCCCTCGATGGGCAGCGAGCCCCAGTCGCCGGACGGCCAGGCGAATCGGAAGTGGTGCGCGCCGGGCTTGCTGTTGGCGGCGCCGGCGACCCCGAAGGCCTTGCGAACCACGACGCTGCAGAACGGGACCGTGGACTGGCCGAGCGCGGCGAGGGCCGTGGCGCCGAGACGGATCGTGCCGCTCTCCTCGCTCTGCTTGCCGATGAGGAAGCCCGGGCAGTCGACGAGATGCACGAGCGGCAGATGGAAGGTGGAGGCCAGATCGACGAGCCGGATCAGCTTGCGGCAGCTGTCGGCGGTCCAGGCGCCGCCGTAGATCATCGGATCTCCGGCGAAGAGGGCGACCGGGATGCCGTCGAGCCGTGCCAGGCCCGTGATGATCGACTTGCCCCAGTGCCGGCCGATCTCGAAGAAGCTCTCCAGATCGACCACCGCCTCGATGACGGGGCGCATGCGGTAGACCTTGCGCGGATCTTCGGGCACGACGTCGGCGAGGAACGCCTCGGCACGGTCGGGCGCATCCTCACTGTCGATGCACGGCGGCAGCTCGTCGACGCTGCTCGGGAGATAGGAGAGGAAGCGCCGGGCCCGTGCGAAGGCCTCGGCCTCGGATTCGACCTCGTCGTCGATGGAGCCGTTGCGCGTGTGGATGCGGCTCGAGCCGAGTTCCTCCTTGGACACGTCGCCGAGGCTCGCCCAGTCCACGAGCGCCGGGCCGGCGATCATCATCTGCGCCGTGTCCTTCACGATCACCGAGTAGTGTGCCGTCGCGACCCGCGCGGCACCGATGCCGGCCACGGAGCCGAGAGCGAGGGAGACCGAAGGCGAGACGGACAGATGCCCGACGACCGTGTCCCAGCCGGCCACCTGCGGGATGTAGGTGCGGCCGGCCATCTCGATGGTCTTCACGGAGCCACCGCCACCCATGCCGTCCACGAGGCGGACGTGGGGCAGACTCAGCTCGAGGGCGAGGGCCTCCGCCTGCTGTCGCTTGCCGGCGATGGATGCGTCGGCGCTGCCGCCGCGGACCGTGAAGTCGTCGCCGGAGATCATCACCGGGCGGCCGTCGATCTCTGCCGTGCCGAAAAGGAAGTTCGCGGGCGTGAAGGACAGGAGCCGGCCGTCGTCGTCGTAGCGCGCGACGCCGGCGAGCTTGCCGATCTCGTGGAAGCTGCCCGCATCGACGATCGCGTCGATGCGTTCCCGAATCGTCAGCTTGCCGAACTCGTGCTGTCGCGCGACCTTCTCCGGGCCGCCCATGGCTTCCGCGAGCGCGCTGCGCTCGTGCAGTTCCTCGATCTCGCGCTCCCAGGCCATCTTCAGTCACCGAGCTGCGTGGGTCTGACCGATCCTAGCGGGTCGGTCGGGCAGCTTCGATGCGGTTGACGCTGCACCGCGGTGTTCACGGCCCGCTCGCTCAGCGTTCGCGTGTGCAGATCGCTGCCGGGGGCGTGACTGACGGGCCGGATCGACCGAAGCGTCAGGGCGCACTGCGCTTGCGGAACACGAGGTCGCCGGGGTCATACGAGTGGAGGGGAGCTGCCGGCAGCTGAGCCTCCCCGTAGCCACAGCGCTGCAGCAGGCGTCGGCAACGAACGTTGGCCGGGACCGTCGTGGCCCAGAACTCGAGCGCGCTCGTGCAGCGAGACAGCTCGTCATGAAGCCAGGACAAGCCGGCGCTGGCGAAGCCGCGACCCCAGTATCGCGGGCCGAAAAGGAACGCGACTTCGGCCATGCCGTGGTGGACCGTGGCCTCGAGGCGACCCACCATCGAGTCGTCGGAGTCGCGGACGAGGAAATTCAGCCACTTCTCGCCGACGTTCGACGGGCCCGGCCCTGCGATTGCACGTTCGAGTCCCAGGGTGAACTGCGCAAGCGGTGGCACCGCCTCCTCGATGTGCTCGTACACCGCGGGATGCAGCAACACCGATGCGAGTTCTTCGAGATGACTGGTCCGGAGGGGTTCGAAGCTCAGCGAGAGCGACATGAGCGGTTCCCGCGGTCTAGCGC
>JAZBPO010000458.1:0-16208 GCA_036351675.1 Pseudomonadales bacterium
CATAGAGGAGAACGTTCGTGTCGAAGAAGCTACGCACGCTCGTGGAGTTCGTCGCGGTCGAAGCGCCAGCCGCGGGAATCTCCCTGCCCCCCGGTCTCGAGGAACTCCTGCAGGGCACCCTCCACCTGGTCGCGGCGTGCGAGGCGCTCGAGCTCCTCGCGGATGACCTGGTTGAGGCTCTTGCCCATGGCCTCCGCGACCTTGCGGGCCCTCGCCACGGTCTTCTCGTCGACGGAGAGAGTGATGTTCATCACACATAACCTGTGTACGCGGGTTATGTGCTGATCATCCTCCGGGGCGCTTCGACCGACAAGCAGCGTCGACCGGAATCGACGTCAGTGATCGCCGCGTCGTTCCGGCCGCTAGCTCATACGCGGGGCTCCGACGGCAACCGCAATGCTGCGCCGGCCCCGAGCACCGCCGTTGCCCCCGAGAGCGCGAACACGAGCGTGAAGGAACCGCTCACATCGGCGATCACGCCGCCGATGGGCGGCGAGACCATCTGCGCGACGCCGAAGGCGAGCGTCGCGGCGGAGAAGGCCGGGCCGTAGTCCGTCGGCGTGGTGTGTTCCACCACGTACATGGTGATGAGCAGGGGCGTGCCCCCGAACAGCAGGCCGAGCGCGAAGCAGGCGAGGAGCGTCGGCAGCGCTGCGCCGGTCCAGATGATGGCCGTCACGAGGGGCCAGAGCCCGAAGCCGAGGGCGAGGGCGCCGCGCACACCGAGCCGCTTCGCGACCGCCACGAACAGCGGCCCGCCGACCACCATCGCGCAGCCCACGAGCGTGAAGGCGAAGGCGGCGTCCTGGCTCGTCCAGCCGCTGTCGTCCTCGAGGCGCGTGGTCAGGAAGCCGAAGACGAGCAGGTACATGAAGCCGAAGGCCGAATAGGCGACGAGGATCGGCCGCCAGCCGCGCATGCGCTGCAGCGCGCCGAAGCCGCCGATGCCGCCGCCGCCCGACGGCGCCGCCTGGGCGTGGCGCACGAGTGCGAGCAGCAGGAGCAGCGTGAGAACACCGGTTGCTGCTTCCACGACGTACACCGAGTTCCAGGCGTCGTCGCCGAAGCGGGCGCGCAGCGCGGCGGCGAAGAGGCTCGCCGACACCACGCCCACGCCGATGCCGGTGCCGGTGAGGCTGATGGCGAAGCCGCGTCGCGGCGTCGGTACGGCATCGGCCGCGATCATGGGGGCGGGGATCCACACGCAGGCGCCGCCGAAGCCGGCCACGAAGAGCGCGGCCCCGAGCAGCAGGGCCGAGTCCGAGAGCGCCGCGCCCACCAGGCCCGCCGTGGCGAGCACGATGCCGAAGCGCAGCACCGAGAGCAGCCGGAAGCGGCTCGTCGCCCAGGCGACGGCGAGGGTCCCGATCAGGTAGGCGCCGACGTTCGCACCGCCGATGGCGCCGGCCGCGGCGTTCGAGATGCCGAGGTCGTCGCGCATGGCCGGCAGGATCAGGCCGTAGCTGAAACGCCCGAAGGCCTGCGCCACGGCGGCGCAGAGGGCGATGACGAGCACCATGGACCAGGCGCGAAAGGGCGCGGTCGCTTGCACGCCTTCCTGCTGGGCGGTGGATGGGTCCTGCGCGATCATCGATGGTCCTGACGGGCAGCTGCGCGGCGGGCGGAGCATACGCACTCGCTACTCGTCGTGCGCCCTGAACGGATCATCGGATAGGCGGCGGGAGCGCGATCTGCTCGACCCCTCGGCGAGGTCGCCTCAGACGCAAGCGTCGTACAGGAACTCCGGTGCCAGATCGGCACCCGTTGGCCACACGATCGTCGCGAGCTCCTCATCGATTCGGAGTGCAGCGAAGACGCCCGGGTCGCGTAGAGGCTCGAAGACCTCCCCCCAGAGCTCCGGCTCCAGGTCGATTACGCCGGTACGCCCGTCCGCGAAGGTCAGACGGAGCCTGTAGTCGCCCGCGTGTCGAGCATTGCAGATGCGTGGCGTCGTCAGGGTCACGTGTGTCTCACTGTTCGATTCAGGCTGCGTCGACCTCGACGAACTCTATGTCCGAACTGGGTGCCGGTACATGCTCGCCTTCCGCCCGGAGTCCCTCGAGATGGAACTGGATGGCTTCGCGAATGAGCACCAGGACCTCTTCGCGCGAATCAGCTGCTGCGACGCATCCGGGAAGGTCAGGGACGTGTGCACCCCAGCTCTGTTCGCCTTGCTCGATCACGACGACGTACCGCATCTCGCTACCTCACTTCAGGTCGGCTTGCTTCAGGATGCTGCTCAGCGTGCCCGGTGGGATGTCGACGCTGAGCTTTCCTGAAACCGTCACGGTGCCTCGTTTCGAAGGATGCCTGAACTGGCGGTGGCTGCCACGCTGTCGGGCAAGTCGCCAACCGTCGTTCGCGAGCACGCCGATCATCTCTCGAACCTTCATGAAGATCTCGCCGAGCTCAGCTCCTGCCTTGATCCTCCTTTCGCAGTGCCCCGGCGCATAGGGCCGAGTTCTGTTTCGCGTGTGATCCCTTGACCCGTCGCGTCCGATGGATCGCCTCGAGATCGGGGGTGGCCACCGGTCGCTCCCTCGCCGGAGGGGTGTCAGGATCACCCCCGGGGAAGCACCCGGAACACCCGGGGCATTCGGGAGAAGAGCATGGTTGAAGGACTGGGGCGCCTCGCGCGCAACGCCGAGGAGATGGGGATCAACATGATGGCCGCGGCGTCCCGCGCGCCCGTGCACTACAAGCCCTACGCGCCGGAGCCGGGCGACGTGTTCATCACGTGCTGGGCGAAGAGCGGCACGACGATGATGCAGCAGATGTTCCACCAGATCCGCATGGTCGCGGCCACCGGTGCGGGCGACATGGACTTCGACGACATCAGCCGCATGACGCCCTGGGACGACTCGGCGCCGATGACCGACACGGACATGACCGCCGCGCAGCGGGCCACGCCGCGCGGCTTCAAGTCGCACCGGGAGTACGAACGCCTGCCTGCGGGTATGCGCTACGTGGTGACGCTGCGCGAACCGAAGGCCACCTACGTCTCGATGCTGCGCTTCTTCGAAGGCTGGACCCTCGAGCCCGGCGCGATCTCGCTCGAGGAGTTCATGCCCTTCTGGATGGGCGGCGGTCCCGGCGGCTGCGACTACTTCACGCACCTGCTGAGCTGGTGGGCGCGGCGCAGCGAGCCGGACACGCTGCTCGCCACCTACGAGGCCACGGCGAAGGAGCGGCGGACGATGATCCGGCGCCTCGCCGCCTTCCTCGACATCGAGGCGACGGATGCCCTCGTCGACATCGTCGACGAGTACACGAGCCGCGAGTTCATGCACGCCCACAAGGACCGCTTCGACGACGCGATGATGGTCGCGGCCCTGCGCGAGGGCGCCGGTATCGACCAGGAGATGGATTCGTCGAAGGTCCAGGCCGTGGGCAGTGACGGGAAGGAAGTGCCCGCGTCGGTCGTCGAGCAGCTCGACGCCATGTGGGCCGAGCGCGTCGAACCGGTTACGGGGGCGAAGGACTACGCGGCGCTGGCGGCGCAGGTGGATGCGCTGGGATGAGTCTGGATTCCTGAGCTACGCTGAAGTGCAGAGGTGAACATCTCGAAGCGCGGCCACGACTTCGGCGCGCGCCCTGGAGTGCCGCGCTAGGTGAAGAGGTCTTCCTGCCTGCTCTCGTCGTGGGCGACGTGGCGGCGCAGCGAGCGCTGGTTGAATGCGGGAAACTCGATCGTCTCCACCGCAGCCAGGCGTTGCAGTTCTTCCATGGCCGGACCCGCGGTGCCGATGGCCACACACCACGCACGCGCGCGGGTGAGCGCCGTGAACACCTGGTTCCTGCGTACGAGCTCGTCGTCGTTCCCCTTGCAGCGCTCCGGGTCCGCGACGTGGAGTCCGACGGCGTAGACCTTCCACGCTTCGTTGCCCTTCGCACGGAAGATGCTCGAGACGGTCACGCGCTGCTCGTCCCGGAACACGGCGCGCTGCGCATCCGTGCCCGCTTCGAATGCCGCGACGCCCGCTGCTTCGAGCGCTCTCGTGACGAGACTCCCCGAGAGGCCACAGCCCGGGAGCAGGGTCACGAGTAGATCGCCGGGTTCGAGGCCGGCTTCCAGGTCGGCGGCGACGGCCCGGGTCAGGGTTGCGAGCGCGTCGTCCCTCGATGCACAGGTGGCCGTCTCGAGGCACTGCTCCGGGCGCAGCGAATCGCTGAACGCCAGGTCGTCGTAGGGGTGGCCACAGGCCTCCGCCGCCCGCCGGAGCTTCACGGTCTGTCCGGCCGCCACTGCAGCATCCGTGAACTCGCCCTCGACCTCGTAGCCCAGGAACTCCCATTCCTCCTTGTTGGTGACGCCCTGCAGGGGACCACCCTTGCGGAGCAGACCCATGTTGAAGGCGTGGGCTGTTCTGAGGATCGCAGCGGGTGTTCGGTAGCAGCGATTCAGGTTGTGTGCCTTCTGGATGCCCGAGGGATAGCGGCCTGAAAGGTCGACGCGCGGTCGGCCGTCTGCGTCCTGGCCGAACACCTCCGCCGCACGCGGCACGACCAGGTTCCCGATCCCCTGCGCCTCGTCGTAGGCCCAGTAGAGTCGATGTGGCGGCCTCAGTGCCTTCATGGCGAGCCGGTAGAACGCGGGCGGCAGATCCTGGCCCTCGTCGATCAGCACGGCGTCCAGGAACGGCTCAACGTCCCTGTCCGCGATGGCCGCCTCCAGCTGATCGCACACCCAGCCGAAACCCTCGCTGTTCGCGCGCTGATCGCCGAGCGCGCGCCTGGCGTCGTTGAGGTTCAGGGGCCGCTCGTCCCACTGGAGGCTCGCCTCGCGGAAGAGGCCCGTGAGGTCCTTGCCGCCCCAGGCGTGCCAGATGCGGATGCGCGCTGTGTCGAGCGGCTCGGTCGTCAGCTGTTCGTAGGCGGCGGCGATGAGCGCGCGAATCTGCTGGTACAGCGCACGCGAGTAGAAGACGAAAGCGATCTCCCAGTCCGGATGTGCAGCGAGCATGCGTGCCGCGCGCTTCGCGAACAGTACGGTCTTGCCCGTTCCTGCCAGGCCTCGAATGCGCTGAGGACCCTCGGGCGTTTCGTGCGCGACGCGTTCCTGGACGCTGTCGAGTTGCTTCAGGCGTGTCTGGAGCGCACGGATCGTGCGCAAGGGGCTGTAGGTCGGCGTGTCGTCGGCGACCGCACGGGGTTCTTCGTCACTCGCCTTGCCGCGGAACGCGGCCTGGAGCGCGTCCCACTGCTCATCCGAGAGTTCGGGCATGTGCGCAAGGCCGTGTTCGCGAAGTTCCGTGCGCAGCGCAGGGCGTTCCAGGGCATCGCTCGTGAGTACGACGCCTTGTGTGGTCGGGTGATCGGCGAAGCCCGCGGCCTGCCACTCCTGTTCACTGATGAAGGGCAGGACGACCCGGTAGTCGAACGCGATGCCGAGGCCGCGCAGGGTGCGATCGCGCTCGACGAGCGACTTCACTTCCCACATCTGGTCTTCGGCCTGCTGGACCGGTGTGATGCACTCGTCGTACCACTGACGCATCTGCCATTCCTGGCCCTGGATCTCCACGATGTTCGAAAGGCGCGCGCCCTTGCATTCGAAGACCCAGACGCCGTACTTGCGGCTCACGACCAGGAAGTCGGGCTCGCGCCGTTGCGAACCGCGACCGCTGAAGACGGGGTAGCGGTAGTAGGTGACCCCCTCCGTGCCGTCGAGCGCCTGCTTGAGAAGGTTCCAGCAGAGGCGTTCGCCGCGGTTGTGGTCGGGGGCTTCGTTGGGGAAGAACTTCATGCGCGGCCCGTCGACGTCCGTATCACGCCCGGATTCTGTCGCCGCGCAGACGACGAACCAGCAGGGGCAGGGCCGCTCGTGCGTCCTGCCCGGCCACTCGTCGGTCGCGATGCCGGCCTTGATGCAATGTCGCGACCGCGACGCGTGCACGCTTCTCCCGCGCGGAGCGGACGCGGCTCTGCCAGTCCGCATGCCGAACGGACCAAGGGTGGCGCCGCCTCGAGGGACGTGATGGACCTGTCGCGCGAGGCGCTTCGGCAGGAGGTGGATAGGCGGCGGATCGGAAGAGGCGGCGGGGTCTACTGAGTGTGAAGTTGCCGCTGTGGCCGTCACCCGCCCGTGTTCGCTACGGTCTCCGTAGCGGCCGGCGCTCCGAGGATGCATGCCGATACGCGCTCCTCGACCGGCGCGAGGCGCGGGATCTCGCCGAATACCTCCGCGATCTCCTCCTCCAGCCGTGCCCCCTGCTCGACGAGCGCTTCGCGGATGTCGCGTAGGAGCAGCGGCTTGCGGCGCCGGGGCCGCGCGAGCAGTTCGAACCAGGTCGGGCGCACCAGATCGAGCCAGCGCGTCGCGGTCTCGTCCCAGTCCGGTGTCTCGCCACCGGCGCGGCCGTCGAGCAGGGCGCGCAGGCGCTGCAGGCGGTCGTGCGTCGCGCGCCAGCGGCCGAGGGAGGCGGCGCGGAGCTGCGCATCGAGCACCGCCGTCAGCTCCTCGAGCGCGCGGACCTTGCGCCGCGGCAGCAGTGCGCGCTCGAGGGCCGGCAGGCGATCGAGGAAGCGCTGCTGTAGCGTCTCCGTCGAGCCATCCTGCGTGCGCGTGGGCGGATCCAGCGCGAGCCGATCGCGCAGCGCCGCGCAGATGGCCGGCAGTTCCGTGATCGGCGGTCCGTCGTCGTCCTCCAGCAGCAGCCAGCGCGGTGCCGCGAAGGCGCCCCCGTGCATGCACAGGAACATCCACGGCCGCTCCGCGGCGACGACGCTCAGCTGGCTGCGCACGCGCCCGAGCTCGCCGCAGGCGGCGTCGTAGTCGGTGCGGGGCACGAGCGGCAGCTCGCCGTCGACGAGGCCGCGGATGGGCGCGAAGGCGTCCTCGATACCGTCCCAGGGGCCGCTCCGCGCCGCCGCCGCGGCGGCCGCGATCTGATCGGCCGCGGAAACCGGCTCCGCTGCCGCGAGGTGCTCGGGCAGGGGCATGTTCGCGCCGAGCAGGCGATCCACCGTCTCGTAGCGCTCGAGAAAGCGTTCGTCCGAGGTCAGGGCGAATTCCGGCGCGTCCTCCGGCCACCAGGCCTCGATGACAGCGTGGGGACTGTCGAGGCGATCCACGCGGCCGACGCGCTGTTCGGCGATGCGCACCACGCTCGGCATGTCGAGATGCACGAGCGCAGAGGCCTGCTGCAGGTTCACGCCTTCCGCGAGGCTGTCCGAGCACAGGCCGATCACGCCCCGGGCCTCGGAGCCCCGGGCGAATGCCTCGAGCGTGCGCGCCCGGTCGCTGCCACGATCGCCGGTGGCGATCACGACCTCGAGCGTCTCCGGCCGTTCGGCCAGGTGCGCCGCGATCACCGCGAGGGTGATGGGCCGCGCGTCGAAAGCGAGCAGCAGCGCATGATCCTCGGCGACGCGGGCGAGGTGCGCGGCCTTGGCGCGCTCGCGCTCGTCGTCGAGGGCTTCCAGGAGCGTGCGGATCTCCCGGTAGCGCGCGCCATCGGCGGCGCAGGCTTCCCGATGTGCGTCCGCATCGCGCAGCCAGGCTGGCAGATCTACCTCTAGCTTCGAGCGCCGACAGTGGCCGGCGAGGGCGTCGAGCTGCCCGAGCACGTCGCCGGTGGCGTTCGCCTTGCCGAAGGCCAGGCCGAGCTGCGCCACGGCCGCTTCCGTACCGACGAGATGCTCGAGGAGCGCCGCCCGGGAGGAGCGCAGGCTGCTGACCACCATGTGCCGCGACAGGCGATTGGCGGAGCGCAGACGCGCCTCGAGATAGCGCTGCTCCGTGACCCCCTGGCGGCGCAGGGCCACGGGCATTTCGAGCGTGCCGCGGAAGTGGGTGACGCCGAGGAGGCCGTCCGCGACCTCGCCGATGCGCCGCGCGATCTCACGCGCCTCGGACGACTCGTTCAGCGCATAGGTGCGCGCCTCGTGGCGCGGAAAGCGGCAGCGGCGTCCCTCCGCGTCTACGTAGGCGTCCGGTTCGCGCTCGACGAGCGCGTTCAGCATGGGCTTCGTACGGCGCACCGTGAAGCGCTGGATCTCCGCGCGCAGCAGGTCGATCTCCTCCGGCGAGAGCGTGCGCGTGAGGTTGCGGGCGCCGAGCATGTCGGCGATGCGCAGCAGATCCGCTGCGGAGCGGTTGAGCGGCGTGGCCGTGAACAGCACGACGTGGTCCGCGAGGTTGCGCAGGATCTGCTGCGTGCGGTTCGAGGCGATGTTGAGGAAGTTGTGGCCCTCGTCCACGCACAGCACCTGGGCCCTGCGCAGAGCGTCTACGACCTCGTCGTGATCGCGGGCGCGGCCGTGGCTGAGGCGGCCGTGCGAGACCACGTCGAGCGGGACGCTCGCGCGCTGCGCCTCGCGCGACCAGTTCTCCGCCACGAGCGGCGGGCACACCATGGTCGCCCGGCCCTGGCGCAGGCGCCCGGAGCGGACGATCTCCGCGAGCGTCGCGCCGAGCAGATGCACGCCGAGGCGCGTCTTGCCCGAGCCCGTCGCGTCGGCGACGAGCACCGAACCCTGCCGGCTCAGCACGTAGAGCGCCTGGGCGATGCCCTGGCGCTGGGAGGGCCAGAGCGTGGAGCTGTCGTCGAGGAGCCCGCGACGCATCCAGGGTTCGGCCCAGGCGCCCTCGAGCAGCTCCGCGCAGGCGCGGCCGAGCGTGCGCTGCCATTCGGTCGGCAGGAGCAGGCGCTCGAGGAGTTCGATGAGGCGCTCCGCGTAGTCGTCCGCGAGG
The DNA here is from genome assembly GCA_036351675.1 of Pseudomonadales bacterium. Lineage (GTDB taxonomy): Bacteria > Pseudomonadota > Gammaproteobacteria > Pseudomonadales > Azotimanducaceae > JAZBPO01. Next base: position 8,693 of record JAZBPO010000458.1, read on the forward strand.
GACCAGAAGTTCTCCGCGATCGCCACCGCTTCCGCATGGCGCTCCGGTTCGGCGTCGCGTTCGAAGCGGGCGTTCGCCTCCATCTGCGTGCGCAGGCCCGCATCGGAGAAGTTGCTCGACCCGATCGTGACGGCCGCGTCCCCGACGTAGAGCTTGGCGTGCAGCGCGCGCCGGCCCTGGACGATACGCGCGCGGATACGCCCAGCACGCAGCCCCTCGATCACCACGAGCAGGCGCGCGCTCAGCGCCGGCGAGACCCCGCGGGCGAGCCAGTAGCGCTCGATCTCCAGGCCGAGGTCGGCGTGTTCGAGGCGAAAGTGCTCGCGGCGCGAGGGATAGGGCTCGTGGCCGATGAGGATGCGCACGGGCCGATCGCCTGGCATGCGCGCGACGAAGTCGAGGAGCCTGTCGAGGCCGGCGTAGCCCGATGCGATGAACGGCTCCTTCGAGGCGCGCAGGTCGGCTTCCACGACGGCGCCGACCGTGCCCTGTTCGTTCAGGGGAAATCGCGCGGCGTCTGGCCAGGTGAGCGTGGCATCCGCCACGGCGTCCGCGGGCGGCGGGTCGGTGGCGAAGAGGTCGAGGGAGGGACGGTCGTCCGGTCGAGTGGTCACTCTGGCAGCAGGCGTACGGTCACGAATACGTGGATTCTACGCAGGTCCGGCGGTTCGTTCGGTCGATGCTGCGAGCGGCCCGGAAAAGGGGTCGGAGTCGCCCTGCCGGACGGGCAGCTCGTCTCTCCCGGAGCGACGTTCTGCAGAAGCCGACTCCGACCCCGCGCGCCTGACCCGCCTGCCAGGCCTTACCCCGCCCACTCCGGAATCTGCTGATCCCGCCTGAGGCTTGCCCGCAGTAGCGCTAAGCCGTCGAACAGCTCCTGCGCATTCGAAGGCTGTGCCACGAAGGGCAGCGTTGCCTGCACCTCCTGTTCGAAGCGCTCCGACGTTTCGTCGTCTGCCCGCCGCACGCGCGTCCACCACTCGCAGAAGCGGTCCTCCGAGCGGGTCAACAGATCCGCCGAAGGGAGCCGATCGCCCTTCGCCGAGTTCGCCGTGACAGATGCGGGCACCAGGTTCCAGAGATCGTTGCAGGGCCAGCGGACCCACGGCACGACGTGATCCACGGCGTAGTCCGCGCGCAACCGCGTCCCGCGCCAGGTGCAGTGGATCAACTCGCCGGTGCCGCGCAGACCGTCGACGATGGCGCGCACCTCTCGCGTATCCCGGTCCGGTTCGATCCAGGCGAGCGCCCGAAGGTAGGCGTCGGTTCCCGGACGCCGGCCGAGGCTCGCATCGTAGCCCCGCATGGTGGCGATCCATTCGCTCTCGATCACCGGCTCGATCCACACAGCGTGCTGGCGCATGGCGCGCCAGAGGGGGGCCGGTACGACGAGTTCGCCGAAGGCGCGGAGCGTGGGCGCGTCGAGGCGCAGGTCCGAGGTGTTCGGCTGCCCCTGGTAGTGCGTCCGGAACACCGGGCGTCCGTTCGCGTCGGTTATGAAGTTCGCCGGCATGGTGCGGATGTGCTTTGCGGCGCTGCGTAGCGCGCGCTGCAGATGCGTGGCGGTGTTTCCGCGGAATCGTGCGCCGGGCTTCAACAGGGAGTTCGCGATTCGCAGTGCCTCGAAGTCCGCATCGGCGAAACCGTAGCCCGTGGTCCCCGGCGCCTGACGGAAGTCGGCGGCGAGCAGCGGCCGATAGAGGCGGATCCAGTACAGGGCTACCAGGCCGAGCGGGACGCGAGCATCTCCGTGGTCGTCCAGTTCGACGAGGCCCGGGCTGCCGTCGGCGATGCGCAGCAGCGCGCGCAGCAGGCCGAGCTTGTAGGTGGCCGCCCGGTCGTCGTTGAGGATGATGTTGCGCAGGCGCGGGAAGGCGCCGCTGCCGTCGTCCGGCAGCTCGAGAACGAGATTCTCCCAGCTGACGCCCTGGCGGCCGCGGCCGTCCGGGATCGCGCCGGCGTGCTGGATGCACACCAGGCCATGCTCCCGTGCGAGCTTCAGCACCTCCGCTGCATCGACGGAGTATGCCGGGCGGTCGTCGTCGAACGCGCCGTGGCGCAGGCTCAGGAACAGCCGGCCGCCCGGGCGCAGGCGATTCGCCAGCTTGCGGAACGCGCGCGGCCGATCGCTCGGTGCGATGTGCATCCAGACCGCGGACAGCCATACGACATCGAAGGTGGTGCCGGCGCGGGTGATGCGTTCGAGGCCCGGCAGGCGGTCGTCGATCCAGTGGATGCGCGGGTGCGTGTGGTGCGCGGCGGCCACCTCGCGCAGCCGCGTCGCGGGCTCGACGGCGAACACCTCGTGGCCGCGCGCCGCGAACCAGGCGGCGTCGCGGCCGGAGCCCGCGCCCACGTCGAGGACGAGGCTGCCTTCGGCACCCGTCGCGCCCGCACGCCTGCCCGGTGCGGCAGCGCCCGGAGCGGGTGGGTCGTCGCCGTCCGAGCCTCTGCCCGAGGCGCCACCGGCCACGGCAGGCACGGGGGCGCGCGGAATGAACTCGAGAAAGCGCGCATGCGCCTGCTCGAAGGGGATGCCTTCGTACTCGGTGAAGAAGCGGTCAGCGCCGTCGTCGTAGGGATTCCGGGGCATGGGGCAATCGTCGCTCGAAGCCCCTGGAGCTTACCGGTCGGCCGCAGCGACGATCTACGCGATGTCAGGGCACGAGTACTTCCACGCCGTCGAGCGGCGCCGCGGCGAGTCTGCGATCGCGCGTGACGAGGCTCGCACCCAGGGCTTCTGCAAGCGCGACATAGGTGGCGTCGTAGGCCGTGAGGTTGGTCCGCCTGGCCCATACGCGTGGCAAGAGGGGCCGGTGCGCATAGCGCTCGATCGGCAGGGCGCGAAGGTCGTCCAGCAGGGTTGCGCCCGGGTCCTCGAATGCGCCCGTTCGTTCGAGGCGCCGGAATACCTGTAGCACCTCGACGTCGAGCAGCGCAGGTGCCGCCAGCACGGTATCCGGTGCGAACAGCATCGCCTCCAGCGGTGCCGGATCGAAGCGCGCGAGCAGGTCGATCACGACCGACGCGTCCACGATGAGCAGGCGCATCACCGTGCGTCCCGCTCCTCCCGAACCAGTGCAGCTGAGGACTCGTGCAGCCCTGCGGGTTCGCGTGCTGCCAGGCGTCTTTCGAGTTCCCGTGCTGACGGCCGTGTCGCGAGGACGCGCAGCTCGTCGAGAATGAGGTCACTGAGGCTACGCCCCTCGAGTGCGGCGCGAGCCTTCAGTGCGCGGTGAAGGTCTTCAGGGACGTTGCGTATCTGGATCATCCTGGACATGCGAGACCCTCCGTTTCATGTTTTCCGCATGCAAGCATGCGTATCCGATCCGAATGCGTCCAGTAAGTCTGCAGGACCTCAGGTCCATCGCAGCAGCGGGCGGGTCTGCCGCATGGCCTGGGTGCGCGACCGGAGGGCTGCGCCTTCCAGGCAGGCAAGCCCATGGTCCCGAATGGAACTCGACGCGAGCTCGGACGAGTCATCCCGTACCGGGACTCAACCTCGTTCGTCGTATGCGCGGCGATAGGGATCGTCCGCAGGGGCATGGCGAAGGTCTGTCCAGACCGTCTCGTCGCTGTCGGTTCGCATGATCGCGATACGGTCGTGGTCCGGATACGTCGCCACTTCCTGCGCAGCACGGGTACCCACGACGAGGTAGCGGCACGGTTCGGTGGATCGGTTCTCCAGGCAGTGGCCGGCCGGCACGCCGGCGCGAAACGTCGCGGCGTCTCCGGGGTACAGGACGTGCGATTCGGCGCCCTCGACGAGGGTGACCTCGCCCTCCAGAGCAAGGACGAGTTCGTCCTCCTCCGCGTGCCAGTGCTTGATGGAGGAACGCGAGCCCGGCGGCAGTGTCTCGATCACCGCCCCGAACTGCGTCAGCGTCCCCGGCGGCGTGAGCCATTCACTTCGCCCCGGTCCGCACGCAGGTCGGTCATGCTCCTCGACAAATCGATCGGATCTGCGCAGAACTGGCACCCGCTGGTCTCCTCGTTGCCTTCATCACGCGTGTACGGATGAAGCCACAGCATTCAGGGCGTTCGACACATTGGCCAGCCCCCGAGAGGATTGCGGCCGCTGCTCACCCCTCCAGAGGTCGTGCCCTTCAGCGTTGCGCGAGCTCCCGTGCCGATGAACGCTGGCGTAGGCTGCTCAGGGGGAGAGAAGCGGGGGGCTGTCGAACGATGGTGGACCGAACACGTCTCGCCGGCCGCGTGGTGGCGATCACCGGCGGCGGCAGCGGCATCGGCCGCGGCGCCGCACTGCGCTGCGCCGACGAGGGCGCGCAGGTGGCGGTGCTCGACGTGCGCGCAGCGCTCGCCGAGGCCGTGGCCGAGGAGATCCGCACCGCCGGTGGCGAGGCCCTCGCCATCGAGTGCGACGTGGCCGACGAGGCGAGCGTCGAGGCCGCCGTCACGCGCACCGTGGAACACTTCGGCAGCCTCTGGGGCATGGTGGCGAACGCCGGTACGGCGAGCCGCGGCTGGATCCACGAGACCGCGCTCGCGGACTGGCACTTCGTGATGAACGTGAACCTCACCGGCGCGTTCCTGTGCGCCAAGCACGCGATCCCGCACATGCTCGCCGGTGGTGGCGGCAGCTTCGTCGGCACGGCGTCCATCGCCGGTTCCGTGATCGGCCCCGGCGGCGCCAACGCCTCCTACGCCGTGTCCAAGGCCGGGCTCATGCAGCTCGCCCGGCAGATCGCCGTCGACTACGGCCCGCAGGGCATCCGTGCCAACACCATCCAGCCCGCCGCCGTGGAAGGCAGCAACCTCGGGCGGCATGCCAGCGAGGACCGGCAGCGCCAGTCCACGCCGAACGCCGAGCTGCCGCGGCCGCGTGGCTGGCAGCCCATCGCGCGCGCCGGCCGGCCCTACGAGGACTACGGCGCCGCCATCGCCTTCCTGCTCTCGGATGACGCCGCCTTCATCACCGGGAGCGCGCTGCCGGTGGAAGGCGGCTTCCTGTCGACCTGAGCGTGCGCGCTGGATCGCCACGCCCAACTGAGGCCCCGCCCCCATGTACCTCGACTTCGAAGACAGCCGACTGCACTTCGAATGCGACGGGCCGGAGAACGCGCCGCCGGTGCTGCTCTGGCACGGCGCGCTGTGCACGCTGCGCATGTGGGATCGCGTGGTCGAGGCGCTGGCGGACCGCTACCGGCTGATCCGTTTCGACGTGCGCGGCGTCGGCGAGAGTTCGCCTTCCGCTGACCCGGCCCGGTACAGCTTCGAGCAGTACGCCCGGGATGCCGACGCCATCCTCGATCACGCCGGCGTCGATCGCGTGCACCTCTGGTCCATGGCCTGGGGTTCGCGCGCGGCCCTCGCGTACTTGTCCTTGCACGCCGAGCGCGTGCTGAGCGCAGCGCTCTTCGATGCGAGCATCGGCGCCGCCGACGTGGAGGCCCAGCAGCGCGGTGCGCGCGACGCGCTCGCGCTGCAGGAGGCGGCGGGCATCGCACGCGTCGAGCGTCCGGACGGCTGGAACCGCCACGCCGACCCCGCCGCCGCGCAGGCCGCACTCGCGGCGGCGCGCCGCTTCGACCTGCCGGCCGCCGCGGACCGCATCGCCGCGCTCGAGTCGCGGCCGCCGCTGCTCGTCGCCACCGGCGATCACGACCCGAATCTCGCCTCGAGCCGGGACCTGGTGGCGCGCATCCCGGGCGCGCGCCTCGAGGTGCTGGAGCAGGTCGGCCATGGCTCGGTGCTGCAGCGGCCGGATCTCGCGGTGCAGACCTGGCTCGACTGGCAGCAGCAGTTGCAGCAGTGAGAACGGGGAGAGACGGATGAGCGTGGCAGGCAGGACGATCCTGATCACCGGCGCGGGCAGCGGCATCGGCCGCGCCTGGGCCGAGGCCTTCGCCGCGGAGGGCGCGCGCGTGGTCGCGGCCGACATCGACGAGGCGCGTCTCGCCGATTTGCCGGAGGACATCCTCACGGTGCCGACCGACGTCGCCGATGCGGAGCAGGTGTCGCGCATGATCGAGTTCGCCGTGAGCGAGACCTGCCGCCTCGACGTGCTCTTCAACAACGCCGGCCTCGGCTACGACCACAGCGTCGAGGACTCACCGCCGGGCGCCTTCGAGGCGCACGTCGCCGTGCACCTCTTCGGCTGCATGAACGGCATGCGCTGCGCGATCCCGCACATGCGGCGCCAGGGCCACGGCCGCATCGTCAACACGATCTCGCGCAACGCCGAGTTCGCGCAGCCCGGCACCAGCGCCTACGGCGCGGCGAAGGCCGCCATGTGGACGCTCTCGCGCGTCGCCGCGAAGGAACTCGAGGGCAGCGGCATCCTCGTCAACATGCTGATTCCCGGGCCCACCAACACCGGGATCTGGGGCCGCGACATGCCGCAGATGCAGGGCCCCGAGGCCACCGTGCCCACCGCGCGCATGCTCGCGACGCTGCCCGACGACGGCCCGACGGGGAAGGTGTTCTGGGACGAGCGGGAGTACCCGATGTTCGAGGTGGCGCTGCATCCGCCGGCGCGCTGAGGTGCATCGAGGAGGGGAGGAGAAGGCATGAACGGCATACTCGTGCGCATCGCGCTGGCACTGCTGCTCTGTGCCTGCGGACCCGCGAACGCGGTCGAGTCCATCCGCGCGGAGATGGCATCCGACCTGGTGCCTTCGCCGGTCGAGTACGCCGTGATCGCGCCCGACGGCTTCCGCGACCTCGAGGACCTGCCGCTCGTCATCAACCTCCACGGCGGCGGCGGCAACCGGGAGCGCCTGTTCGATCAGGCGGCCATCTGGCGTGCGCTCTGGGCGAGCGGAGCCATTCCGCCCGCCGTCGTCGTCATGCCGTCGGTGGCACCGCGCGGCTTCTACATGAACTACCGCGACGGCAGCGAACGCTGGGAGGACTTCGTCGCCGGACCCTTCCTCGAGCACCTGCGCGCGACCCTGCCCGTCACCGCGGAGCCTTCCGGGACCTACCTCACCGGCGTGTCCATGGGCGGCATGGGCGCCCTGCGCATCGCCTTCCGGCACCCCGATGCCTTCGCGGCCATGGCGGCGCTGGAGCCCGGCATCGAACCGATCCTGCGTTTCGAGGACATGGCGCCCGAGCACCGCTTCTGGCGCAGCGACGAGCTGCTCGAACGCGCCTTCGGATCGCCGGTGGACCCCGAGTACTGGCGCGCCAATCACCCGCCGGCCATGGCGGCGGACGCGCCCTCGGCGATCCGAGATGCGCCGCTGCAGATCTACCTCGAGGCCGGCGACGAAGACCAGTTCTGGCTCTACGAGGGCGCCGAGTTCCTGCACCGCGTGCTCTGGGCGCAGCGCATCCCGCACGAGTACCACCTGGTGCGGGGCGCCGATCACGTCGGTCCCTCGCTGCGCGAGCGCCTGGAGGAGGCCATCCTGTTCCTCTTCCGCACGCGCGCGCCGTGGGCCACCACGCTGCGCATGGCCGCCGTAGATCGCATGCTCGATCCGCTGAAGGGGCGCATCGAGGGCATCCATCACTACGAGGAAGCGCCCGTGCCCGACCACTATGCCGA
>JAZBPO010000459.1:0-10902 GCA_036351675.1 Pseudomonadales bacterium
AGACGGGCACCCTCACGGAGCCCCTCGCCCTCGAGGTCCGGCGTCTGACGGGCGACAGGACCGCGGATCGGATCGTCGCAGCGCTCGAACGCGATCTCGATCACCCGCTGGCGCGCGTACTCGCCGGCCTCGCGGACGACGCTCCGGTGGCCCGGGACGTCCGTATCGAGGCCGGCGCGGGCGTCAGCGGCGAGGTCGACGGAGTCCGCTGGTTCCTCGGACGCGGTGCCGACGCGGACCGACAGGCAGAAGACGACGGGGACGAAAGCGGCGCGGAACTCGTGCTCGCACGGGAGGGTACGGCCGAGCCCGTCGCGCGCTATACCGTCAGCGAGCGCATCCGGCCTGGTACGGAGACCGTACTCGACGAACTGCGAGCGCTCGGGCTGGAACCGCTGATGCTTTCCGGCGACAGCGAGGCGCGCACGGCACGCATCGCCGGCGAACTCGCCATCGGCACCTGGTGCGCGTCGGCCCGGCCCGCCGACAAGCTCGCCTGGCTGCAGGCGCGCATGAGCGGCGGCAGGCACGTGGTCTACGTGGGTGACGGCATCAACGACGCGCCCGTCCTCGGCGGTGCGAGTGCATCCGTCGCGGTCGGCGGCGCGAGTGACTACGCGCGCACCGCAGCCGATGCCGTGCTTCTCGACGAAGGTCTCCATGCCCTGCCCGAACTCGTGCGCACGGCCCGCGCCGCGCGTCGCCGCATACGCCTCAATCTGGGCTGGGCCCTCGGCTACAACGTCCTCGCCGTTCCCCTCGCGCTGAGCGGCATGGTCACGCCCTGGCTCGCCGCCATCGGCATGTCCGTGAGTTCCCTCGTGGTCATGCTCGGTTCCGCGTCGCTGCTGCGGGACGGAGAACGCTGATGGACGTGATCATCGTGCTGATCCCCATCTCCATCGTCCTCGTGCTGCTGGCGCTGCGCGCCCTCGCCTGGTCCGTCGACAGTGGCCAGTTCGACGATCTCGACCGCGAAGCGCAGCGCATTCTCTTCGAGGAGACTCCGACGGCCGAGCGGGCAGCCGATGAAGGGAGCGACGACGACGGGCAGACGCCGCGGTGATGCCCGCCGGCGAACACCTGCTCACGGCCTTCACGCTCGGCCTGCTCGGTAGCGGGCACTGCATCGCCATGTGCGGCGGTATCGCGGCCGCCCTCGGCATGCGCGCCTGCGCGACGCCGTCAGGCCCGGGCGCGGCGGCCCTCGCACTGCCACTGCAGGCATTCGGACGGCTGGCGAGCTACGGCGCGCTCGGCGCCCTGGCGGGCGGCGCCGGTGCCGTCGCGGCGGATCTGGTGCCGGGCGCGACCCTGATCCTGCGCGCCGTCGCGGGCGCCATGCTGATCACCATGGGCCTCTACGTCGCCGGCCTCTGGCGCGGGCTCCTCGCCGTCGAGCGGGTCGGCGGCGGCCTGTTCCGGACGGCTCGCGCCGTCGCGGCACAGGCGGAAGGCCCGGCCCGTCCCCTGCTGTTCGGCCTCGCCTGGGGCCTGCTGCCCTGCGGCCTCGTCTACAGCACGCTCGCCTGGAGCCTCGCGGCTGCCGGATCGGCGCCGGGGGGCGCCCTGCTCATGATCGCCTTCGGCGCCGGGACCCTGCCCGCCGTCTCCGGCGCGGCGCTCCTCGGCGCCCCGCTCGCCGAGGCGTTGCGCGCCCCGCGGACGCGTCGCCTGGCCGGCGCTTCGATCATCGCCTTCGGCTTCTGGACGCTGCTCTCCGGCGGCGCCCTCTTCTCCGTGGCTGCTGCCACGGCCGCAGCGTCCTCGGGGGACGATGCTGCGGCGACGCTCCACTGCCGCGCCGGTGGAGACGCCCAGGGACTCGTCGACCGGCGGGTCTACCTAATCGAACGGGAGGAACGATAGATGTTCGTCAGCCACCTCGCGGGACTCTTCACGCATCCGGACAGGGAGTGGGCCGCGATCGCCGAGGACCGTCACAGCCTGCCGGGTGTGGTCGCGGGTCAGGTGATGATCCTCGCGCTCATCCCGGCTCTCGCCTTCTACTACGGCGTCACGGAGATCGGCTGGACCCTGCCGACGGGCGACAGGCTCTATCGCATGACCACGAACAGCACCGTGATCATCATCGCCCTGTTCTACTGGGCCATGGTCGTGGGCACGGCCGCGCTCGGCTACGGCGTGCACTGGATGGCGAAGACCTACGGCTCCGACGCGACGCTCACGGAGGCCATGACCCTCGCCGCCTATACGAACACGCCGCTGTTCCTGGCCGGCATCCTGGGTCTGCGCCCGATCCTCTGGCTCGATCTGATCGCCGGCACCCTGGCTGCCTGCTACGCGGTGTACCTGCTCTACCTCGGCATCCCGCATCTCATGAGGGTGCCGAAGGAGCGTGGCTACCTGTTCGCCTCCGCGGCACTCGCGGTCGCCCTGGTCATGTTCATCGCCCTCATGGGCGTCACCGTGGTGCTCTGGGAGATGGGCGCGATGCCCGAGTTCACGGACTGACCCGGACCGGTACCGGGCCGACGGATGGTCGGCCCGGTGGGACTTAACCTGCTGTCAGCTCCGGTTTACACTCAGGGTCTGCGGTGACTCGGGGGGAGGCGCCGTGAGACCGGACGGAGCTGCATCATGAGCAGCGCTGCAGAGCAGCCGCACAGCTTTCAACCCCACTGCCAGAACTGTTCTCTGAATTCCATATGCCTGCCGATCGCCCTGGAGACGGGCGAGGTAGAGCGGCTCGACGACATCGTGGAGCGCGGTCGTCCGATTCATCGGGGTGACCACGTCTACCGCTCCGAAGACGCCTGCGAGGCCGTCTTCGCCGTACGCAGCGGCGCCATCAAGACCTATCGCATCACGCCCGACGGCGACGAACAGATCACCGGCTTCCATCTGCCCGGCGAGATCTTCGGTCTCACCGGCATCGCCGGCGGATTCCACCAGAACAGCGCCGTCGCCCTCGAGACCTCGGCGATCTGCGAGATTCCCTTCGACGGCATCGAGCCTCTGTCGCGCGACATCCCCTCCCTCCAGCGCCATCTGTTCCAGCTCATGAGCCGGACCATCAGCGACGATCAGCAACTGATCCTGCTGCTGTCCAAGAAGACGGCGGAGGAACGCATCGCGTCCCTGCTCCTGAGCCTGTCCTCGCGCATGCGCAGACGGCGCCTGTCGGGGCGCGAGTTCCGTCTGCCCATGTCCCGGGGCGACATCGGCAACTATCTCGGCCTCGTGGTCGAGACCGTCTCCCGCGTGTTCACACGCCTGCAGAAGCAGGGCGTGCTGTCGGTGAACGGCAAGGAAGTGGAGATCCTCGAACCGGATCAGCTCGCAGCGATGGCTGGCACCAGCTGGGCCGGCGACTGAGCGCGGTACAGGTCCCGGGCGATCAGAGCAGACAGTCGGAGCAGATCGTCCGAGCAGGATCGCCTCGCAGCACCTCGAACTCGATGCGTTCGCCGCAGCGCACGCAGCAGCCGTAGTCGTCCGCGTCCAGGCGCGCCAGCGCCCGATTCACTGCGTACAACCGTTCCAGCCGTCCATGCACCGCGACCAGCGGCGGGCCGGCTGCATCGTCACCGTCCCACTCCGTCGACGGCGCCGCGAGGTCGAGGCGCCAGTCGGCGAACTCGCGCACCCGCTGCCGTGCCTCGGGGCAGTGTCGAAGCGAAAGGCTGTAGAGTTCCGTGATGAGGGTCGCCTGCCTGTCCTCCAGATCGAGGCGCAGGGCCGCACGCCTGCGAGGGGACAGGGCCGGTGTCTCGGAGCGCACCGTCATGGCGTTCGTCCAGGATTTCTCGATTCCACGGAGCGCAGACTAGTGGAGCCGGACCGGCGACCGCGTTGACCTGGATCAGCGAGCGTGGTCATGGCCGTCGACGCCCGGAGGGCGCACAGCATGGAGCCTGCACCGACCGATGCCGAGACCGTCGACCGCCTCACGCGGGTGACGCTCGTCGGCGCGCTCGTGGACGCCGCGCTCGGCGTCGGCAAGCTCTTCGTGGGTCAGCTCGCGGGTTCGCATGCGCTCGTCGCCGATGGTCTGCATTCGCTGACCGACCTCGCGACGGACGTTCCCGTGCTCGTCGTCGCACGCCGGGCCCGCGCCGGCCCCGATCTTCGTCACCCCTACGGCCACGGCCGCTTCGAGACCCTCGCGAGCCTCGTGCTCGGTGCCGTGCTGCTGCTGATCGCCGGGGGGCTCGCGCAGGACAGCCTCCTGCGCCTCCTCGAGGGTGCCACCGGCGTACCGGGCTGGCCCGCGATCGCCGCGGCCCTGCTTTCCATCGGCGCCAAGGAGTGGGTGTTCCGCTACACCCGTCACGCGGCGACGGAGCTCGGCTCGCCGCTCCTGCTCGCGAACGCCTGGCATTCGCGCAGCGACGCCCTCTCTTCCGTGGCGGTGCTCGTCGGCGTGCTGGGGGCCATGGCCGGACTGCCCTGGCTGGATATCGTCGCGGCGATGGCCGTCGCACTGATGATCGGCTGGGTCGGCTGGGAGCTGATCCGCGACGCAGCGCTGGAACTGGTGGACACGGGGCTGCCGGAAGAGACTCTGCACGAAGTCATGGCCGTGGTGCGCACGGTGCCCGGAGTGCGCGGTGCCCACCACCTGCGCAGCCGGCGTATGGGGGCGGACGTGCTGCTCGACGTGGACGTGGAAGTCGACGGGACCCTCAGCGTCTCCGAAGGGCACCGCATCGCCACCGCCGTCAGGGACGAGCTGATCGGGCACTTCCCGGCCGTGCGCAGCGTCAACGTCCACGTGGACCCGCTCCGAGGCGCAGTCGAGGCGGACGCTGAACGGGCGCCGAGGGCGACGGTGACGCCGGTCTCGGAAACGGCAGGAGACGCCGACGACGCTGCACTGCCCATGCGTCAGGAGGCCGAGGCCGCGCTGCGTGCGGCCCTGGTGCCGGAACTGGCGCAGGATCTGCGTCGCCTCACGCTCCACTACCAGGAGGACGGAATCGAGGCGGAACTCTTCCTCCGCGAGGACGCGACCGTCCTTTCGGACGAGCAGACGCTGCTCACCTGTCTGCGCGGTGAGGGACTGGCCTGGCTGCACGCCCTGCGGCTATGGCGCCCCCATCGTCCGGGGCGTTGAGACCCGCGAACCCCGAGGCGCCGACCCGGAGACCGTCAGCGCCGTGCGCCGTGTGCCGGTGCGGGATCCTCGAGCATGCAGCGCAGGTGGTGACAGATGAGGCGGCGCGTCTGATCGCGACGATCGCTGCGCGGGAGCCTGCGCGCCGCCCGCATGGCGAGCCTGAAGTGCGGGTCCTCCGACGCGTTGTCGGGGGCCCCGAGACGACGAAGACGCCGCACGACGGTGCCCGCCGGCGGGATGGCCATCTCGGCCTGCACGGGTTCGACGCCAGCCTGGCCGGCGCCATCGCCAGCTTCCACGGCGAGATCGTCGAACAGATCCACGTTGGTCATCATCGGGCTCCACGCTACATGGATGGACGTACAGTATCAGATCACTGTACGCCCATCCACCCCCTGATCGTGCAGGCGATCAGGCCGCGGCGCCCTCCTCGCGCTGTGCACTGAACCGCAGGGCCCGGTCCTCGCCGAGTTCGACCCGGACGGTCTCCCCGGGCAGGAAGTGACCCGCGAGCAGCGCCTCCGCGAGCGGGTTCTCCAGCACACGCTGGATCGCGCGCTTCAGGGGCCGCGCCCCGTAGACCGGGTCGAAGCCGGCTTCCGCGAGCATGTCCAGCGCATCCGTGGCGATCTCGAGGTCGAGGTCGCGTTCGGCCAGGCGGTCGCGGAGCGAGGCGAGCTGGATGTCCGCGATGCGCCGGATCTCCTCCTGCGCGAGCGGATGGAACACGACCGCATCGTCGATGCGGTTGATGAACTCGGGCCGGAACACCTGCTCCACCTCGCGCATCACGGCATCCTTCATGCGGTCGTAGTCGCCCGTGCCGGCGAGTTCCTGGATCCGGTGCGAACCGATGTTCGAGGTCATCACCAGCACGGTATTGCGGAAGTCCACGGTGCGACCGTGGCCGTCCGTCAGGCGGCCATCGTCCAGAACCTGCAGCAGCACGTTGAAGACGTCGGCATGCGCCTTCTCGACCTCGTCGAGGAGGATCAGCGAGTAGGGTCGGCGACGCACGGCTTCCGTCAGGTAGCCGCCCTCCTCGTAGCCGACGTAGCCGGGCGGAGCCCCGATCAGACGCGCCACCGAGTGCTTCTCCATGAACTCGGACATGTCGATGCGCACGAGCGCCTGTTCCGAGTCGAAGAGCACCTCGGCCAGGGCCTTGCACAGTTCCGTCTTGCCGACGCCGGTCGGGCCGAGGAACAGGAAGGACCCGTTCGGGCGATTCGGATCGCCCAGCCCCGCGCGCGAACGGCGGACGGCATTGGCGACGGCCGTGACCGCCTCGTGCTGACCCACGACGCGCTCGTGAAGCTCGTCCTCGAGGCGCAGCAGCTTCTCACGCTCCCCCTCGAGGAGCTTCGAGACGGGTACGCCGGTCCACTTGGAGACGACCTCCGCGACCTCCTCCTCGGAGACCCGGTTGCGCAGCAGCTTCATCTCGCCCGTCTCCGCCGACTCGGCTGCCTCCAGGCGCCGCTCCAGTTCGGGGATGCGTCCGTACTGCAGCTCCGACATGCGCGTGAGGTCGCCGGCCCGGCGTGCCGCGTCGAGATCGACACGTGCCTGATCGAGCTCCTCCTTGACGGCCGTCGCACCCTGCAGGGTGGCCTTCTCCGCGGTCCACACCTCCTCGAGATCGGCATACTCCTTCTCGAGTTCCGCGACCGTGGCCTCGAGATCGGCGAGCCGCTTCTTCGAGGCGTCGTCGGTCTCCTTCTTCAGGGCCTCGCCCTCGATCTTGAGTTGCACCAGGCGACGTTCGAGCCGATCCATCTCCTCCGGCTTGGAATCCATCTCCATGCGGATGCGGCTGCCCGCTTCGTCGATGAGATCGATGGCCTTGTCCGGCAGCTGCCGATCCGTGATGAAGCGGTGCGAGAGCTTCGCCGCGGCGACGATCGCCGGATCCGTGATCGAGACGCCGTGATGGATCTCGTAGCGCTCCTTCAGGCCGCGCAGGATCGCGACCGTGTCCTCGACGCTGGGCTCGTCCACGAGCACCTTCTGGAAGCGTCGCTCGAGCGCCGCGTCCTTCTCGATGTGCTGGCGATACTCGTCGAGGGTCGTGGCGCCCACGCAGTGCAGCTCGCCGCGCGCGAGCGCGGGCTTGAGCATGTTGCCGGCGTCCATCGCGCCCTCGGCCTTGCCGGCGCCCACCATGGTGTGGATCTCGTCGATGAAGAGGATCACGCGGCCCTCCTCCTTCGACAGTTCGTTCAGCACCGACTTCAGGCGCTCCTCGAACTCACCGCGATACTTGGCGCCGGCGATGAGGCTCCCCATGTCCAGCGCCAGGATGCGCTTGTCGCGCAGCCCCTCGGGCACCTCGCCGTTGACGATCCGCAGCGCCAGACCCTCGACGATGGCCGTCTTGCCGACACCCGGTTCACCGATGAGGACCGGATTGTTCTTGGTGCGGCGCTGCAGCACCTGCACCGTGCGCCGAATCTCGTCGTCGCGACCGATCACCGGATCGAGCTTGCCCGCTTCGGCCCGGGCGGTGAGGTCCACGGTGAAGCGCTCGAGGGCCTGGCGGCTGTCCTCGGCGTTCGGATCGTCGACGGCATCGCCGCCCCGTACCGCGTCGATGGCGGCAGCGAGCGCCTCCGCCCGCACGCCCTGACCCTGCAGCAGGCGGCCGATCTCGCCCCGGTCCTCGCAGGCCGCGAGCAGCACGAGCTCACTCGAGATGTAGCTGTCGCCACGCTTCTGCGCCTGGCGATCCGCGAGGTTGAGCAGGCGACCGAGCTCCTGGCTGACGCTGACGTCACCGGTCGGCTGGGACACGGTCGCGACACGCTCGAGGAGCGTGTCGAGCTGGCGGCGCAACGCCGCGGGATCGGCCCCGACGCGGGACACGAGGGGCGCGATGCTACCGCCCTCCTGCTCCAGGAAGGCGATCAGCAGGTGTACGGGCTCGACCTGCACGTGGTCGCGGCCGACGGCAAGGGACTGCGCATCCGAAAGTGCGCTCTGCAGGCGACTGGTCAGTCGATCCATCCGCATCCGGAAGTCCTCGAATCAGGGTCTGTTGACTCGTTGATGCGGCCGGAAGCGCCCCTTTTCAATGCGACGGCGTCGGGCCGCTGGCCTTCATGCGCCCCTAGGGGCGCATGAAGGGGATGTCCGTATCGCCGCCCATGTGCTCGAGTTCGAACTCCACCGCGTCGCGTACGTCGGCGGCGCTGCGCAGGGCGGCCCAGCGCCCGAGCGTCTCCGCAACGAGCGCCTTGCACAGGCGATCCGCCTCGAGCCCTTCGGCCGCCGCGGCGTCGAAGGCTTCCTCGAGATGCGTGCGTGCGATGCGGTAGGGGCTGCTCATGATCCGTCTCTCCAGGGTTGCACCCGTGGATCATCGATCGCCCTCCCTCGCTGCCCCATGACGCAGGTCAACGCCAGGACGCGAGTCGCCCCCCGGACGCGAGTCGACGCCCGGCCGCGGACCGCCATGCCCCGGCGCGGCCGTGGTCTCGCCCGGCCACGCGCCCGGGGCTATGATGCAGGCCCCGCCGCACCGAGCCCGCGCATGGTCTCCTCCAGCTACGACAGCGCCAGCCGCACCGGACGTATCGTCCTGCGCCCCAACCGGTCCTGGAGCTGGCGCGCCAACGTCGTGTTCCTGTCGGTGATCACGACGGTCTCGCTGATCATCGGCACGAGCTTCCTGCTCCGTGGCTACTGGATGATCCTGCCCTTCAGTCTGCTCGAGATGACGTTCCTCGCCGGCTGCCTCTGGTACTGCGTCCGACGCACGCACCGCCAGGAGGTGCTGACCTTCACGGACGACGAACTGCAGATCGAGGCGGGCATCGACCGGCCGCAGAGTCGCCACGTCTTCAAGCGTCTGTTCGCGCGCTTCTTCGTGCGGCGCCCTCGTCATCCCTGGTACGGCCCGCGTATCGCCGTCCGCAGCCACGGCCGCGAGGTGACCATCGGCGACTTCCTCGCCCCGGACGACAAGAAGGTCCTCGTCACGGAGCTGCAGCGGATGGTCGACAGCCTCTCCGAGGAGTCCGTCGCCCGCTGAGGGCCGCCGCACCGGTCAGGCGCAGGGCGCTTCGGGCTGCGAATCGCGCCACTGCCACCAGCGCGCGTCCCGCGCACGCCAGGCGCCGATGCGATCCGGCGCGTCGCTCGACCAGCTCAGCATCCCCCAGCGTCCCGTCGTCCGCAGGCAGGCACCGGCAGCACGCCAGCGGTCCACGACGATCGCGTGCGGATGGCCGAAGGCGCTGGGCACACCGGCCGGGAACACGACGATCCGCGGTCGCGTATGGCGCACCCAGGCGCGGCCGGACGAGGTCCGCGAGCCGTGGTGCGGTGCGATCATCAGATCCGTCCTGCCCACGACGGGTGCGATCCGGCGCTCGACGAAGCGGTCGATGTCGCCGGGCAGCACCGCCACGGCCCCGTCCGCCGCGGTCACGCGCAGCACGCAGGAACTCCGGTTGCGCCCCATCGCGGGCGTCGCGGCCTGCGGGTGCAGGACCTCGAAGCGCACGCCGTCCCAGTGCCAGTCGAGCGGCCGGGCGCAGGGCCCGTCCGTGTCGGAGAGCTCGCGCGGCCCGCGCAGCTCGCCGATCTCGACCAGCGCGCGCAGGCTTTCGAGTCCGCCGGCGTGGTCGGTGTCGGCATGGCTCACCAGCACTCGATCCAGGCGACGCAGGCCGAAGGCCTGCAGCGCTGGTGCGACGACGAGCCCGCCTGCATCGGCGCTGCCGCCGAAGCGACCGCCGCTGTCGAAGAGCAGTGCGCGACGCTGCGTCCGCACGAGCGCCGCGAGGCCCTGACCGACGTCGAGTACGTGGACCTCGAAGTCGCCTTCCCGAGGCCGCGCCACGGGCGCGACGATCGCGCAGGCCAGCAGCAGCAGCGCCGCAGCGCGCACGCGTCGTGGCGCCGGCAGGAGCACGAGCAGTGAGAGCGGAACGGCGAGCGCAGCGAGCACCGGCCCGGGCGGGCGCAGAGCGAGGACCCGGGCGAAGTCGCCACTCGCCCGGAGCATCGCGTCGAGCCCCGCACCGAGCAGTTCCAGCACGATCTGGGCCGCTGCGGGTGCGAGCGGCGCCGACAGCAGCGCCAGCAGTCCCGCAGGCAACACCAGCAATCCGACGATGGGTACCAGGAACAGATTGACCAGCGGTGCCAGCAGCGGGATCCAGCCGAAGGCCGCGAGCAGGGGTACGAGCAGCAGCAGGCCGACCGCGAGCTGAGGCGCGAACCAGCGCGCGAACAGCGCCCGGATGCCCACCGTGTCCCGCGATCGCGCCCCGGCACAGACCAGCGCCGCGACGGCCAGGCAGGACATCCAGAAACCCGCGTCGAGTACCGCCCGCGGATCGACGAGCACGATCAGGGCCGCGGCCCGGATGAGCAGCGCGTCGGCCCGTGTGGCGCGCAGCCTCACACGCGCCAGCAGCAGCAGACCGAGCATCGCGAGGGCACGACGGACCGGTACGCCGAACCCCGAGAGGAGCCCGAAGGCGAGCGCACAGAGGAACGCTGCGGACGCCACGCGAGCATCGTCGGGGCCGCGGCCGAGCAGGCGCGACAGCAGCAGTACGGCACCCGCGACCAGCGCCACGTGCAGACCGGAGACCACGAACAGGTGGGTCGTGCCCGTCTCGCCGAGCCGACGCCAGAGCACGGTACCGACCGCGCTCCGGTCGCCGAGCAGCAGCGCCCGGAGCAGGCCCGCACCGACCGGCGCCGCGCTGTCGATCCGCGCGGCCAGCGCTCGCCTGACACGCGTCAGCGCACCGGGTGACGGCGCGGGGGCGAGACGCTGCGCGCCGGCGGCATCACGAAGATAG
>JAZBPO010000460.1:0-2193 GCA_036351675.1 Pseudomonadales bacterium
CCAGGGAGATCTTGTCGAGGACGTTGGAGTCCTGCATCTCGTGATAGAAGTCGTTGCCCTCGCGGGTGCGCTCACCGACGCCGGCGAACACGGACAGACCGGAGTGCTCGATGGCGATGTTGCGGATCAGCTCGAGCATGGTGACGGTCTTGCCGACGCCGGCGCCGCCGAAGAGGCCGACCTTGCCGCCCTTGGCGAAGGGGCAGATCAGGTCGATGACCTTGATGCCCGTCTCGAGGATCTCGACGGCGCCGGACTGGTCCTCGTAGGAAGGCGCCGCGCGGTGGATCGGCAGCGTCTCCTTCGCGTTCACGGGGCCCTTCTCGTCGATGGGCTCACCGAGCACGTTCATGATGCGACCGAGGGTCTCCTCGCCGACGGGCACGTTGATCGGCGCGCCCGTGTTCTCCACTTCGAGGCCGCGACCGATGCCCTCGGAGGAGCCCATGGCGATGCCACGCACGACGCCGTCGCCGAGGTGCTGCTGCACCTCGATCGTCAGATCGTGGCCCGCGACACGGAGTGCGTCGTAGACCTTCGGCACGTTCTCGCGGGGGAATTCGACGTCGATGACGGCGCCGATGACCTGAACGATGCGTCCGCTACTCATGATGTGTGGATCCTCTCGTGTGTTCGCTCTGGAGTCCTGGGGCGCTTTCGATGCCGTGGGGTCCGATGATCAGACCGCGGCGGCACCGCCCACGATCTCCGAGATCTCCTGGGTGATGGCGGCCTGGCGGGCGTTGTTGTAGAGCAGCTGCAGGTCGTCGATGAGCTTGCCGGCGTTCTCGGTCGCGTTCTTCATCGCGATCATCTTCGCCGCCTGCTCGCAGGCCGTGTTCTCGACCACCGCCTGATACACCTCGGACTCGATGTAGCGCGTGATGAGTCCGTCGATGAGCTCCTTGGCATCGGGCTCGTAGATGTAGTCCCAGGAGTGGGCATAGCCCTCCTCGTCCGTGGGCGGCAGGGGCGCCAGCTGCAGGAAGGTCGGCTCCTGGGTCATGGTGTTCACGAAGCGGTTGTAGATCACGACGAGGCGATCGATGCGGCCTTCCGCGTAGGCGCGCAGCATCACCTGCACGCCGCCGATGAGCTCCTCCATGGTCGGCGTCTCGCCGAGGCCGTCCACGGTGGCGACGACGTTGCCGCCGTAGCTGCGGAAGAAGGCCTGGGCCTTCTTGCCGACGAGGGCGAGGTCGATCTCGAGACCGCCCTCGTGCTGCGCCTTCATCTCCTTCACGAGGGCGCGGAACAGATTGACGTTGAGGCCGCCACAGAGCCCCTTGTCGGAGGACACCACGATGTAGCCGATGCGTTTCACCGGCCGCTCGATCATGAACTCGGAGCGGTACTCCGGATTGGCGTGGGCGAGGTGGCCGACCATCTGCAGGATCTTGTCCGAATAGGGCCGGCTCGCCGCCATCCGGTCCTGGGTCCGGCGCATCTTCGACGCCGCCACCATCTCCATGGCGCTCGTGATCTTCTGCGTGTTCTTCACGCTCTTGATCTTGGTGCGGATTTCCTTGCCTACGGCCATCTGCTCGCCTCGCTGTCCCGGATGATCGACGAAGTCCCTCGGGCCGTGATCACCAGGTGCGCGTCTCCTTGAACCTGGTGATGGCGCTGTTCATCGTCGCGACGATGTCGTCGTTGTGGTTGCCGGTCTCGTCGATCTCCTTCATGAAGTCGCCGTGCTCCTCGTGCATGTACGCGATGAGCGCGGCTTCGAAGTCGAGCACCTTGTTCACCTCGACGTCCTCGAGGTAGCCCTCGGTCGCGGCGAAGAGCGAGACGCCCATCTCGGAGACGCTCATGGGCGAGTACTGCTTCTGCTTCATGAGCTCCGTGACGCGCTGACCGTGCTCGAGCTGCTTGCGGGTCGCGTCGTCGAGATCGGAGGCGAACTGCGAGAACGCGGCGAGTTCGCGGTACTGGGCGAGCGCGAGCTTGATGCCGCCGGAGATCTTCTTGATGAACTTCGTCTGCGCCGACGAGCCCACCCGCGAGACCGAGATACCCGGGCTCATGGAGGGGCGGATGCCGGAGTTGAAGAGGTCCGTCTCGAGGAAGATCTGACCGTCCGTGATGGAGATGACGTTCGTCGGCACGAAGGCCGACACGTCGCCGGCCTGGGTCTCGATCACCGGCAGCGCGGTGAGCGAACCGGTCCTGCCCTTCACCTCGCCGTTC
>JAZBPO010000461.1:0-6724 GCA_036351675.1 Pseudomonadales bacterium
CGCCGCCAACGGCGTGGACCTCGACCTCGGCGCCCTGCTCGCCTTCTGTGCCGTGTTCGGCACGGTCGGCTCGCTCTTCTCGCTGTTCATCTCCAAGTGGATGGCGAAGATGTCGACGGGCACCCAGATCATCGAGCAGCCGCGCAGCGCCGAAGAGCGCTGGCTCGTGCAGACCGTGGAGGCGCTCGCGCGGGACGCCGGCATCGGCATGCCCGAGGTCGGCGTGTTCGATTCGGCGCAGCCGAACGCCTTCGCCACGGGCTGGAACCGCAACGACGCGCTCGTCGCCGTGTCGACCGGACTGCTGCGGAGCATGCGGCCGGAGGAAGTGAAGGCCGTGCTGGCCCACGAGGTGGGGCACGTCGCGAACGGCGACATGGTCACGCTCGCGCTCGTACAGGGTGTCGTGAACACCTTCGTCATGTTCTTCGCACGCCTCGCCGGCTACTTCGTGGACCGGGTGCTCCTGAAGAACGAGCGCGGCCTCGGCATCGGCTACTTCGTCACGTCCATCGTCATGGAGATCGTGCTCGGCATCCTCGCCATGGCGATCGTCATGTGGTTCTCGCGCTACCGCGAGTTCCGGGCGGACGCGGCCGGCGCCCGCCTCGCAGGGACGGGCAGCATGATCGCCGCCCTCGAGCGCCTGAAGGTCGGTGCGCAGATGCCCGACGAGATGCCGGCGACCATGCAGGCCTTCGCCATCACCAAGGGTGTGCGCAGCGGTCTGCAGGAGCTGCTCTCCTCGCACCCGCCCCTGGACGCCCGCATCGAGGCACTGCGCCAGGGCCCGCGCTGACGGATCAGGCGCGCCCCGCTACACCGGAGCGCGCCTCGCGCAGTACGGCGGCGGCGGTCTCGAAGGCCGCCTCCGCAGCGGCGGCGTCGGCATGCTCCGGCAGCATCACGAGGCGGCGACGACGTCGGCCCTCGTCGTCCGTGAAGTGCACCATGAAATGACCGCGGCGCCCGGGCAGCGGTGCGTTCTCGTCGACGGAGGCGATACGGTCCAGGCGGATGGAGGTCGCATCGGACACCCGGCGCCCGCGCCAGGCCGCCGACACGAGCCAGAAGCCGAACAGCGTCTGTGCGACCGGGAAGATGATGCCCGCGAAGTGCGAGGCGTCCAGGAACAGGAAGCCGGAGAGCAGCAGCACCGCGCCGAGGACGCCGTAGCCGAGGACCATCTTCGACGCGGAGACACCCGAACCCGGATCCTCGCCGCTGAGCTCGAGGGCGCCGCCTCGGATCTCGCAGCGCCCCTTGCGGGTGGCGAAGCCCGATACGCCGTCCACGGCCGCCTCAGGCACGGTTCGGGACCAGACGGATCGTCGAGGTCGCCTTGGCGAGCACCTCGCCCTGCGGATCCAGCAGACGCCCTTCCGTGAACACGGTCTGCCTGCCGGCGCGCTCGATCCAGCCTTCGGCGATCACCTTGCCGGGCCCCGCGGGCTTGAAGAAGCTCACCTTCAGCTCGAGCGTCGCGATCCAGTAGTCCATGGTGAAGCGCGCGATGCAGGCGTGGGCCATGGCCGAATCGATCCAGCCCGTGACGAAGCCGCCCTGCGCGACACCACCGGAATGGCACATCTCCGGCTTGCAGGTGAACTCCACCACGGCGCGACCGGCCTCGCCGTCCAGCTCCAGCGTACGGCCGTCGCCGAGGGCGACGAGCAAGCTGCCGTCGGAGGGCGTGTGCTTCGCATCGGTGGGCACCGCGGGTGCGTCACTCATCCTTCACTCCTGATTCCCGGTAGTCGCCGAAGTCGGCGTCGCGCTTGGACAGCGCCTGCGTGAGGCCACCGTCGCGGATGTCCCGCAGATGCGCGCGGGCGGACTCGCCGAGCATGGCGAGGGCCTGCAGCTCCGTCCCAGCGCGGACCGCGGCACGGAAGCCCATGAGCTCCATCTGCCGGTGCACGGCACGCTTGTTGAACTGCTGCACGTCCGTGGGTACGCGCGCGATCTTCTCCGCCGTGCGGAGCACCGCCGCTTCGAGCTCCCCGGCCGGATGGGCACGGTTGGCGAAGCCGCACGCGGCAGCCTCGGTCCCGCTGATCGAATCGCCCGTGAGCATCATCTCCATGGCGCGGCGCAGACCGACGATCCAGGGATAGAACTGGTTGTCGGGCGGACTGATGGCGCGGACGACGGGATAGCCGATCTTCGCGTCCTCGGCGCAGTAGACGAGGTCACAGGCCGTGGCCAGCTCCGTACCGCCGGCGAGGCAGTAGCCCTCGACCTCGGCGATGACCGGCTTGGCGAGGTCGTTGATGAGGAAGAAGCCCTCCACCACGTGCCGGGGCCAGTTGCCGAGGCCCGCCGGCGTGTAGAAGGGCTGATCCTTCGCGGCGTCCTGCTTGAGGTCGTAGCCCGCGGAGAAGTTGCCACCGGCGCCGCGGATGATCGAGCACTTCACGGTCTCGTCGGCGTCGCCGGCGAGGAGCGCCTCGAAGAGCTCCGCGCGCAGGGCGTTCGAGAGCGGATTGCGCTGCGCCGGACGATTCAGCGTGATGCGCTGCACGCCCTCGGCGGGGCGGTCGAGCAGGATCCACCGGTACTCGGCCACGGCCTTCGCCCGCCCCTTCAGACCGCGAAGTGCTCGGCCGTGAAGGCCTCGAGGGTCGCCTGGCCTTCCTCGGGGGTCACGGCGATGGGCGCGATGATCGCCGTGTCGACACCCGTCTCCATGGCCCAGCGGATGCGCTCCCGGCAGTGCTCGGCAGAGCCGATGACGCCGATGGCGTCGACCAGCTCGTCGTCGAGGGCGCCGCCGGTCTTCTCGCGGTTCTTCTCGGCCCAGCCCTCCGCGATGGTCTTCGCCGCGTCCTCGTAGCCGGCCCAGGCGAGGAACGCGTTGTACTGGGGCGTCGCGTAATAGGGCGCAAAGGCGGCGCGAAAGGCGTTCCGCGCGCGCTCCACGTCGTCGGTGACACAGACCATGAAGCGGTTCACCACCTCCGGCGTCTCGGTCTTGCCGCCGCGTTCGGCGCCGATCTTCACGTGCTCGATCATCTTCGGCAGCGCGTCCTTCGGCCAGAGGTTCAGGATCACGCCGTCGGCGTACTCGGCGGCCGCCTCGAGCATCTTCGCGCGCAATGCCGCCATGTAGATCGGCGGCGGATTCTCGAGCGGCGGCTGGCGGTAGCCGTGGCTGTGCACCGTTTCGCCGTCGAAGGCGGACTTCTCGCCGCGCAGCATGGACTTCACCGCCTGCACGGTCTCGACGACGCGCGTCTTCGGCTTGTCCAGCGGGATGCCGTTCCAGCCCGTGACCATGTTCTTCGAGGAAGAGCCGACGCCCCAGACGAAGCGACCGGGCAGCTGCTGCGCGACCGTGTAGAGGGTCGCAGCGATCACCGTCGGCGCGCGCGTGTAGACCGGCGTCACCGCCGTGCCGATGCGGAGCGTCTCGCTGTGCTCGCCGAGGATCGCCGCCAGCGTGAGCGCGTCCGGCGCGGCCCCGTCCGCGATCCAGGCGTCCGTGAAACCGTTCGCCTCCGCCCACTTCACCCGGTCTATCGTGTCCCGGACCCGCGGCCCACCGGGCAGCGTCACCGCCACGCGCTTCTGCATCGCCATCTCTCCCTCACTGACCACCGTGCCCGCCGGGCCACCCGGCGTCGCGGCCGCCGAGCCTCGCACCCCACCCCACCCCGATCAAGCACCGAACCTGAACGGCGGGGCCAGGGCCCCTGTTCAGCTTCGAGCGCGAGGCGGGGAACCGGCACGCTCGCGCCGCCGACCTGAACAGGGGCCCTGGGCCTTCGTTCAGGTTCGGGGGTGGGTGGTGGGCAGTGCTATGCTCCCGCGCCGTTTCGGACCGGGGGACGAGCATGACCGACGAGAACACGACCGATCCCGTGCTGACGCCCGTCCGGGCCGGCCACGAATTCGATCAGGGCGCACTCCTGCGCTTCCTGACGACCAGCGCCGAAGGTTTCGGCGACGACCTCGAGGTGCTCCAGTTCGAGGGCGGCCAGAGCAACCCGACCTTCCTGCTGAAGAGCGCCGGCCGCGAGTACGTGCTGCGCAAGCAGCCGCCGGGCGAACTGCTGCCGTCCGCCCATCAGGTCGATCGCGAGTACCGCGTCATGCACGCCCTCGGCGGCACCGACGTTCCGGTCCCGCAGATGATCGCGCTGTGCGAGGACGCGGACGTGATCGGCACGAAGTTCTACGTCATGGAGAAGGTCGAGGGCCGCGTGCTCACCGATCTGCAGCTCCCGGACGAGTCGAAGGAAGATCGCCGCGCCATCTACCTCGACCTGGTCTCCGTGCTCGCGAAGCTGCACGCCGTCGACCACGAGGCCGTGGGCCTCGGCACCTTCGGCAAGCCCGGCAACTACTACGCGCGGCAGATCTCGCGCTGGTCGCGCCAGTATGAGGCCTCGAAGACCGAGGAGATCGAGGCCATGGACCGGCTCCTGGCCTGGCTCCCGGATCGCATCCCGGAGTCCGACGAGACGCGCATCGTCCATGGAGACTACCGCCTCGGGAACGTGATCCTGCATCCGACGGAACCGCGCATCGTCGCCGTCCTCGACTGGGAACTGTCCACGCTCGGCCACCCGCTCGCGGACCTCGGCTACCTCTGCATGGACTACCACTCGCCCGGCTACGAGGGTCAGGGTCTCGGCAGCCTGCCGAGCCTCCGGGAGCACGGCATCCCCAGCGAGGACGAGATGCTCGATCGCTACTGCGCCGAGACCGGCCGCGACGGCATCGACAACTGGCCCTTCTACCTCGCCTACAACCTGTTCCGCTCCGCGGCGATCATCCAGGGCGTCTACAAGCGCGGCCTCGACGGCAACGCCTCGAGCGCCAAGGCCCTCGAGTACAAGGAGGTCTGCCGCATGCGCAGCGAACTCGCCTGGTCGCTCGTCGAAGAAGCCGGCCTCGCCTGAACCTGAACAGCCGACCCGGGGTCACGCGTTCAGGTTCGGGGCTCAAGGACGACGACGGGCGCTGAAGCGCCCGTCGCGGGAGTCGATGACCGCGAACCTGAACAGGGGCCCTGACCCCTCGTTCAGGTTCGGGGTGGGTCAGAGCATCTCGCCGGCGATGAGCTCGATGGCTTCCTTCTGCTGCGTACCGATGAGCATGGAGCCCACCTCGCCGCGCCTGTCGGCATCCTTCCAGCGCTGCAGGCGCTCCTTGATGCGGTCGGCGGGACCGACCAGGTGGCAGGCGTCGATGAGTTCCGCCGGTACGGCGGCCATGGCCTCGTCCTTGCGACCGGCCAGGTAGAGGTCCTGGATCTTCACCGCCGCTTCCTCGAAGCCGAGGCGCTTGGCGTAGTCGTTGTAGAAATTCTTGTCGCGAGCGCCCATGCCGCCGATGTACAGCGCCATGGAGCCGCGGATCGGCATCATGCACTGCTCGACGTCGTCGCCCATGACGCAGGTGACGAAGGGCGCGATGTCGAAGTCGGCGATGGTCTTGCCGGGCGCCTTGGCGAAGCCTTCCTCGACGGGACCGGCGAACACGGAGTACTGATCCGGGTCCATCCACACGGGGAAGAAGCCGTCGCAGGTCTCGGCCGCCGCGCGCACGCCGTTCGGCGTGATCGTGGCCGCGTAGATCGGAATGTCCTCGCCGCAGTGGAGGATCGACTTCAGCGGCTTGCCGAGGCCCGTGGCGCCCTCGCCGCTGTAGGGCAGCTGGTAGACCTTGCCCTCGTAGGTGAGCTTCTCCTCGCGGGCGAAGATCGCCTTCATGATCTGCACGTACTCGCGGAGCCGCGAGACCGGCTTGCCGTAGGGCACGCCGTGCCAGCCCTCGACGACCTGCGGTCCCGAGGCGCCCAGGCCGACGATGAAACGCTCGTTGGAGAGCTGCGCCAGGGTCATGGCGGTCATGGCGGCCATGGCGGGTGTCCGCGCCGGCATCTGCATGATGGCGGTACCGACCCGGATCTTCGTGGTGTGGGCGAGGATCCACGCCGCCGGCGTGATCGCGTCGGAGCCGTAGGCCTCGGAGGTCCACACGGAGTCGTAGCCGCAGGCCTCCGCGTGCTTGATCGCCTCCATGGGCAGATTGATCTTGGCGCCGGAATAGCCGGCGATCATGCCGAGTTTCATGGTCTCTCCTCTCGTCCCCACTGAATCGAAGCGGCGGGGAGTATAGGTCCGCCCCGCGAAGGCCGTCGACCGCCGCGCCGTCGCGTTGTCGGCCCCCGGGGCGCATGCGATATTGCTCGCGTCCGAGTCAGAGGAGTTCAACCGTGGCACGTCGCGATCAGGAGCCCGCCAGGGTCCGCCGCGTCCGGATGATCATCGCGGGGGCCCTCGCCGCCGCGGCCCTGCTGGTGATCGCCGTGGGCGTCCGCTTCGTGATGCAGCCGCTCGGCGAGGTCGATGCGGGCCAGCACTACGTCGCACTTCCCGGCGTCGACCGACCGCGCGACGCCGAGGTCGTGGTGACCGAGTACTTCTCCTACGGCTGCGTGCACTGCCGCAACTTCGACCCGCAGATCGAGGAATGGACGGCGTCGCTGCCGGAGGGGGTACGCTTCGAGCGCGTGCCGGTCGCCTTCTCGCCGGCCTGGCGCGCGCTCTCCGCCGCCTACTACGCGGCCGAGGAGCTCGACATCCTCGACCGCAATCACACCAGGCTCTTCGACGCGATCCACCGCACGCAGCTCAACCTGCAGACGACGGACGCCTTCGCCCGGTTCTTCGACGGCCACGGCACCGACGGCGCCGCCTTCCGCCGCGCCCTC
>JAZBPO010000462.1:0-10453 GCA_036351675.1 Pseudomonadales bacterium
TCTCCAAAACCACCTCCTCGTTCAGCATCGGGCCTCCTCGTCTCCGGAGGCCCAGTGAAGCAGGGGTGGGTCAGGAATTTTGTCGCATGTGGGTCAGTTTCTGATGTCGCGCAACACTGCGCGACGCCATCGCTCGATTTCCTCTTCGTCCACACCACCATCGATTGCTTTCACAAGCTCTGAGAAGCGATCGATCTTCTCCTGAATACTGGATTTCGATAGCCACGAGTGGCTCCTCTCGACGTCTTCCGGATGCTCGAGTGCTCGGATCGACAGCCCAAGGTTGAGTTCGAGGAAGTTGAAGTTTCTGAGGATCGTGCCGAGGGCAGTGTCTATTCGAGACTCGGGAAGTTGAGGAGTTTGCGTCGACACCGGGGAGGCGCCTAACGCCAAGGCTGTGCGGTGGCACGAAGCGCCATCCGAACGAGCCGCTTGTTGTACGGACTCACGCGTCGTCTCGGCGCCTGAGGGTTTCGATTCGACGGGCGACGCGCTCTGCGAGCTCCGCGCGTCCCGCCTCGTTGTTCTCATACTCGACGTATCGCAGATGCCTCAGATCGAAGGGAATGTCGGCGCCCGACTGGGTGATTAGAATGACATCGCGCCCTAGGCTATGCGCTATCCCTGCCTCATAGAAAACGTTCGCGTTCCTCCCTGTGCAGTCGCAGACAACCACTTTCGATCGGGCAAGGAGGGATACAACGTCTTGAATTACTGCGTCCTCGTCCCAGATGTCGTCCGCCCGAAGGCACTGCATGCCCTGCGACTCCGCAGCTTCGCGGACCGCAACGTGAACATCGTCGAACGCAGTCGCGAACGGCATCATCAGAGAGAGCAGGTCAGGATCGACCCCGTCGACGGTGTCGAACCTAAAGACCCTGGGCTGCGGCTTCGTCTTTTGATGGCTTCTCAGAAGAACCTGAAAGAGGTCAGCAGACTTGATCGCCCAGTGAGATCGATGGAACTCGAAATCGTCGATACCTAGCTGCCTAGAAAGCTCCTCAACTGCATCGTTCGACAGCTGAGGCAGCGAGTCATCAATCCCATACTCGAACCTCAGCTCCTTGCCGACCACCCACGCACGATAGATCCTTCCGATACGTGCAATTTGGGGCCCGCTGCCGCCAGTCTCACTCATGATCAGTGCAGGTAGGCTCGGCAGCTGGTCCACGGCGATGACGCCACCGGGCTTGAACCTATCCAGCAGCTCCTTTTCGGTGTATTCGAAGCACCGTCCTATGTCGATCGAATCGGTCGCATCGTCCCAACCGCCATAGCTCACCAACAAATGAAACATGAGGCTCCTTCCTCCGGTCGGTTCGCGTCACGCTATCGAGCCGTACAACGCCAAGGGTAGCCGGCAGCTTTAGCGAGGGTGCCAGCTTGCGTCAGCAAGATGAGGCCCTCGGTAAAGCTGTCCGCGTTGATCCGCATGTTGGAGCTACTTGCCACTGATTACCGAACGAAAACGATTCGCGATGATAAAGCCTTGAAACTGGATCGCTGCTGCCGTCATGCTAGTTAAAAAGCATGCAACGCGGAGGGAAATCAGGGCCGCCCACGTCCAGGAGAATGGCTCTCCATTGTCCGAGTGGAAGCGGTTTGTGATGCCTAGAAGCAGTCGTTCGAACAACAGTAGCGCAAGAATGAGGACTGCGTTCACCAAAACTTCTCGCTTCAAATTCTCCAGCTTTCCAAGCGCATTCGAGTAAGGCTCAAACGGGAGGTTCTCCTTCTCAGCAGCTACATCTTTCGAAATTCCGTCGACGTGCGCGTATAGTGCGTAGGACATAGTGCCAGTAGTAATTGCCAGCACTACAAACGCACCCAAGACTTCTGCAATCACGGGCGCCAAAGCCGCTCCCCAATAGTAGGCTAGAGCCAATGCTGCAGAGAACGAGAGCACGAAGACAAGGATAAACCTAGTCATCTTCTCTTCGACGCGCCAATTCCTGAGTTTCGGTGTAGGCCTCGGCGATCAGTTGAAGGTCGGTACGGTCCCGAGATGGCGCGGGGGCGCCAGATTCGAGTTCCAGCTGCCCTTCACTCCGGACCTCATCTTCGTTCGGCACACTAAGCTGTATCGTTTGCGGTGCCGACTCGCTCTTGTGCTTCTTTTTACCCCCACGGCTTCCTTCTGTAACAACGCTCCAACGCCCCTCGCCCTCTGCGATATAGTCGATATAATCAGCCACAGGTTCCTTTGGAACTTTCAAAGAACCGGTTTCGTTCTCCAAAACCAAGGCGACTTCGTCTTGTCCGTAGAGTTCCTTCAGCGCCTCGAGCGCGTCCTTTGCCTTCTCGTTCGTATCGAGGATATTGGGCGAGATCAACCGTAGCTCAAGTCTGTAGATCTTGCGATTAGCTTCGATGACCTTCCAGAAATCCTCCTTTGCTGTGCGCGGTTCAACGAAAACGCGGTGGTTGTAGTACGCGAGCACTTGATCCCTCATCCCCGCCTCGACGGCTCGCGCAATCTGCGAATCCGTCCCGAAGCGCCAGTTCCGTTGGATGAGAACGTGCTGCGCCTCAACATCGACGACGGTGATCAGGGGAATCCAGTCATCGGCGACATGCTCGATGATGTCACCGGGCACTTTCTCTCCGACGTGTGTCTTCCTTAGTTTCGCGACCTTCCCAACGAGAAAACGACTGGCAGGAAACACGTACGGCGCGCGCGGCTCGGGCTGCGTGAAGCCAACAAAAGCATACCGCGCCTGCTTGCTCGCGTATTCCCGATCGCCACGGAGCGCAATCTCTACCGCTTTGCCCTTTGGCTCAGGTAAAGGATGAGTGTCTACGCTCGCTTGTGCTTCCTCGATGAGTGAGTACCGAAGCACCAAGAATTCGGTTACGTCATCCATGGCAGGAGGCCTCCTGCTCTAACAGTTATTCAACGGACGTCCGTGTATCTGGATATCAGAGCGTACGTGTATCCGGATACACGCGCGTCTCGTCAGCACGAGTGCGTTCGGTGCATTCGAGAGGAATCGATAGGCCTTGTCGATCGAGAGTAATCTCACGGCCGGGCGGTCTGGCGCGGGCGCCTGCGTGACGCGTCCTTGCATGGGCGCGACCTTCCTCGTGGGGGTCTTGATTCCGAACGTAGCCCAGTGCACTGATCGCTGCCAGTGACGGTCGCGACACGTTCAACGCGGCCGCGCGAGCCGCTTCGCGACCTCCCTGAACATCTCTGCGTTGCATCCCAGGCCGATGCGGCTGCCGCGTATCTCCACGTGCTCCACGGGGGACTGCACTCGTCGATGCTCGCGCGCCAGGCCACCACGCCGTCGGTCCTGCTGTCGAAACTGGTCGGGCATGCATCCATTCTGGCGCGGCGTTGCCTGCGCGCAAACGCCGGTCAGTGCCGATTCGGCGTGAACCCTGTCGAGCGTATGCGCAGACGAGTTCGATGAGGCGCGACCCGCCGAGGGGGCGGGCTTCGAGGGCAGCGCGTTCGAAGACGGCGGCCGTGGAGGTCAGGGCGCGCCCGTGAACAGGCCCCAGGCGAAGGCGAGGGCTGCGAGGAGTCCGACACCCCAGATCGCCGTGCGCAGATAGGGGATGCCGATCAGATACACGACCACGAAGGCGATGCGCGCGCCGAGAAAGGTGAGCGCCGCCGTCTCGGTCGTCCCGTTCGAGACGCCGGTCACGGCGGCGATGAGCGCGAGCGGCGTGAACAGCACGAGTGCCTCGACGTGGTTGGCGGCCGTGCGCTTCGCGCGCCCGAGGAGCGGCGAGTCCTCGCGCGCCTCGTCGCGGTTGCCGAGGCCCCAGCCGAGGCCGCCGCTCGCCGCGAGGGCCGTGGCCTGCACCACGAACAGCAGCGGCAGCATGAGCGCGAGCCAGAACAGCACCTGGAGTTCGATGGTCATGGTGGCCTCGCGGAGCGATCAGGGAAGCGTGCGTCGATCATGCCGCGCGGCGCCCGGCGGTGGAACGCACGCGATCGCGAAAACGCGTTAGGGTCCTTCGCGCAGATGCACCCGTGAGCCACCCGAGCCGGATCAGGAGCGATGACCGCAATCGCCGCGAACGCCGAACTGAACTTCCTCGACTCCGCCGTGCCGTCCTCGCTCCACCGCACCGGCGCGGTGTACACGCGCCGCGACGAGGACGGCAACGACGCGGGTACGGAAGGCCTCGTCGTGGACAAGCACGCAGTGCCGATCCTGGATGCGCGCGCCGCCGAGGTGGCGCCGACGCTCGCGGCGAACGGCTTCGAGGTCCTGGACGATCCGCTCGGCAGCGCAGTGCCCGACTTCCTCGATCACGCCTCGGTGGTGGACCGCTACTATGCGGCCTGTGAGGCGCTGGTCGCCGCCGTGAGCGGCGCCAGTCGGGTCCACGCCTTCGACCACAACGTGCGCTCCGCCAGCGGGCGGGCCGCCGGCCAGCGCCTCGCGGGCGGCCAGGACGTGCAGGCGCCGCTGCACTTCGTACACGGCGACTACACGCTGACGAGCGCCCCCGATCGGCTCCGTCAGCTCGCGCAGGCGCCGAGCCGGAACGACACCTACGTGCACCGCCTCGGCCCCGGCGAGACGCTGGTGGATCCGGCGCTCGCGGCCGCGGCCCTCGCCGGTGAACGCCGCTTCGAGATCATCAACGTCTGGCGCAACATCGCCGCCGAGCCGATCGCGACCCGGCCCCTCGCGCTCTGCGACGGCCGCAGCGTCGGGCCGGCGGATCTCGTCGTGTTCGAGATCCACTACGTCGACCGCATCGGCGAGAACTACTTCGCCAAGTACGCGCCGCGCCAGCGCTGGTTCACCTATCCGGCGCTGACCCGGGACGAGCCGCTGCTGATCAAGCAGTGGGACTCGGCCGGAACGCTCGCGCGGAGCGACGGCGCGCGCGGTGACGGCGCCGCGGACGGACCCTGCACCTTCAGCTTCCACTCGGCCTTCAAGGATCCGGCCACGCCGCCGGACGCGCCCGATCGCTGGAGCATCGAGGTGCGCTGCATGGCCATCCACGACTGACCGGGGTGCCCCGGTCACCGCAGACCCCTCAGCGAGAGAGCACACCATGACCGACGCATCCGCCTTCGACACGCCGCTCACGCTCTGCGGCCCGCTGCGCCGTCCCCTGCAGATGCTCGCGGAGCAGGTCTACGACGGCCACGCGTCCATCCACGACGATGCGGTCGCGGGTGACCTCGGCTTCTCCGGTGCGCCCATCGAGGGGCCCACGCACTTCAGCCAGTTCGCGCCGCTGCTGCACGAGACCTTCGGTGACGCCTTCTTCGAGCGCGGCTGCATCAGCGCGCACTACCAGAACATGGTGGTGGAGGGCGACGAGGTGCGCGCCTTCGTGGAGCGTACGACCGGGAACCTCGCGCGCATCCACGCCGAGAAGGCGGACGGCACGCCGGTACTCACCGGCACCGCGAGTCTCGGCCCGGAACACCCCGAGTCGGAACTCGACGCGCGCCGCGCCCGGCTCCGGCCCTCGGAGCAGCTCGTGATCCTCGCGGATCTGCACGTCGGCATGACCGGCCGCGCGCCGGAGCAGGTGGTCATGGACTTCGACCAGCACATGGGCGATCTGTATCCGTTCTCGCTGAACGAGAAGCTCGCGAAGATCACCGAGCCCTCGCCCTGGTACACGCGCGAGGGCGGCGCCGCCTCGCCCTGGGGCCGGGCGATCATCCCGCTGGAGATGATCAGCGTGCTGACGGAGTACAGCTCACGGGAGGCGGGCTTCCCGGTGAAGGGGCCGGCCGTGGGGCTCTACGCGGATCAGGAGATCCGCCTGCTGAAGGGGCCGCTGTTCGTGGGGCAGCCATACCGGCTCGAGCGGGAGATCGTGGCGCTCTCGGAGAGCCGGCGGGTGGAGTCCTACTGGACCCTGACGCGGGTATACGAGCCGGAGGGCGAGGAGGTGCTCGCCGAGTGCCTGCTGAATCACGCGACGGTGAAGGACTCC
Source organism: Pseudomonadales bacterium (assembly GCA_036351675.1). GTDB lineage: Bacteria > Pseudomonadota > Gammaproteobacteria > Pseudomonadales > Azotimanducaceae > JAZBPO01. The sequence continues at coordinate 5,935 of JAZBPO010000462.1, forward strand.
TACGCGCCCTACGCGGAGGAGGCGAAGGCGCTCGGCAAGGCGATCGGCTGAGGGTGAGGCGGAAGCGGCTGCGGAATCTCAGCCCGGCATCAGCGCCAGCGTCACGCCGACCGGATCCTCGATGACGGCGTAGAACAGCTCGTCGTCGGACTTCCTGGCCTCGTGGACGATGCGGCCGCCTTCGGTCGTCACCCGGCGCAGGCTCTCGGCGAGATCGCTGACGGGCAGGTAGAGCATCCAGGTCGGCGGCAGCGACGCGTTCACGCCGCGTGCATGGCAGATGCCGGCGCCCGGGTTCCCGTCGCCGGCGAGCATGTTGAAGTCCGCGTAGCGTTCGATCCCGTCCTTCATCTCGACGTCCTGCGGGGTCCAGCCCACGACCTGCTGGTAGAAGTCGCGCGTCGCCGCGGCGTCCGGGACCGTCAGGTCGACCCAGGCGATGCAGCCCACGGTCAGCGCTGCGCCTTCGGCGTCGTCGCCGGCGGGCGGGAGCATCTCCGGCGGTACGACCGGGATGATGCCGAAGGCTGCGCCGTTCGGATCGGCCAGCACCGCGTACTGGCTGTTGCCCGCGTCGTCCCTGCCGTGCATCAGCTCGCGGCCGCCGTGCGCGAGCGCCTGCTCGACGCTCGCGGCCACGTCGTCGACCTGGATGTGGGGCATCCACTGCAGCGGGAGGTGCTCGAGATCCGCGGTGCGCTCGCCCAGGCCGATGACGGGAATGCCCCGGGCGTTCATGAGGTCGTCGCGCCAGAGGGGGGTGTCGCCGGTGGTGAGGACGCGGGCGTAGAAGCGCTGCTCGCGTTCGTGGTCGGGGACGGCGATGTCGGCGCTGAGGATGCCGCCGGTGCGGGAGATGAAGGGCGTGCTCATGATGTGGCTCCTGCAAGCGCCGCGCGCGGCCACTGAGCCCGCGCGGGCGGTGGTTTCTCACTTCATGTCAGGCGTTCTCGTGCCGTCAGGTCTTTCGGGCAATCCCAGATGCGACACGATCTGCCGGGCCGTGTCGAGCGAGGAGAGATGCGTCGTGTCGATGAGAAGGTGTTCCCAGGGCAGCGCGAGCGGCGCCCTCGAGTTCATCTGGTGGGATTCCTCGCTCGCGAGCAGGCGCTTCTCGGCAGCTGCGACGTCGCGCTTCGACGGCTTCTCGCGGAGCCGGCTGGCGCCCCGATTCCGCCGCAGGCGCACTTCGAGACCGGCCTTCAGTTCGACGAGCAGGATCCTCGCGCCGGCATCCGCGAAGACGTCGCAGACGCTCGCAACGTACTGCGCATCGGAGGCGTCCGAGAAATCCCAGACGAAGGTGAAGATCAGCCCCGGCAGATCGCTCGCGGCCGCCTCGCGGAAGACGTTGTCGCGGAAGCCGTCGACGAGCCGTCTGAAGGCCGGGCTGCCGTGCGGGAAGAGGCGCAGTACGGGCTCGATGGCAAGGTGATTGTGGAACAGCGGGATGCCCGTGAGGCGCTGGATGTCCTTGCCGACGGCCATCTTGCCGACCGCGGGCGGACCGAAGAGGAGGATGAAGCAACGATCCTCAGGCTTCATCGAGGGCATGAGCGCGTCCGAGCGTATCGCGTTCGTCAGTCCGCATCGCGGCGTCGAACACGCGGTGCCGCGCTGCTCCGGGGCGCGGTCCGGTCGTTCGGCCGCGGCTGCGCCAAGCGCCGCGCCAGCTCCCGGAACACCTCCACATTGCACCCCAGGCCCATGTGGCTGCCCCGCACCTCCACGTGCGCCACGTCCGGGCTCCGCTCGTCGATGCTCGCGCGCCAGGCCACCACGCCGTCGCTGCGGCTGTAGATCGCGGTGATGGGCACGGTGATCGGGGTGCCGGCGCGCGCTTCCATGAGCGCCTGCAGCTGCTCGAGGTGCATGCCGGTCTGGCGCTCCGCGAGCCAGCCGACGCTGCGGGCGGCGCCGCCGCCTCGGACAGGGCTGCCTAGGGTGATGACCTGGCGGATCAGCGCGCCCTGGCGGTCGCCGAATTCGCGGGCCACCTCCCGGGCGAGGGTGCCGCCGCGGCTCCAGCCGACGAGGTTCACGGGCTGGCCGCTGCGTTCGGCCATGACCTGCACGTGCCGCATGGTGCCGGGCACGTGGTCGAGCATGCGGCCGTCGTTGCGGCCGCGGCCCCAGCCCTCGACCCGATAGCCGATGCGGCCGAGGAAGCGGCGCAGCAGGAAGGTGGAGCGGTCGTCGGCCATGAAGCCGGGGAGGACGAGCACCGGTTCGCCGTGGCCGCGGGGCGCCTGGAGCTGCAGCAGGGGCAGCTGGGCGAGGAGCGCCAGGGCTTCGGCGCCGACGCGGGCTTCCAGCCACTGCAGGTGCAGGCCGGGTGGTGCGATGGGTGCGTCGGACATGCCGGTCTCCCTGTCGGGTTGCCGGCCAAGATAGGTGCAAGGCGGGAGGACCGGAAGTCCATGGTGGGGAATCGACTGTTGTGGCACATCGGTCATTCAAATGCCACGATGCTGTGATCCGTGCCAGGCTGCCCCCGTTGGCGAGGAGCCGTTCCCCATGACCGATGCATCGACGGACACCGGATCGACCGAGCTCCGCATCGGCCCGCAGGGGCGGATCGTGATCCCGGCGTCGCTGCGGCGCGCGCTCGGACTCGCGCCCGGTGATCGGCTCGTCGTCCGGGCGGAGGGGGGCGCGCTCGTGCTCGAGCGTCCGGACGCGGCGCTCCGGCGTCTGCAGGCACGCTTCGACGGCGTGCGTGATGGCGTGAGCCTCGCCGAGGAACTCATCGCGGAACGCCGAGCCGAAGCGGCTCGGGAGCGCGAACCCTGAGCGTCGTCCTGGATGCCTCTGCGGTGCTCGCGCTCCTGCAGCGCGAGGCCGGGAGCGAGGCGGTCGAGGAGGCGCTCTCCGGCGCACGCCTGAGTACCGTGAATCTCGCCGAGATCGTCGGGAAGGCGGTCGAGCGGCAGGTGGACGTCGGTTCGCTCGCGGCGGGCCTGGCCGGTCTCGGCGTGCGCCTCGAGCCGTTCACGATTCGCCAGGCGGAGATCGCCGGTGCGCTCCTGCCGCGGACCCGTGCGCTCGGGCTCTCGCTCGGCGACCGGGCCTGTCTCGCGCTGGCGCTCGAAGCGGATCTCCCGGTGCTCACGGCGGATCGGGCCTGGCGCGCGCTCGATCCGATGCCGGCGATCCGGCTGATCCGCTGACCCCCGGGATCAGGCTCGGCGGGGCCGCCACGGCTCAGCCGGGTCCCACGCGACCCGCATCGGTATGCTCTGGGGTTCGCCCGCGATGGAGCGCTCCGCCATGTCCGATTCCTGCGTCGTCAGTGCCCTCTACAGCTACCCCGTGAAGAGCTGCCAGGGTGCCTCCGTGCCCGCGGCCGAACTGTCGCCCTTCGGGCTCGAAGGGGACCGGCAACTGCTGATCCTGAACGACGGCAAGTTCACGAATCAGGCGCGCCTGCCGAAGCTCGCGACGGTCGGCACGCGGCGCATCGCGCCGGACTGCATCGAGTTCACGGCGGGTGGCCGGTCCCTGACGCACACGGTGACGTCGGACGGAGCAGCATCCACGATCGAGTTCTACGGCAATGCGGTCCGGGTCCTCGATCAGGGCGACGCGCTGGCGGAGCTGCTCTCCGATTCGATCGGCAAGCCGCTGCGCGTGGTGTCGCTGGAGAGCACCTTCCAGCGGGCCATTCCGCTGGAGGAGTTCGCCCTCGTCGACGGCACGACGCAATCGCGCTTCGTCGACGTTGCGCCGATCCTGGTCACCAGCGTCGCCTCCCTCGCGGATCTGAACACGCGGCTCGAGGAGCCCGTGCCGATGAACCGGTTTCGCCCCAACGTGGTCATCGAGGGGCTGGACGCCTATGAGGAGGACGCGGTCGTCGCGCTCGAGGGCGATGGGTGGGCGCTCGCGCGCGCGACGCACTGCGAGCGCTGCGCGACCACCTGCACGGACCAGGAAACCGGTGTGCGCACCAGCGAGCCCCTCGCGACGCTCAAGTCCTATCGCCACCGTGAGAACGGTTACGCGGGTGGGGTCCTGTTCGGGGCCTACATGGCCGTGAACGGGGAGGGAACGATCCGCGTGGGCGATCGCCTGCGCGTCGTGCGGCCGGATTCCTGACCCACGCCACGCTTCGGCCGCTTCGGCGGTCGGCAGCGCGGACGGCGGCACGTACACTCGCGCCCGCGAAGCCGCGGGCGTCCATCGAGACCGGAACAGCAACCCATGAGACACGCCTTTTCCTTCATCGCCTGGTTCGAGGCGTTCACCTGGACGGGTCTGCTCGTCGGCATGTACTTGAAGTACGGCGGCCCGGGCGTGGACTCCGGCGTCTGGCTCTTCGGCCGCCTGCACGGCGGCGCGTTCCTGCTCTACTTCGGCGTCGCCATCCTCGCGGCGCTGCACTTCCGCTGGCCCTGGTGGGCCTGGCTGCTCGCGACCTTCGCGGCCGTCCCGCCGCTGGTGACGGTGCCGGTGGAGATCCTGCTGCGCCGGCGCGGGCTGCTCGACGGGGCCGCCGGCTAGGGGCTGTCGCGGGTCA